>DASXCV010000097.1:0-6276 GCA_036491015.1 Thermoleophilaceae bacterium | reverse complement strand
CCCTGCGCCATCTTGATCTGCAGCTCGTCGGCGTTCACGAGGTAGTGGGCGGTCACGCCGAAGCGGCCGGACGCCACCTGCTTGATCGCCGAGCGTCGGCGGTCGCCGTTCGGGTCCGGCGTGAAGCGGCGCGGGTCCTCCCCGCCCTCGCCCGTGTTCGACTTGCCGCCGAGGCGGTTCATCGCGATGGCGAGCGTCTCGTGCGCCTCGGTCGAGATCGAGCCGAGCGACATCGCGCCGGTGGCGAAGCGCTTGACGATCTCCTTGGCGGACTCGACCTCGTCGAGCGGTATCGCTTCGGCCTCGCTCGTGCGGAGCTTGAGCAGGCCGCGCAGCGCCGCCTTGCGCGTGGACTCGTGGTTGACCGTGGCAGTGAAGCGCTCGTAGGACTCCTGGCCGCCGTGGCGGACGGCGTCCTGCACCTCGGCGATCGTCTGCGGGTTCCACTGGTGGTGCTCGCCGTCGCTGCGCCAGGCGTGCACGCCGCCGTTCGGCAGCCGCTCCTCGCCGGCCGGCCGCGCGGCGCGCGGGTAGGCGCGCGCGTGGCGCTCGAGCGCCTCCTGCGCGAGCACCTCGAGGCCGATACCGCCGATGCGCGAGGTGGTGCCGGTGAAGTAGCGCTCCACGAGATCGTGCTCGAGTCCGACCGCCTCGAAGATCTGCGCGCCCGAGTAGCTGCGCACGGTGGAGATGCCCATCTTCGAGATGGTCTTGAGCAGACCCTTGCCGACGGCCTTGATCATGTTGGCCTCGGCCGTGGCGGCGTTCTCCACGCCGGTCAGCAGGCCCAGGTCGTGCATCTCGAAGAGCGTCTCGAACGCGAGGTACGGACAGACCGCGCTGGCGCCGTAGCCGAGCAGGCAGGCGATGTGGTGGACCTCGCGCGGCTCGCCGGACTCGACCACCAAGCCGGCCTGGAGCCGCGTGCCCTCGCGGACCAGGTGGTGGTGCACTCCCGCGACAGCGAGTAGCGCCGGGATCGGCGCGCGGTCTGAGCCGGCGGCGCGGTCGGACAGGATCAGGATGTTGTCGCCCGCGTCGATCGCGGCGGACGCCTCCTCGCAGAGCCGCGCGATGGCGCGCGAGAGGCCGGCCTGACCCTCGCTCACCGGGAACGTGGCGTCGAGCGTGTCGGCGCGGAACACGTGGTGGTCGACCTGGCGCAGCTTCTCGAGCTCGCCGTGGGTGAGCAGCGGCTGGCCGATGATCAGCTGGTGAGCGTGCTCGGGCGTCTCGTCGAGCAGGTTGCCCTCGGGACCCACCGAGGTGGACACGCTCATCACGATCTGCTCGCGGATCGGGTCGATCGGCGGGTTGGTGACCTGCGCGAACAGCAGCTTGAAGTACGAGTAGAGGAGCGGCTGGCGGTCGCTCAGCACAGCGAGCGCGAAGTCGTTGCCCATCGAGCCGGTGGGCTCCTGCGCCGTGGCGCCGCCCATCTGCGCGAGCGTGACCTTCAGGTCCTCCTGGGTGTAGCCGAAGAGCTGCTGCCTGGTGCGCAGCGGGTCGGCGGGCAGCTCGCTGGGCGCGACGTCCGCGATGTCGTCGAGGTGCACGGTGCGCTCGGCGAACCAGCGGCCGTACGGCTTGCGCGTGGCGATCGCATGCTTCACCTCGCCGTCATCGACGATGCGGCCGTTCTCCACATCGACGAGGAAGATCTTGCCCGGCTGCAGGCGCCCCTTCGCGATCACGTTCTTCGGATCCGCGGGGAGGACGCCGGTCTCGCTCGCCAGCACCACGAAGCCGTCGCGCGTGAGCTGCCAGCGGCCCGGGCGCAGGCCGTTGCGGTCGAGCGTCGCCCCGATCACGCGGCCGTCGGTGAACGCCACCGCCGCCGGGCCGTCCCAAGGCTCCATGAGGCAGGAGTGGTACGCATAGAAGTCGCGCAGGTCCTCCGGCATGTCGTCGCGGCCCTCCCACGCCTCCGGGATCATCATCATCAGCGCGTGAGGCAGGGAGCGGCCGCTCAGCACGAGCAGCTCGAGCACGTTGTCGAAGGTGGCCGAGTCGCTGCCGCCCGGCACCACGACCGGCGTGAGCTTGCGCAGGTCGTCGCCGAACAGCTCGCTCTCGAGCTGCGACTCGCGGGCCGCCATCCAGTTCACGTTGCCGCGCAACGTGTTGATCTCGCCGTTGTGCGCGATGTAGCGGTACGGGTGCGCGAGCTCCCAGCTCGGGAAGGTGTTGGTCGAGAAGCGCGAGTGCACGAGAGCCAGCGCGCTCGCGATGCGCTCGTCGCGCAGGTCCGGGAAGTAGAGCGGGAGCTGGGGCGAGGTGAGCATGCCCTTGTAGACGAGCGTGCGGGTGGAGAACGACGAGATCGCGATCTCCTCGCCCGCGCTCTTCTCGACGATGCGCCGTACGACGTAGACCTTGCGCTCGAAGGCGTCCTGGTCCGTGGCCTCGCCGGCGCCGACGAACACCTGCCGGATCAGCGGCTCCACCGCGGCGGCGCTCGGGCCGGGCACACTCGAGTCGACCGGCACGTCGCGCCAGCCCAGCAGCTCGAGGTCCTCGGCGTGCACGGTGCGCTCGATCAGCGTCTCGAGCTCGCGACGGCGGACCGGCTCCTTCGGCAGGAAGCACATGCCCACGGCGTAGCTGCCGGCCGCCGGCAACTCGAAGTCGACGACCTCGCGCAGCAGCGCGTCGGGTACCTGGATGAGGATTCCCGCGCCGTCGCCGGTGTCGATCTCCGCGCCGCTCGCCCCGCGATGCTCGAGCGCGTCGAGCACCTGCAGCGCCCGCCTCACGGTGGCGTAACTAGCCGCTCCGGACAAATCCGCCACGGCGCCTACTCCACAGGCGTCGTGCTCAAAAGCTGGGTCGTAGAGGCCCACGGCCTCAGGTCGCTGCTCGTTCATACAACCTTTCAGGAGCGGCCCGTGGCCGTGTCGGGTGGCCCGGCGGACGCGGAATAGTAGCGAGATAAACCTCGTTAACCACACACTCCCTTAACAGAGGGAGCGCGTTTTCGCGAGCGCTTCGCGCTACCAGCGCGGTTGCGTCGTGTTCGCGCGCGCGCACGTGGTGAGTAGGAGAACCGGGCCTTGACACGGGTGCTGGTAAGCGTACACTTACGGTTAGTGCCGACTTACCGAGCCAACGGGATGAGCGCTCTCGGCGACCCCACGCGGCGCGCGATCTTCGAGCGGCTGGCCCACGGACCCAGTGCCGTCGGCGAGCTGGCGAAGGACCTGCCCGTGTCCCGGCCCGCCGTGTCCCAGCACCTGAAGGTGCTGAAGGACGCCGGGCTCGTGACCGACCGCCAGGCGGGCAACCGCCGGCTCTACCAGCTCGACCCCGACGGCATCGGCGCCATGCGCGCGTATCTCGACCAGTTTTGGAACCAGGCTCTGGCCGCCTTCAAAAGTGCTGCCGAGCAGACCGACGAGGAGGTCCGATGACCATGCAGACCGCGGATCTGACTGTCCGCAAGAGCATCACCGTCGAGGCGCCGCAGGAGCGTGCCTTCGACGTGTTCACCGCCGGCTTCGACAGCTGGTGGCCGCACAGCCACCACATCGGCGACGCCGAGATGGCCGACGCCGTGATCGAGTGCCGCGAGGGCGGCCGCGTGTACGAGCGCGGCGTGGACGGCAGCGAGTGCGACTGGGGCCGCGTGCTCGCGTTCGAGCGCCCGAATCGCATCGTGATCTCCTGGCACCTGCAAGGCGAGTGGAACTACGACCCCGATCCGGGTAAGGCGAGCGAGTACGAGGTGCGCTTCATCCCCCAGGGCGACTCGCGCACACTCGTCGAGCTCGAGCACCGCAACCTCGAGCGCCACGGCGCCGACGCTCAGAAGATCTCCGAGGCGATCGGCAGCGACGGCGGCTGGGGCGGCCTGCTGGAGATGTTCGCGAAGGAGGCAGCCGCGTAGGCAAACGGTTCGCCACCGCGCCCAAGAGCAACAAGGGGTGCAAAGGGTGGTCGTGCCGCCCAGGCGGCCCTAGGCTTCGTGGGCTGGCTGTGCAGCCGCGGCGGCCGGGGAGAAAACCGGCCCTCGAGGAAAGTCCGGACACCGCAGGGCGGGGTGGTCGGGAAACCCGACCCGGGGAAACCCGCGGGAAAGTGCCACAGAAATGACACCGCCTAAGCGGCGGGCCCTCACGTGAGGCCCGTCGCCGGTAAGGGTGAAATGGTGCGGTAAGAGCGCACCGGCGGCGTGGTGACACGCCGGCCAAGGCAAACCCCACCCGGTGCAAGGCCAAGCAGGGACGTTGACGCTGCCCGCCGAGTCCCAGGTAGGCCGCACAGATGGATGGTTGCGCTAGACAGGATCCGGCTTATAGGCCAGCTACGGGGAGGCCCCGCGTTCGCGCGGGGCCTCTCTATGTCTCGGGGCCTGCTCGGCGCTAAGCCCTGGGGGCGTAGCGGTGGTGGAGCATCAGGGCGTTGCCGTCTGGGTCCTCGAAGTTGGCCATGTGGCATACGCCGGTGTCGAGGATGTCGCCCTTGAACTGGACGCCGCGGGATTCGAGCTCGGCGCGGGCGGCGTGGACGTCGTCGACCTGGAGGGCGATCGGGTGGTTGTTGGCCTTCGCCTCGATCCCGAACGCGTCCGACCGGATGACGGCGATCGTGAGCGAGCCCGTCTCGAACTCGGCGCCCGGCATCTCGCCATAGCGCGCGCTGAGTGGCAGGCCGAGCGTGGTCCCGTAGAACGCGACGGAGCGGTCGAAGTCCGTGGCCGAGACGAGGACGAAGTCCACCCCCGTGACCGGGGTGCTCACGAGAGGATGCTTCCGCAGCGCAGGCAGTGGCCGCTCTGGCCCGCCCGCTCCATGGGTCCTCGGCAGACCGGACAGTCCGCCGTCCCGGTTGACACGAGGCCCTCCCATACGTCGGACATCCGCTCGCCCAACGTGAGCCTCGCGCGCCCAGGCGGGGACCTGTCCGGCTGCGCGAAGAGTTCGAAAAGTGGCTGTGTGGCTGTGGTGCTCATGTGACCCTCCTGAAAACTCCGACTACGCGCCCGAGCACCTGGACGTCGCGCGTCAGGATCGGCTCGAGAGCGTCGTTCTCCGGCTGAAGCCGGATGTGATCGCGTTCCTTGAAGAAGCGCTTGACCGTGGCTTCCTCACCCAGCAGCGCCACGACGATCTCGCCGTTGCGCGCGGTCTCCGTGCCGTGGACGACGACGTAGTCGCCCTCCAGGATGCCGGCGTCCTTCATCGAGTCGCCCTGCACCTTCAGCACGTACTCGCCGTCGTCACCGCCCGCGATCTGGGGCACCTCGACGTACTCCTCGATGTTCTCGTCGGCGAGCAGCGGCTGGCCCGCGGCGACCCGGCCGACAATCGGCAGGCCGGCCGGCACGAAGGCCTTCTTCGCCTTGTCCGTGAGGACCTCCATCGCGCGCGGCTTGGTGGGGTCGCGCCGCAGGACGCCCACCTTCTCGAGGTTGGCGAGGTGCGCGTGCACCGTCGAAGACGAGGTCAGGCCGATGGCCTTCCCGATGTCCCGCACCGTGGGTGGATACCCATGGCGCGCCGAGTAGCGCTTGATGAAGTCGAAGATCTCCTGCTGACGCTTGGTGAGTTTCAACTCGACCATGTGCTCCCCCTCGGAGGCCGGGTTTTGTGCGCTGATCCGAACATGTGTTCGTAGACTACTTACCCCTCCGGACGACTGCAAAACGAAGCGGCCCGGCCAATCCCCACCGCTATAGTTCCCAGCCGCTACGCGCCTGTGGCGGAATTGGTAGACGCGCAAGGTTGAGGGCCTTGTGGGCCGAATGGCCCGTGGGAGTTCGAGTCTCCCTGGGCGCACTGAAAAACCCCGCTAAAGCGGGGTTTTTTGTTGGAGCGACCTATCGGCGCCTCGGCGTAGCACCCGCTCGTGGCAACAGAATGGCAACAAACTTCTCCGGTTCTTGCCGTGACTAACGCAAGACGCCGGCAACAGCCGGGGATCGTGCCCCGAGCCTCGAAACCCCAGCTGCTCGCGTTGCGTGAACGCCAAAGTCAGATGAGCGTCGGGCTCGGCTCGTCCTCCTCACAAGAACAAGCCTGGTTTCGACTCCTGCTTTTGGCGAAAGCCAGGGGTCTGCTCGGCAGCTGGTGGCGTCCCAGGACGGGCAGCTGCTCCAATTGCTGCACGGCGAGGTCCCGGACGGCACGCCGATCGTCGTCAAGCTGCCGCCCGGCGCTCGGACAGACATCGGCGAAGGCGGAGGTTGACAGCGTTTACATACGCGCGCGAGGGTTTCGCAGGGGTGCGACGGTGGTTATCACCCCAGCAGGGTGAGAGCCGGCCCCTTCAACCGAG
>DASXCV010000096.1:0-20397 GCA_036491015.1 Thermoleophilaceae bacterium | reverse complement strand
GGTGGCCACCGTGTCGTCGGGAGAGTTGAACCAGGCGTCCACCTCGAGGCTCGAGTTGGGCAGGCCGATCGGCGGGTGCGGGATGTAGAAGGTCTTGAAGCCCTTGGGGTCTGAGCAGCTGCCCGCCACCGGGCCGCAGCCCAGCGCAAGCATCGGCGGCACCACGAAGCTCGTGACCGGCGACTCGATGTGCTGGGTCACGTCGACATCGGTCGTGTCCATGAACGAGTAATGCGTGCCGGCCGGGATCGGCGAGTCCGGCCTGCACGAGGTGGCCGTGGAGTCCACGCCGCAGATCCCATTGAACGGGGCGAACGTGTCCTGGTCGTAGCCGGGCTGGTCGCCGACCTCGACGCTGGGGTTCGTCTCGTTGTCCGGCAGCGTCCACGAGAACGTGAAGTTCGCGTTCTTGTCGAGCTTGACCGTGGCGCCGTTGGGCGGATAGGTGAGCGTTGCCGCGCCGTGAGCCGTGGCGGCGAGCGCGAGCACCGCGACGAGCGCAAGCCCCACTGTCACTCGGGCGCGGTTCATCACGGGCCGGGCCCCGCGAAGCGCATCTCGAAGAACGTCTGGCGGTCGTCCTCGATGGCGAGCGCGGCACCGCTCGACTGCTCGACGATCGGAACGATGTTGTCGCCGGCCTGGAGGAACACGAACGTCGACAGAGTTTGAATCGTGGCCGCGCCCTTCAAGGCGGGCTCGGCCTGGCTTGCCAGGATGGGGATGTCGTCGGTGTCGATGTCACTCGGGAAGAGATTCGTCTGGCCGAGGATCAGCCAGCGGAGCGTCGAGTCCGTGGCGTCAGTCCACACGACGCCGGCCGAGACCTCGTAGACGCCGGTCCTGGCCGCTGTCCTGGGCCGTTTCCATACCGTCCGCGATATTCGGGAATCCGGCGATCACCCAGCGCTGGCCCGAAGGGACGGACCCGTTCACGCCGAGGGTGGGTGTGCCCCCGTCCGTGCGAAGCCGAGTGCCCATGCCATCCGTCTGGAGAGCCGGCGTGACAGCCAGCTTGTCGGGCGTGACCGCGCCGGAGGCGATGCTCGGATTGGGGAACTGACCGGTCAGGTCGCCGCCGGCCGCGCCGGTTGCCGGACCGGGTGGCCCGGGTGTGCCGTTCGCTCCCGCCTGGCCGCGCTGGTTGAAGGTGAGCCTCTTCGTTCCCTTCGGGCAGCGCTTGTGCGCCCTCACCACGCTGAGCGCGCCCTGCCTGCCCACGCAGCCGTGAACCACGCCGGTCGAGCTCGCGAACCCACCCGATGCCGCATACGCCCCGCCCCCGAGCGCGATGAACACCGCGATCGTCGCCATCACGTTCGCGTAGGTGAGGTGAGCACGCGCGCGAGCCATGCTTGCCCATCATCTGGGCACGGCGCCCGCCCAGTCAAGTCCGCCGCGGGCACCCGAAGGCGCTACTGGACGATGGTGAAGTGGAGCTTCTGTGAGTCGAGCCGACGCCTGGCGTGCTCAGGCGTGCAGCACGCGCAACGTGAGCCGGCGCGGCTTCGACTTGTTGCCGAATCCGTCCTGAGCGACAGCGGTCACGCGGTAGCTGCCGGACCGGAGCTTCTTCCGGCCCGACAGGCGGCCCTGGAAGCGCAGCGTATTCGCGCCCGTTCTCCCGCTCACGGTGAGCGAGCCGGCCTTCACAAAGCGCACGTGCCGGCCTGTCGCCTTTCGCGCGAACGCGAACTTCACCTGCGCCGGTGCCGAGAGCTTGAAGCGCAGATTCGTGCCGACCGGCCTCCGCCGGGCGATCAGCGGCTTGAGCGTGCCGAGCCGGAACTGCTTGTGCCCTGTCGCGAAGCCGGTGAGCGTGAGGGGCGTGACGCCCACGGAGATGCCGGCGCTGTCGTTGTCGGCATTCGAGTCGGAGTGGCGGCCGCTCGCGTGGAAGCTGTTCGCGAGCACACCGGGCCGAGTGGGCAGCAGCACCACGTTGACCGTGGCGCGCGAACTCGGAGCGATCGCGCCGAGCGAGCACGTGCCGCCGGCGAGCTCGCACGAGCCCTGTGACGGAGTGGCCGACACGAGCCGGGCACCCGCCGGCACCAGACCCGCCGCGACCACGTCCGCGCCGGGGTCGGGACCGAAGTCGTTCACGCCGACCGTCATCGAGAACGGCACGCCGACCGGCACCGATTGCGGCTGGCCGGAGACGGCGATCGCGAGATCGGTGGTGAAGGTCTGCTCGAAGGCCCCGATGTCGCAGGTGCCGTCCTGAGGCCGCGCCACGCCGCGCTGGTCGGCCGCGGGGCAGCCGCCGTCCGTGCCGGCGTTCACGGCCGGGCTGTCGGTGGCGGGCGCGCGCGTCTGGGTGGGCCCGCCGTTGTCGTCGAGGTCGGCGAGCTGCGGGTCGGTACCCGCCAGGTCGCCCGGCGCCGTGAACCCGCAATCGCTCCCACTCTCGAGGTTGTGCCCCTGCGACCCCGACGAGGTGCCGGTGTCGAAGGCGCAGTTCGGCCCGCTGTCGGCGGTGCCGTCCGCGACGATGGTGTTGCGGGGCTTGAAGGTCGTCGGGATCCCGTTGGTACCGAAGGACAGGTTGCCACCCACCGTCGCCGCGCCGGCGGTGACGTTCGACGCGATGGTCGTGTTCGTCGCGTCGAAGGTGGCGTTGCTCACGTCGACTCCGCCGCCCGCGGAGCCCACGTCGCCGGACACCGAGTTGTTCGTGATCGTGCTGTTCACCGCGCTGAGCGAGCCCTCGATCTGCATGACTCCGCCGCCCTCGCTGAACGAGCCGCCATGGGTGGCGGCGCCGGCGTTCCGGTCGACCGTGCTGCCCGTGATGGTGGTGGCGGTCTCCTCCGCGAGGATCCCGCCGCCCTCCGGCACCTGACCGTCCCGGGCCTGGTTGCCCTCCACGGTCGAATCGACGATGTCAAGGCGGCCACCGCCGCTCCTGATGCCGGCGCCCTGGGGCACGCCGCCGCTGGCTGCGCTTTCGGTGTTGTTCGAGATCGTGGTGCGGGTGATGGTGAGCGTGCCGGTCGCGTTTGCCACTCCGCCGCCCTCTGGCACGCCGCCGCTGTTGTTCGTGGTGGAGGCGGTGTTGCCGTCGATCGTGGAGTCGACGATCTGGAGGCTTCCGCTGCCGTTGAACGCGCCGGCGCCCGCCGGGATGCCTCCGGTCGCGCTCGTCACCGAGTTGCCGCTGACCGTGACGTTCCGAAGCACGAGCGTGCCCGTGCCGTTGGCGATGCCGCCGCCGGCCGCTTCCGGGCCCGACTGCCCGCCGCCGGTGATCGTGAGGTCCGAGATCGTCGCACTGGCCGCGGTGACGTTGAACACGCGGTTGTTTGCGTCGGCCACGAGTCGCACCGCCGGGCCCGAGCCGGCGATCGAGACGTTCTTCGTGACGGCGAGATCAGCCGACGTGACCGCGTAGTCGCCGGCGGTCGGGATGGAGATCGTGTCGCCAGGATTCGCGTCGAGGAGGGCCTGGCGCAGCGAGTTCGCACCCGCGTCCGCCGTGCTCGTGACGACGATCGTGGTTGCGGCGCGCGCCGGGACGGCTAGGCCGAGGGCGACGACCGAGGCGCACAGCGCAATCCAGAGCGCTCGGCGGCCTTCTTTCTTCTCAATTGCTGCACCCGGCATCCACCTTGGATAGCGGCGACTTGCCGCGAGCGTCTGTGTAGTTGCTCACGCAGCGCGACGCGCGGCCGGTCCCGACTGGAACCAGGCGAACAGCAGGCAGCCCACGCCGAGCACGAGCGCGAGGACGCCGTGCTTGATGTGGTGGTGCGAGGAGCCGGCGCTGTGGCCCGGGAAAAACGACGGCAGCGACGACGCCGTGTCGACGAAATAGATCACCGCGATCACGATCAGGACGATCCCGAGGACGATCGACGGAATGAGCAGCGGGCTGCGCCGGGTCATCACGCCTAGTGTCAAGCACACGGCGCGAGATTCCTGCCCGCCCGACGGCAGATAAGCGAATTCTCAGCGCGGCGACTTGCTTTCGGCGAGCCGCCTGAGCAGCTCCACAGCATCGCGGAGCACGCCTTTCTCCTCCGCGGAGAGGTCCTCCTCGATCGCCTGGGCCAGCCAGCCCACACGGTGGCGGCGGTCATCCTCGAGTGTCTGGTTGCCCTGCTCGGTGAGCGAGACGAGCGCGCGACGCCGGTCGTCGGGGTCGGGATTCCGTTCCACGAGACCCTCGGACTCGAGCTCCTTCACCGTCTCCGCCATCGACTGCTGGCGCACCCGCTCCGACGCGGCGAGATCGCTCACGCTCTGCGGACCTTGACGGTCGAGCCGGCCGAGCACGGCGCCCTGCGAGAGCGAGAAGCGGTGCTCCGCGCGCAGGCGCCGCATCAGCTGCCCGAGCACGACCCGGAGGTCACTCGCAACCCGCGCCGTGTCCGTCTTTCTGATCATCAGGGAAACTGTACAGGTTACCTGTGTAAACTAGATGGTCGTGGCCAAAGACAACTACAAGTGGATCGCGCTCTCCAACACCACGCTCGGCGTGCTGCTGGCGACGCTCGACGTGTCGATCACATTGATCGCGATGCCGGACATCTTCCGCGGCATCCACCTCGATCCGCTCGTTCCGTCCAACAGCTTCTACCTGCTCTGGATGATCCTCGGCTACATGGTCGTGGCGAGCGTGCTGATCGTCAGCCTCGGCCGGCTCGGCGACATCTTCGGCCGCGTGAAGATCTACAACCTCGGCTTCGTGATCTACACGGTCGCGTCGCTGCTCCTCACGATCGACTGGATGACCGGCCGCGCGGGCGCCACCTACCTGATCGGCTTCCGCATCGTCCAGGGCATCGGCGGCGCCTGCCTGCTGGCCAACTCGTCGGCGATCATCACGGACGCCTTCCCCGTGAACCAGCGCGGCACGGCGCTCGGGATCAACAACATCGTCGGCGTCAGCGGCATGTTCATCGGGCTCGTGCTCGGCGGCCTGCTCGCCCCGATCAGCTGGCGGCTCGTGTTCCTGATCTCGGTGCCCGTGGGCGTGTTCGGGACGGTGTGGGCGTACCTCAAGCTCGAGGAGCGCAGCGAGCCACGCCGCCGCCCGATCGACTGGTGGGGGAACGTGACGTTCGCCCTCGGGCTGATCTGCATCATGGTCGCGGTCACGCACGGGATCCGGCCGTACGGCTCGCATCCCACCGGCTGGGGCAGCCCGACCGCGCTCGCGCTGCTCGGTGCCGGCGTCGCCTCGCTCGTCGCGTTCGCGCTGATCGAGAAGCGCGTACCCGATCCGATGTTCCGGCTCGACCTCTTCAAGATCCGCGCGTTCACGTTTGGCACGCTGTCCACGTTCCTGTCGGCGGTCGCGCGGGGAGGCCTGATGTTCATGCTGATCATCTGGCTCCAGGGGCTGTGGCTGCCACTGCACGGATACAACTTCACGAGCACCCCGCTGTGGGCCGGCATCTACATGCTGCCGCTGACGGTGGGGATGCTGATCGCGGGCCCGACGTCCGGATATCTCTCTGACCGCTTCGGCGCGCGGCCGTTCGCCACGGGCGGGATGGTCGGCACCGCCGCCAGCTTCGGGTTGCTCCTGCTGCTGCCCGTCGACTTCAAGTACCCGATGTTCGCCATCGCGCTGTTCCTCACCGGCGTGTCGATGGGCTTGTTCGCCTCGCCCAACCGCGCGGCGGTCATGAACAGCCTGCCCAAGAACGATCGAGGCGCCGGCGGCGCGATGAACCAGACCTTCCAGAACTCGGCCCAGGTGCTGTCGATCGGGATCTTCTTCACGCTGATGATCATCGGGCTGTCGGCAAAGCTGCCGCAGACGATGTCGAGCGGACTCGAGGCGCACGGGGTGGCGCCCGCGGTGGCCAACCACGTCGCGCACCTGCCGCCGATCTCGATCCTGTTCGCCGCCTTCCTCGGCTACAACCCGATCCAGCACCTGCTCGGCCCGCACGCGCTCGCCGCATTGAGCGCGAGCAACCGCGCGACGATCACCGGGCACTCCTTCTTCCCCCAGCTCATCTCGGCGCCATTCAGCTCCGGCCTGCACGAGGCGTTCGGCTTCGCGATCGCCGCCTGTTTGATCGCCGCGCTGGCATCGTTGATGCGCGGCGGGCGTTACGAGCACGCCGAGGAGCAGGTGGCGGTCCCCAGCAGAGTCCTGCGCACATCCCGACCCGAGGAGCAGCATGCAAGTTGAGTGGTACGGCCAGTCGGCGTTCCGGCTGACGGGCGACGACACGACCGTCTTCATCGACCCGTTCGGCGACATGAGCGCGCTCACCGAGGCGCGCGGAATGCAGTTCGACTACCCGGCGATCGACGGCGTGGACGCGCATCTGCTGCTCGTCACCCACGAGCACCTCGACCACAACGGCGTGGACGCGATCGGCGGCGACCCGGTCACGTTGCGCGCGACCGCGGGCAAGCACGAGTCGCCGCTCGGCGAGGTGGTGGGCGTGGCGTCGGAGCACGACGCGGCGGCAGGCACCGAGCGCGGCCCGAACACGATCTTCGTCTTCACGCTCGACGGCGTGCGCGTGGCCCACTTCGGCGACTTCGGCCAGACCGGATTGCGCCCCGAGCAGGCCGCGGCGATCGGACAGGTCGACCTGGTGTTCCTGCCGGTGGGCGGCGGCCCGACGATCGACCACGACCAGGCCGCGGCGATCGCCGAGCAGCTTGGGGCGAAGTGGGTCGTGCCGATGCACTACCGCACGCCGAAGATCGGCTTCCTCGAGACGGCCGAGCCGTTCCTCGAGCGGATGCCGAACGTGGAGCGCCTCGACTCGCCCGCGTTCGACACGGACGACCTGCCGGGCGACACGCCGCTCGCGGTGGTGCCGGCCGCGCCGTGAGAACGAGCGCCGGGCTGCTGCTCTACCGGCTGCGGGACGGCGAGCTGGAGGTCTTCATCGGGCACATGGGTGGCCCGTTTTGGGCACGGAAGGACGACGGCGCGTGGTCGATCATCAAGGGCGAGTACGAACAGGGCGAGGACCCGTTCGCCGCTGCTCGCCGTGAGTTCCAGGAGGAGACCGGCAGCCCGCCACCTCCCGGGCCGACCCTGGAGCTCGGCGAAGTCCGGCAACGAAGTGGCAAGCGCGTCGTCGCGTGGGCAATCGAAGGCGACTTCGACCCCGCGAGCGTCAGGAGCAACACGTTCACGCTGGAATGGCCGAAGGGGTCCGGACAGCTGCGCGAATTCCCCGAGATCGACCGGGCCGAGTGGTTCGACAGCGCCACTGCTCGGACCAAGCTCGTCGCGGGCCAGGTGCCGTTCATCGAGGCTCTAGAAAGCCAAATCATGGGGTCCGCAGACAAGTAAGGGGTCGCGACGCCCGAGTAAGGGAACCGCCGCCCAAGGTCGCTCCATCCTCCCGATGTGCGGCGGGCCTTCTTAGTCCAGGATCAAGTACAGCAAGTGCGAGTCCTGCAAAAGAAGGAGCCGAAGGTGAATCCGTTCATGAGCAACGAGTTGGCCGGCGAGCACATCCGCGACCTTCGGGCCGCCGCTGCTCGTGCACGCCGAGGTCGCGCCGAGGCGGTTTCCGAGGAGCTCGATTCGCGCGCACGGGTGACCGTACGCCGCTTCGCCGAGCGAGACATCGACGGCGTCCACCGCCTGGCCGCGCTCGACGAGAAGCCGGTGCCCACCGGCGGCGTGCTGGTGGCCGAGCAGGCCGGCGAGCTGGTAGCCGCGCTGCCCCTGGACGGCGGGGACGCGCTGGCCGACCCGTTCAAGCCCACGGCCGATGTCGTAGCCCTTCTGCAGCTCCGCGCCGAGCAACTGCGCGTCGAGCACCGCGCGCCCGTGATCCGCTGGAGCCGCCTGCACATGCCGCGCGGCAGGTTCGCAGCCTAGGGTCGGTGTAGGGCCCGGACTCCGGCGACCGTCCCCAGGTAGGCGGTGCCGGTCGGGCCGAGCGCGATGCCGGCGTAGTTGTTGTTGGCCAGCAGGCCGTCGCCCGCCGGGACCTTGAACGCGGTCTTGCCGGTGCGGGCGTCGACGCCGGCCCACGACCACGTCTGCCCGCCGAGCGGATTCGCGTCCTGTACGTACGTGTACACGAGCTGCGTCTTCGTCGAGAGCTTCGGCACGACGCTGGGCGCGGTCTCGGTGCGGTTCGTCCAGACGAGACGGCAGCCCAGCCCGCCCTTCCCGATGTCCACGCGAGCGAAGCCCGGCTGGGTGATCGTGCCGGCCATCGGCCCGAATGGATCCTGGTAGCCGTAGTTGTTCTCGGCGATCAGCGAGCGGCCGGAGCCGATCAGCGAGTTCTCGGTTGCGCTCGCGCCGCGCGAGAAGACGGGGACCTGACAGACGGTCCGGCGCTGGTGCGCGCGCAGGTGCTTCGCCGTCCGGTAGACGACGACGTCCATCGGGTCGGCGTTGTCGGTGATCGCCACGAAGCCGCCGGACATGATCGTCGGCGTCGTACCCGAGCCCGCGTCCACCTGGCCCGGCTTGTGGATGCGCGAGTTGCCGTAGGTCACCTTCCAGTCCACGTGCGGCCTGCCGCGCTTGTCGGCGGCGAAGCGATACATGCGCTTGTCGGACACGATGTAGATCGCGCCCCGGTCGACCGCGAACGAGTTCTCGATCTCCTCGCCGGTTCGCAACACGTGGATCTGGCGCGTCTTCGTGTTGAGCGTGCCCACCTTCCCGTCCTTCTTCGTCACGAACCAGATCAGGCCGTGGAAGTCGGGCAGCGCGGAGGTGATGCGCTCGTCGCCGGTCACGACCTTCGTCAGGTCGTAGTCGGCCACCTTGCGGAAGCCCGTGCCGCCGGCGGTCTCGGCGAGCACGAACAGATGGTTCGACTTCGTCGCGCTCCACACGCGGTCCTGGCGGTCGAGGAAGAAGTAGCCGCCGCCCGTGTAGTCCTGGAACCCTGGCGTGCCGGGCGGGGCCGGCAGCCCAGCGGGCAGCTGGTACTCGGCGAGGACCGCGAGCGTGGTCGGATCGATCAGCCGGAGCACGGGCGCCGCGATGCGCGATGGGCAGACGCTGAGGATCCGCCCCCGCCGATCGAACGTGAGCGACCCGCAGATCGACAGCGGCTGCGGACCTAGCTGCGACACGAGCGGCCCGGCGGCGGGTCCAGCCCGGTTGTAGGCGTCGCTCATCCATGTGTCGTCATGGATGTTGTTGTTCGGATTCGCCGCCAGAAACGGATTCTGCGGAGCGCGCGTGGCCGGGATCGCGGGCGCGGCAACCGCGCTCGCCGGCAAGGCGACCAGTCCGACGACAAGCGCGAGCGCCCGCAGCACGGGCGCGACCTTACCCCGTGCGGCAGACCCTGTAGCGCTTGCGCATCTTCACCCGTTTCCCGTGACGGTTCACACCGCGGATGCGGAGCGTGACCGAGCTCGCCCCCTTCTTCGGGCGCACGAGCACCAAGAGCCGCCGGCCGCGGTGCCGCACCCGCAGGCGATGGCCGGCCATCGTCACGCGCGCGCGCTTCAGGCTTCGCGGCAGGTGCACGGTGAGCCGCTTCGCGCACACGCGGGTGCGGGCGCGCGGACAAGCCGACACGCACGGCAGCCGCGTGCCCAGCAGGAGCTGCGACGGATGGTCGCTGTCGTGGAGGATCAGATTGCGCCCGGCCACGGTGAGCGGCTCGTGCGTCGGGGTGTCCGACGAGCTCAGCCAGAGCCTCAGCCGGTGGCCCGGTTGGAGCGTGTAGGCCGTATCCCAGATGTCCATCCGGTACTCGGTGGTGAGTCCCACCGTCACGGGCAGCTCGCGGTCGTCCGGCAGGTACGGAGCGCCGGGGCGCGAGCGGGCTGGGTCAACGTAGCGGAAGCTCGCGCGCAGCCAGCCCTGCGTGATGAGCCGCGTGGAGCCGTCCGGCGCGACGTCGATCAGGCGCCCGACGAACGCCATGTCGCTGGCCTCGGTGATGGCCCAGAAGTGGAGCTCCGACGGCCCGGCGAGCGGCAGCGGCTTGTCGAGCACAGGCGTGGTGTAGGTGAGCCCCTGCGGCTCATCGAGCCGCTGGTCGAGCGGCGCGTACGGCAGGAAGCCGTCGGGCCCGTCCTTCCCCATCGGCACGGAGATGCCCGCCCCCGGGTCGTAGACGTATGACTCCTGGTAGGAGTCGCGACCTGTCGGCACTGCGCTTGCCAGCGTGCCGTCGTTGGGCGACAGCGTGGCCGAGCCACTCTTGGCGCCCGACATATAGAAGGGCACAAGTCGCGTGCTCACCGAGCTCCAGGTCTTCGTCGTGTGCCATGTGCCATCGCCGAGGTCGAGGTAGCGCACGCGCGGTTTCGTCTCGATCCCGTTCGGCACGCCCTTCATGAAGCGGTCGAGCCACGCCTGGTCCTCATGGTCGGGCGGCGTCGAGTTGAGGCTGCCCGCGTTCTGCGCCTGGTTTTGGAGCGACCCGCCGTAGGGAGCGCCCACCTCACCCGCCTCGCCAGTGCCGTGATGCGTGCTCGCGTCGATCACGAGCAGCTTGTACTTGGAGGCGAGCCCGTCGATCAGGCGAAGGTCGCCGCGGCTGTACATGTCCTCCCAGCCGGTGAAGACGTAGACCGGCACGGTGATGTGGCTCATCTTCGCCAGCACCGAGCGCTCCTCGTAGAGGGGGCCGTAGTCGGGGATGAGGCGTGCCTCGACGGCGAACTGCTGCTGCGCGCGGTCGAGGATCTGCGGCTGCGGTCCGATGCCCACTGACTGCAGGGCCGTCTGCCCGGCGAACCACTGGCCCACAAAGCCCTGGTCGAACAGGCCGTTGTGCCAGATCACGTCGCGATACGGGTCGGTGGGGGGATGCCCGACCACCACCGCGTCGAGGTGCGGGGGCTGAAGGGCCGCGCCGAGGAGCGAGGTGATGGCGGAGTACGAGTAGCCGTAGAGCGCCACGTGGCCGTTGCTCCAGGGCTGACGCGCCGCCCACTCCACGACGTCGTAGACGTCCTGCTGCTCGCGCGTGCAGAGCAGGCACAGCGCGCCTCCGCTCTTGCCGCTGCCACGCACGTCCGTGTTCACGCGCGCGTAGCCGTGGTCCACGTAGTCGGTGGACGTGGAGCGCCCGTACGGCTCCATGTCGATCACCGCCGGGTACTTGCCCGTGCCGGTGCCCGGCAGGTACACATCGCCCGACAGATTCACACCGTCGCTCGCCGTGATCGTGACGTCAGACAGCTTCGTATCAGCCGCCGCCGAACTGGCAAGAGCAAGGAACAGCGCGAGCACGAAACCCGCGCACGCACAGCGCACAACTTTCAAGAGAACCCCCCACGAGATCGCCGGCGCCCGAAGGCGCCCCCCTGTCAGCCGAGCACCCTACAAATCAGAAGGCGAATCCCGCGCCGGTTCAAGAGTCACGAAGAGCGACGAAGTCGCTCGCGTCACGCCGAAAGCGACTGATGTTTTGGCACGGGTTGGCTTAACCGCGTCCCAGCTTTCACACGAGAGCGTGCTTAGTCGTCTGCGCCCTGCACCTCAGGCTCAGGGCGTGGTTCCTGCTGTTCAACGTCGGGTTCGGGCTCCGGTTGTCGGTCCGGTTCGGGCCGGGGTTCCTGTTGCCCCTCCTCGATTTTCTCTGGCCTCGGCTCTGGCCTGGGCCGTTGTTGCTTTTCTTCGTGTTCGCTCATCTGCGGTTTCCCGGGAACGTTGTCGGCACGATGCTGCCCACTAGCGCCGGTAAGGTCGTAGAACGTCGTGACTTGCCAGCCTACCTCGCGCGCACCCCTCGCTCGCTTCTCGTTCTTCAGGTGCCCGTATACGAACAAGGTCTCTTCGGCGGTCGAGATCAGAAAGTCGTGGACGTACTCATCGTTCTCGTGCGGCTCGATCTCCGGACAGCTTCCCGTTTCCCACGTTCGCGTCGCCTTCTCGATGCAAGGCCACTGTGCCTCGAATTCTTCGTTTGGGATCAATGTCCGTGTCTCTACAGCCTGTTTTGAGTCACCTTGCAGAGGCAGAACTCGATAGACATAGAGGCGAAGCTGGGTAAGCCTCATGAGGCCGGCGCCACCGTTGTGCACCTTGACCGTGATGTTGAGCAGCGCCCGGTCCTTGCTAAGCCCGCGATGGGTCACCACGAGCTCGAGCAAAGCCCGCGGCCAACGGGTCCGCTCGCGCACAAACCGCCAGTACGCCCACACCGCGCCAACTCCGATTGCGACAACCGTCGCCGCATTGGAGACGATGTCGGTGATCGTCTTCCAATGCTCGAGTGACGCCAACAAACCTCCGCTTCGTCTAGCCCTTTTACCTGCTTGCGCCGTCCGGGCTCACTGGGTATAGAAATGTCGATTAACGTCCGCACTGCCTTGCTCCGTGCACGCTGCGAACCAGCGTCGTGAGGGCAATCGGCACCCAATGGACCCTGACACATAGGAACTCTATGCGTGCGCCTCGCCCGTTCACACGCAGCATTGGGCAAATGCTCGACAACTCTTCGCTGTCGGCGCCTCAAGTGGCTTCACCAACGCAGACCTCTAATCGCTGCGGCACTCCTCAGCACCAAGAGCGACGAAGTCGCTCGCGTTAGACGAGCGAAAACCGAGCAGATCAAGGAAGAGGGCCCCCCGTTGTGCATTCGCACACGGGTGGCCCGATGACGCAGAGATGCGACGGTTTGCAGCCGTCTAACGCGAGCGACCGGACTCGAACCGGCGACCTCCGGCGTGACAGGCCGGCGTTCTAACCAACTGAACTACGCCCGCTTCGTTGGGAAAGGGTAGCGGAAGGCCGAACCCCCTTCCGACCGTGTTTTCGGCCGGATTCACGGGTCCTTTACACCGCTTCCAGGGGCCGCTGCGAGGATCGCCCCACACGAGTTCCCTCCTCGTGGCTGCGCGTGGCCCCGGCACTCCCCGACGGGGCCGCGCTGCGTTTTGGAAGGACCTACAGGCGGGAATCGGACTCGGTCAGCCGACCATGTCCGATTCCCGCCAGATTTTCCCAGAAAACGTGCCAAGCTCCATCCATGCACTTGGATGTCGAGCACTGCCACCAGGCCTTCGAGGCGAAGGACCCGCGCTTCGACGGCTGGGTGTTCGCGGGCATCACCTCGACGGGGATCTACTGCCGCCCGAGCTGCCCCGCGCGCACCCCGAAGCGCGAGAACCGGCGTTTCTTCGCCACCGCCGCGGCCGCCCAGACGGCTGGCTTCCGCGCCTGCAAGCGCTGCCGCCCGGACGCCTCCCCCGGCTCACCCGAGTGGGACGCGCGCGCGGATCTCGTGGGCCGGCTGATGCGCCTGATCGGTGACGGCGCGGTGGACCGCGAGGGCGTGCGCGGGCTCGCCGGTCAGGTGGGCTTCAGCGAGCGCCACGTGCACCGCTGCCTCGTGGACGCCGTCGGCGCCGGGCCGCTCGCGCTCGCCCGCGCGCAGCGCGCCCAGGCCGCGCGCATCCTGCTCGAGACGACCGACCTGAAGATGGCGCCGCTCGCCCTCGCCGCGGGCTTCGCGAGCGTGCGCCAGTTCAACGACACGATTCGCGAGGTGTTCGCGAGCACGCCAAGCGAGCTCCGCAAGCGGGCGAAGCGCGGCGACGGCACGAGAGGCGCGACGACTGGCATCGCCCTGCGCCTGCCGTACCGCGCGCCGCTCGAGGCCGGCGAGTTGGTCGCGTTCCTCGGCGCCCGGGCTGTGCCGGGTGTCGAGGAGCTTGCCGGCGACACCTACCGCCGCAGCCTGCGCCTGCCGCACGGTCAGGGCGTGGCCGAGCTCACTCCCGCCGCCGGCCACATCCGCGCGACGCTCCACCTCGACGACCTGCGCGACCTCGGGCCGGCGGTCCAGCGCTGTCGCCGGCTGCTCGACCTGGACGCCGACCCGCAGACCATCGCCGAGCAGCTCGAGAGCGACCCGCTGATCGGCGGGCTCGTGCGCGAGGCTCCCGGCAGGCGCGTGCCCGGCCACGTGGACGCTCACGAGCTCGCGGTGCGCGCCGTGCTCGGACAGCAGGTGTCGCTCGCCGGCGCCGCCACGCTCGCGGGCCGCCTCGCACACGCACACGGCGAGCCGCTCGAGAACCCCATCGGCAACGTCACGCATCTGTTCCCATCGGCCACCACGCTCGCCACAGCCGACATCGCGAATGGCACCGGCATGCCCGCCTCGCGCGGGCGCGCGATTCAGACGCTGGCGCGGGCGCTCGCGAACCGAGACATCGACCTCGGCGCCGGCGCCGACCGCTCGAAGGCCCAGCAGCAACTGCTCGCCCTGCCCGGCATCGGCCCCTGGACCGTCTCCTACATCGCGATGCGCGCTCTGCGCGACCCCGACGCCTTCCTGCCCACGGACCTCGGCATCAAGCACGCGCTCGACCAGCTCGGTCAGGATTCGAGCCCGGCGGGCGCGCTCAAGCTCGCCGAGCGCTGGCGCCCCTACCGCGCCGCCGCGAGCCAGCACCTCTGGGGCCTGCTCACAAAACAGGCCACCCCGAGCGTTCAGTTGGCAGCATGAAAAACACGCTCTACACACATATCCCAAGCCCGATCGGCGACCTGCTCCTCACGGGCGACGAGCACAGCCTCCAGGGCCTCTACATGTCTCCCTACGGCCTGCCCGACCAGGCGAAGACCGCGCGCGAGCCGTTCACCACCGCGGTCGAGCAGCTCGAGCAGTACTTCGCGGGCGAGCGCGTGGAGTTCGACCTCGCGCTCGACATGCACGGCACGCAGTTCCAGCGGAACGTCTGGGACGCGCTGCTCACGATCCCGTACGGCGAGACGTGCAGCTACGGCGAGATCGCGAAGCGGATCGGCCGCCCGGACCGTGCCCGCGCCGTGGGTGCGGCGAACGGCAGCAACCCGGTCTCGATCATCGTGCCGTGCCACAGGGTGATCGGCTCCGACGGCAGCCTCACCGGCTACGGCGGCGGCCTTCCGCGCAAGCGCTGGCTGCTCGATCACGAAGCCGGCGTGGGCTCGCTGCTCACCGCGTAGCGCTCAGAGCCTGAACAGCGGCACCAGGCGCTTCTCGTGCTCGGCCTCGATCTGGGCCACGACCTCCACGTGGTCCTCGAGGCCCGAGCCGCGCAGCTTGGTGGCGAGCAGCTCGTCGATCTGGAAGATGCCGGACGAGTTGTTCATGTCGATCTCGATGCGCACGGCCTTGTCCTCGCCGGGCTCGATGCGCACCTCGTCGATGGCGGCGGCGGACAGCGAATGGATGTTCATCTTCCCGGCCTCGAAGGGCACGCGCGAGCGGCCCTTGGCCATGTCGAGCGCGTCGGCCACGCGCACGATGCCGGCCTCGAGCGTCAGCGGATCGCCGCGCCGCCGGTGGGCGATGATCGCGTGCATCACCTCGGCCGCGATCACGGAGCGCTCGGGCTCCTCGTACACGCCGGCGAGCAGCGAGTCGAGCTTGTCGGCCGCCAGGAAGAGGCTGTAGGTCTCGTGGTCGGTGCGGTGGATCGACATACCGACGCAGTGCAGGAGCGCCGCGGCCGCGACCACCACCTCGGAGTCGCGCGCGTCCATCCCGTAGTCGCGCACCACGCCCGGCTCCACGCCGCGGCGAACCAGCAGGCGCAGGAGCCGCAGCGCGATGTTGGCCACGATCTGGATGTGCACCCACGAGTGGTCCGACATGCCGAGCCGGTGGGCGTTCACCTGCGCCACGTGCCACCAGCTCTTGAGCTGCGCGTCGTCGTTCGCGGTCTCGAGCAGGCGCTCGAGCTTGCGGTTGCCGCGGGTGGGGAAGCGGATGCGCGCCTGCGCGACCGCCTCTGCCGGGGTCGCGGGCAGCGGCGGCGCGGGCTCGGAGTTGGGTGGCTCGTCGACTGTCACAGCCCAGAAAGCTAACCGGCGGCGCCTGCCCCAGGAGAGTTCAGGCGCCGCCGGTCCATCGCCGCAACCCCTGCCCGGGCTGCGACTAGGGTGCTTTCCTCGGAATCGCTATCCCTGTTGGAACTGCCTGACCGTTGCCCTCCCCGCGTTGAGCACGGCCTTCGGAATCGGCGCGAAGTCCAGCGCCGCACCGAACACCTGGCCGGGGCCCATCGCGTAGAGGATGAACTTGCTCAGCAGGCTCTTCTTCGAGGTCGTCTTCGGGACGATCACGTACGTGAAGGTCGAGATCGGGTAGGCCGACTTCAGCTTCTTCGGCGGGTTGACAATGTGCATCTCGTTGAAGCGGCCGATCTTCACGCCCTTCGCGGCCGCCTTGATGTTCGACAGGTTCGGGTACTCGAACCGGCCCGCCGCGTTCTTCACCGCCGCGGCACCGAGGCCGTGGGCGATGATGTACGAGGCCGAGATGTAGCTGATCGCACCGTTGGTCGAGCTGACGATGGCAGTCACGCCGTCGTTGCCCTTGCCTCCGACTCCGGTCGGGAAGCTGACCTGGGTGGAGAAGCCGACCCTGCTCTTCCACGCGCTGCTCACCCGCGACAGGTAGTCGGTGAACGCATACGTGTCACCGGATCCATCGCTGCGGAACGCAGGCGTGATCTTGAGGTTCGGCAGGCTCACGCCCTTGTTGATCTTCGTGATCGCCGGGTCGTTCCAGTTGGTGATCTGGCCCATGTAGATCTTGGCCAGGATCGGCCCGGTGAGCTTGAGCTTCCGGATGCCGTTGAGGTGGAACGCGACACCGGTAGCCGTCAGCGCCCAGGGAATCTGGTAGCAGCGGTTACAGGCACCACGCTGGGGACCCGTCAGCGGCGCGTCGGATGCACCGAAGTCGACCGTGCGGGCCGTGATCTGGGCGATGCCGGTACCGGAACCGACAGCGCCGTATGTGACTCCGATGCTGAACCTGCTCTCGAAGTCCTGGGACCACTTCGCCATCAGTGGAGCGACAAGCGTGGATCCGGCGCCGGTGATCGACCCGTTCTGAGTCGACGCCAGAGCGCCGGCGCTGAGTCCGGTCGCCATCGTCGCGAACACCGCCGCGAGAGTGAGGCCAAGCAACCTGTTGCGGTTCAAGTGAGTTCCTTTCCGCCGCTTTGGACGTGGCCCCTCCCCCGGAGGTGGCCAGATTGGCGGCGGTAGCATCGCTGCGGGGTCGTGGCAGACCTGTTGCCAAGTTGTTGCCGAGTGTTGGAAATCTGGTGAACACGGCGGGAACGGCTTGAAATCTGGATTAGGCTGCCGCCGCGATGGCAGCCACCACCGGATCAGTTGCCCCTGCGGGCGGCCGCGCTCGTGGACGTACGCGTGCGCAGGCCCCCAGCAAGTTCGGCGACTACGTGCTCTACGGGCTGTGCGTGCTTGCCGCCCTCCTGGCGGTGGCCACCATCGTCGAGATCGCCTATCAGGTGTTCCACGGCGCCCGGCCGGCGATCGATAAATCCGGCCTCGGCTTCCTCGGCCACACCACGTGGAAGCCGAACGACGGGATCTTCGGCGCCGGCACGTTCCTGCTCGGCACCGTCGTCAGCTCGGCGATGGCGCTCGCGCTCGCGGCGCCGATCGGGATCTCGATCGGCCTCTACCTGAGCCTGCTCGCGCCCAAGGGGCTGCGCGGGATAGTGAGCCCGCTGGTCGAGCTGCTGGCGGCCATCCCCAGCGTGATCCTGGGCTTCTGGGGGATCCTGATCCTCGCCCCGTGGCTGAACAAGCACGCGGAGCCCGCGCTCCACAAGGTGCTCGGCTTCCTCCCGATCTTCGGTCCGGTGCCCACCACCGGAGCCAGCATCTTCACCGCCGGGCTGATCCTCACGATCATGGTGGTCCCGATCGTGGCTTCGATCAGCCGCGACCTCTTCCTCACCGTGCCGAGCGAGCTGCAGGACGGCGCACTCGCGCTCGGCGCCACGCGCTGGGAGACGGTGCGCGGCGTGGTGCTCCCGTCGACGGCGTCGGGCGTGGCCGCCGCGTGCTGCCTCGGCCTCGGGCGCGCGCTCGGCGAGGCGATCGCCGTGGCGCAGGTGATCGGGGCCGGCAACCAGATCCACAAGTCGCTGTTCGAGACGGGCGACACGCTGGCGAGCCGCGTGGCCCTCCAGTTCCCCGGCGCGCTGTCCAAGGAGCACTTCGCCGCGCTCTTCTACCTGGCGGCGATCCTGCTCGTGATCGGGCTCGTGACGAACCTGCTCGCGCAGTGGATCGGCCGCCGCTTCGACGTCCAGCGGGCGGTGGCGCGATGACCGACATGACCACCGAGACGCTGTTCGACCCCACGGCGCCGCTCACGGCCTCGGGCAACCTGCGCCGGCGCCAGCTCGTGAGCGGGCTCGCGGAGTCCGCCGCCACGGGCGCGGCACTCCTGGCGATCACCGTGCTCGGCATCGTGATCTACGCGGTGATCGCGCGCGGCGCCGCGGCGCTGAGCTGGGACTTCCTCACGAAGAACCCTCCCGCCTTCGGCTCCGGCGGCGGCATCGCGCCGGCGATCGTCGGCACCGCGGTGATCGTCGGCCTCGGCACCCTCATCGCCGCGCCGGTGGGCATCCTCACCGCCCTCTACCTCACGGAGTTCGCCCGCGGGCGGATCGGCAACCTCATCCGGCTGACGATGGACGTGCTGAACGGCGTGCCCTCGATCGTGATCGGCGTGTTCGTGTTCGGGCTGCTCGTACGAGGCCACCACCAGTCGGGGTTTGCGGCAGCGGTCGCGCTCGCGATCATCATGCTGCCGCTCGTGGCCCGCTCCGCCCAGGAGGTGCTGCTGCTCGTGCCCGGCTCGTTGCGCGAGGCAGCCGACGCCCTCGGCGTGGCCCGCTGGCGCTCGGTGCTCGGCGTGATCCTCCCGAGCGCGATGGGCGGGATCCTCACGGGCACGGTGCTCGCCGTGGCGCGCGCCGCCGGGGAGACCGCGCCGCTGCTGCTCGTCTCCTCGATCTATCCGAACGGCGTTCACACCAACCCGTTCTCGAGCGGGCTGGCGAACATCCCCGTCTACATCTTCAACGCGTCCGAGCAGGCGGACCCGGGCGGGTTCACGCGCGCGTGGGGCGCGGCACTCGTGCTGATGGCGTTCATCCTGATAACCAGCCTCGGCGCCCGCGCGCTGCTGGCGCGGAGCCGGAGGAAGCTCACGCGATGACATTCGACGAGTTCAGCGGCGAGGACCTCGAGCCGCAGCCCCTGCCCGAGCAGGCCGCACCGCGCCGGGTCCGGATCAAGACCGATCTCGGGCCGCCGCCCGGCATCCGCCTCGGCACGAACGGCAAGAGCCCGACCACCGGCCGCGACGTGGTGTTCGACGTGCGCGACCTGTCGATCTCCTACGGGCCGAAGACGGCGGTGGCGAACGTCTCGTTCAAGATCTACCGCAACCTGATCACGGCGATCATCGGGCCGTCCGGCTGCGGCAAGACCACCTTCATCCGCAGCCTCAACCGCATGAACGACTCGGTGCCGGGCTTCGGGATCAACGGCGAGATCCTCTACCACGGGCACAACGTGTACGGCGGCGGCGTCGACCGCGTGGAGGTCCGCCGGCGGATCGGGATGGTGTTCCAGAAGCCCAACCCGTTCCCCAAGTCGATCTACGACAACGTTGCCTGGGCGCCCCGGAACCTCGGGATGCGCAAGGGGCTCGACGAACGCGTCGAAAAGGCGATACGCCAGGCGGCGCTGTGGGACGAGGTCAAGGATCGCCTGAAGTCGTCGGCGCTGAGCCTGTCCGGCGGACAGCAGCAGCGACTCTGCATCGCGCGGGCACTGGCGGCCAACCCTGAGGTGCTGCTGCTCGACGAACCGTGCTCGGCGCTCGATCCGATTTCCACCGCCAAGATCGAAGAACTGATCGACGAACTGACCGACGACTACACGATCGTCATCGTCACCCACAACATGCAGCAGGCGGCGCGCGTCTCCGAGTTCACCGCTTTCATGTATCTCGGCGAACTCGTCGAATTCGATTCGACGAGCAAAATGTTCACCGCGCCGCACGACCAGCGGACGCAAGACTACATCACCGGCCGCTTCGGATAATCATCATGACCGAATACAACACCCGCGTGGATCACACCGCTAAAGCGTTCGATACCGATCTGCAGGACATCACCCGCAAGGTCGCCGAGATGGGCGGCCTGGTGGAGCAGCAGATCGCCGACGCTATCCAGGCTCTGGTCGACCGCGACCTCGAAATGGGCGAACGCGTGATCGCGATCGACCCGCAAGTCGACGGCCTGCAGCGCGAGATCGAGGAAAAGGCCATCCTCACCATTGCCAGGCGGCAACCGATGGCCGTCGATTTGCGCGAAGTCGTCGGCGCCATGCGCGTCTGCAACGATCTCGAGCGTATGGGCGACCACGCCAAGCATCTCGGCAAGCGCGTCGTTGCGCTGGATGGCGATTTCTATCCACAAAAGCTGATCCGCGGCGTCGAACACATGGCCGAACTGGTTTCGGCACAGCTCAAGCAGGTGCTGGACTCCTATGCCAGCCGCGACCTCGCGGCCGCACTTACGGTTTGGAAAAGCGACGAAGAAGTCGATTCAATGTGCACGTCGCTGTTCCGCGAACTCTTCACCTACATGATGGAGGATCCGCGTAATATTACGTTTTGCATGCATCTT
>DASXCV010000095.1:0-2298 GCA_036491015.1 Thermoleophilaceae bacterium | reverse complement strand
AGGCGCGCGACCGGCTCGGGGTCGAGGCCGGGTCCGTGGACATTGAGCTGCTGCGCACCGAAGCGATACATCGCGACACCGTCCGAGTGGCCGACGAGCTCCGCCCCGAGGACCTCGCGATAGAACGCGTTCGAGCGTGGTCGCTCGGACACATGGATCACGCAGTGATCGAGGCGGATCTCCATCGGCCGCCAGCCTACTGCTCGCTTACGCGAGCGTGGAGACCTTTAGCCACTCCTCGAAGGTGGGGCCGGCGAGTTTCGCGCCGGGGCCCGGCAGCGCGGCACCGTTCGCATAGGCCGCGGCGTCCGGATCGTCCGGCTGTGCCAGCAGACCGCCGCGGGCCTCGCGGATCTCGACCGAGTCGCCTCGGCTGGCGAAGAGCGCCGCTGCCGCTTCGGCGAGACGCTCCTCCTGCGGGCCGGCCACCTCGGTGATCCTGCCGCTCTCGATCTCCGGCTTCTCGGCCGCGTCGGCGACCGACTCGGCGACCACGCCGGCAGCCACGAGCTGCGTTCGCATCTCGGGCACGTGGGCGACGCCATCCTGGATCGTCCACCCGACGAGCGGATCTACGAACTCGTGGAACTGGGCCGCGCGAACGATCCGGACGGGGAGCGGGCCTTCGAGCAGCGTCTGCTCCTGCGCCAGCTTGGCCGCGTTGTAGCCGCTGTGGAACTTGTCGATGCCGATGATCGAGACGACGACGATCCGCTTCGCCCCGGCGGCAGCGCCTGCTCGCTGCACGTTGCGCGCCGAGGCGGTGAAGAATGCAGTCGCCTCCGCCTGGTCGGGCGAAGGCCCGGTGGCCGCGTCGATGATGGTCTCGACCCCGGCGAGCGCCGCATCGAGACCCTCGCCGCTGACAACGTCGACACCCTTCGAGCGCGCGATCGCGACCACATCGTGCCCGCGCTGCTCGAGGATCTCGACGAGGTGAGAGCCAAGCCGGCCAGTGGCTCCCGTGACCGCAATCTTCTGGATCCTGTTTTCGCCTTCCATGGTTCTTCCTTTCTGTCTCAAGGCCGGGGCCTGGTACCCGGAATTGATCTGTCATTCGCTTGACGCCCGGCCGGGCGAGGACGTGACCGAGGAGCTCAGAGATCGAGCACGACGTCGCCGCGCGGCTGTGAGCAGCGGATGAGCGCGCTGCCGTTCGACAAGCTGCGCAAAGGCGCGGCGAGCCGTGCCGAGGCTGCCACGGCCTTGACGGCGCGCGGTGCGGGTCGGGAGAATGGCCTCACCTGGCCCGATGACTCGCAAACTCGGCTTCTTCGCCGCCCTCGCGGCGGCCGTTGTGGTGGTGGCGCTGCCGCCGCCCGTTTCCGCTCAGTCGCCGTTCGGCGCGACCACGGTGCAGTCGCCGCCGAATCCTGTCCCGGCAGGCACTGTCGTCACCTACACGACGACCGTGACCAACACCAGCGGTGAGCCGTGGCCCCCGGCGATCACGCCCCCGCCGGACGTGTTCGTCTCGATGTACCTCACGGTCGCCGGCTCGGACAGCAGAGCCACGCCGAACAGCTACCAGTCGGTGGTCGGCTCGCCGGGTGGGTGCTCGAACGACGCCACGATGCCGCCTTCGGTCAACTGCCCGATCGGCTCCCTGGCGCCGGCCCAGGCCGCCACCTACACATCCACCGTCGTGGCCCAGGTGAGCATGACCAACTGGGTCGCGGTCGTCGGATGCGCCAGCGTGGACGACTGCAGCTCCGCGGCCGACGCCGATGTCGACACGATGGTGCTCCAGCCGTGCATCGTGCCGAACCTCTTGAATCGGACGCTCCCCTCTGCCAAGCGCAGGCTGGCGAAGCACAACTGCACCCTCGGCAAGGTGAAGAAGAAGCACGCCGCGCGCCGCAAGCGCGGTCGGGTGGTCCGTCAGAAGCCCGCGCCGGGCACGAAGCTGCCGAACAGCGGCAAGGTCACGCTGTTCCTCGGCAAGTCTTAGTTGGCTCGCCGCACGCGCTCGGGGACAGAAAGCGCGATGAAGATAAGGCCGCGGCGACAGCTAGGGCTGCTGGGAGATCCGAAAGATCGGATGCTTCGGCGCGATGCGTCGCAGGTCTTCGTCCGGCGCGTCCGCGCCCACTCCCTCGAAGAAGGCCCCGACTTCCCAGGCCCACTTCGTCAGGTACGCGCGCAGCAGCGGCGGCTTCTGCTCGTCGGAGAGCTCGGTGGCTGTGAACTGACGCGCGCGTCGGCCCTTTCGCAGACGGCCCTCGCCGCTCGCCCGCAGGTTGCGCACCCACTGAGTCTCGCCGCGCGGCGCGACGATGTACCAGTCGCCCTCGAACT
>DASXCV010000094.1:0-6597 GCA_036491015.1 Thermoleophilaceae bacterium | reverse complement strand
ATCCGCTTCTTGTCCCAGCCGAGCAGCCGCGGCACCGAGCCGATGTTGTCCTCGATCGTCATGTGCGGGAACAGGCCGATTTCCTGGAACACGTAGCCGATCCCGCGCCGTAGCTCCGTGAGCTCGTGGTCGTTCACGCTGCGGCCGTCGATCTTGATGTCCCCGCCCGACATCGGGATCAGGCGGTTCACGAGCTTGAGCGCGGTGGTCTTGCCGCAGCCGGAGGGACCGATCAGCACGCAGATCTCGCCGGCGGGCACCTCGAAGCTGAGGTCATGCACCGCCGCCTGGTCGCGGCCCGCGTATTGCTTGGTTACACCTTCGAAGGCGATCTGGCCGGCTTGATCCCCATTGCCGCTGAGGGAGGGGTCGCTCATGGGCATCCCAGCCCTATGCCCGCAATGGACGGGTCCTGCACATGCGACCCCGGGAAGCTCTCCCGCGGCCGAGCCCGGTGCATCCCCGTTTCGAGCCCTGCTGAATTCACCGTTACAACCTACCCAGAGCATCCATTCGAGCGAGTGCCGGTGCGGATGCTTCGTGGCCGACCAGAGATATATCACTACCTCGTTCGGGCGGGCAAGGTGGCGGTGGTTATGGCTGGGTTAGGAATGTCGCCTCGTCGAGCGCCGTTCCACGAGCCGCGGCACGACCCGGATCGTCGATCCGGAACGAGCCCGGCGGCGTCCATCGACCGCAGCCGCGAGCAGCGTGGCCGCCGCCGCGGCCACGTCGGTGCTGTCCCATGACACGCTGGTGAGACCCGGCGTCAGGACGTTCGCGATCGGGTGGTCGTCGTAGCCGGCGACCGAGAGCTGCCCGGGCAGTCGCAGCCCGTGGTCGTACGCCGCCGCGTAGACGCCGCAGGCGATCGAGTCGGACAGGCAGAAGATCGCGGTCGGCCGCGGACGCCCGTCGAGCACGGCCGCGGCCACGCGCGCCGCGCCCTCGAGCGAGTGCGGCGAGTTCACCACCGTCGCGCTCAGGTCGAGCTTCCTGCACACCTCCTGCACCACCACCTCCGCCGGCCTGTCCGGCGTGGTGGGACGGCTGGGGGTGAGCACCGCCACGCGCCTGTGCCCGAGCGCGTGCAGGTGCTCGAGCACGAGGCTCACGCCGGTGCGGTTGTCGAACAGCACCTCGCCGACCGTCGGCCCGGGCAGCGCGTCGCCCACCGTCACGAGCGGGAGCGTCTCGGCTATCTGCTCCCACAGGTCGGCCGAGGGATCGAGCGGGGACACGATCAGGCCGTCCACCCAGCGGTCGCCAAGCTGGCGGGCGAGCTCGGCCTCGCGCTGCGGCTCGCCCCGGGCGTCGGTCACCAGCATGCTGAAGCCCTTCTCGCCGAGCGCGCGGTCGAGCGCCTGCACGAAGCGCTGCTCGCCCAGGTCCTCCAGCGAGCCTGAGAGCACGCCCACGAGGCCGGTCCTGCCGCTCACGAGCGCGCGCGCGACCGCGTGCGCGGTGTAGCCAAGCTCGTCGGCGGCGTCGCGCACCCTCTTCTGCGTCTCGGGCGAGGTCTGGATCCCTCTCAGCGCGTAGGACACCGCCGCGGGCGAAAGGCCGGTCGCGGCTGCGACGTCCCGGATCGTCGGCCGTCGGCGGGGCGGCACGCCTCCAACCGTATCCGCTCCCGCGGCTTCTGGGGCTCGTCCGCCGCGGGGCTATACTGTAACGATTCACTGAACCGGTTCAGTGAACCGCTACAGAAAGACCCCAAAACGCCTAGACGACAACGGAGGTCCCGCATGAGCCAGGCCCTTGGTTCTCCCATCGCGCCGCCGCGGCGGTTGCTCGATCGCCCGGAGCTGCTGGCGCTCGTGCGCGACCTGGCGGCCCGGCGGGAGTGGTGGGCGGAGGGCCTCGACACGACCTCCTCCGAGCGCACCTACGCGGCGCTCCACCGCGACGAGCACCTCGATGTGTGGGCGATCGCCTGGCGCCCGGAGAACGACACCGGCTGGCACGACCACGACACCTCGAGCGGAGCGGTGCAGGTGGTGGACGGGCTGCTCACCGAGGCGGTGCTGCACATCGGCGGCGCCGAGGTGTTCCACAGCTACGGGGCCGGCGACGGCTTCTCGTTCGCGCCCACGCACATCCACAGGCTCACGTGCGATCAGGGCCGCGCGGTGTCGATCCACGCCTACTCGCCACCGCTCTCGCGGCTCGGCCAGTACACGATCGACGACGTGGGCGCGCTCCTGCGGGTGACGGTCTCGGACGCCGACGAGCTGCGGGCACTCGACGTGGCTCACGCGACCGTGCACGCCTGACCGTTCCACCCCATACTGTGCGCGCCCGTGGCCTCCCAACCGGCCCCGCCAGTCGCGCCCGCGCCCACGATGGCGGAGGTCGTGCGTGAGTGGGGGCGGATCGGCTGCCTCGGCTTCGGCGGGCCGCCCGCGCACATCGCGATGCTGCGCCGGCTGTGCGTCGAGCGTCGCGGTTGGATCGCGGACGAGGACTTCGAGCAGGCGATAGCGGCCACGAGCATCTTGCCCGGCCCGGCGTCCACCGAGCTGGCGATCTGGTGCGGCTGGCGGATGCGAGGAGTGCCGGGCGCGCTGGTGGGCGGAGCCTGCTTCATCCTGCCCGGGCTCGTGGCGATCATCGCCCTGGCGGCGGCCTTCCTCTCCTCCTCGCCGCCCGACTGGCTGCGCGGCGCGGGCGCCGGCGCCGGCGCGGCTGTCGCCGCGGTGGCGGTACAGGCCGGCGCGCGGCTCGCTCCGCCGGTGTGGCGGCGCGCCACCGAGGCGCAGCGGGCGCGCGTACTCGCCTACGGACTCTTCGGCGGCGCCGCGGCCGCCCTGGTGGGTCCCTGGCTCGTGCTCGTGCTGATCGGCTGCGGTTTCGTGGAGCTGGTCTGGCGCGGCGCGCTCAGAGGCGCTCACTCGCACGGCTGGCCCCTGCTGCTCGCGGCCGCCGCCGGCTCCACGGGTGGCCTCGGCGCGCTCTGCTGGACCGCGTTCAAGGTGGGCGGCCTCTCCTTCGGCGGCGGCTTCGTGATCGTGCCGCTGATGCAGAACGACGCCGTGCACGCCCACCACTGGATGACGAGCGGCCAGTTCGTGAACGCGGTCGCGCTCGGGCAGGTGACGCCCGGTCCCGTGGTGCACACCGTCACCGCCGTGGGCTATGCGGCCGCGGGCGTGGGCGGCGCGCTGCTCGCGGCGCTAGTGGCGTTCGCGCCGTCGTTCGCCTTTATCGTGATCGGCGCCGACCGCTTCGACCGCCTCGTGGCGGGCGCACGCGGCCGCGCCTTCCTCGGCGGCGCGGCCCCGGCCGCGATCGGCGCGATCATCGGCTCGGCGATCCCGCTCACGGGCGCGCTCAGCGACACGTGGCAGTACTTCGTGCTGGCCGCCGCGGCCGTGTGGTTGCTCGCGCTGCGCCGCGGAGTAGTGAGCGCGCTACTCGCCGCCGGGCTCGCGGGCGCGATCGCGGCGCTGGCCGGGGCGCCGCTGCCGACCTGAGCTAGCGCTTGCGGCGCTTCGGCCTGCGGGCGTGCGCCCGCACGGTCCGCGTGCGCTTGCCGGCCGCGACCGTCGTAGTGGTGACCGTGTGCGCCTTCACATCCGCCGGGCAGAAGCGCTGCGTGACCCACTGCTTGCGCGAGAACATCGCCGTCTGGTCGTCGAAGAACGGCGAGCGCGGGTTGGTGGACAGCGAGTAGGTGAGGATCGTGCGGGCGTCCGGGCACGGCTGCTTGTCGTGCCAGGTGACCGCCTGCACGTATGACGACCCCTCGCTCACCGGCTCGAAGCCCCTGCCCGGATCGAAGGTGGTGTAGATAGCGTCGAAGTCGCCGTTCGGGTCGCCCGGGCCGCCGTGGATAGGCACGCCGCCTGGACCCTTCTGCACGTCGCCGGGCGCGGCGTCGAGCGGGATGCTCGCGCCCTCGAGGTCGCTGATCGCGTCGCCGAGCGCGAGCCGCACCTGCGGGTTGTTCGTGGCGAGCGTGTTCGGCGTGTGCACGGGGTCGGCGGCGTTGAACGCCACGGCCCACGGCGAGGGTTCGGCGCTCGAGGCGCGATCCCAGAAGCGGCGGAAGAGCACGGCGCCCTTCGAGTCGATGTTCTCGTGCAGGTCCCAGTGGGCGAGCACGTCGCAGGCGTTCCCGACCTGCACCGGCGGGCCCGACGAGGTGGGCGCGAGCCCGCCCGGCATGGAGCGGCACATGGACACGAGGTCGTTGCGCGTGAGCTCGCCCGCGTACTGGCGGTCGCTGAACACCATGTTCTGCATCGCCTGACGTGTGAAGCCGCCGTGGTCCACCTGGTTCTGGGTCATGATCAGCCCGATGCGGGTGCGCAGGGTGCGCGCCGTCTTCTCGTCCCCGATGATGCGCGCGAAGCCCTCGAGCGGCTGGTGCGGGTTGGACAGCCAGTAGCTGTCGTTCGAGTTCGTCACGTAGTCGTCGCGGAAGAGGTGGGGGAGGTGCGACGGGCCGAACAGGCCCGGCTCGATCGCGTCAGGGTCCGTGCCCCAGTTGCACTCGGGGCGCGAGCCGTCGAGGATCGGCAGCCCGAGCAGCTGGAAGGTCGCCGCGCCGAGCGCCGTGTTGCACTGCTGCGCCTTCGCGTTCGACACGTTCGGGATCGCTCCGATGTCCGCGTATAGCGCGTGACCCGTGCGGTCGGCCACGATCGTGTTCACCCATGGGATGCCCTCGTACTTCTTCAGGATGTCGAGCTCCTGCGCGGCGGACTTCGCCATGTCCGTGTCGAGGAAGTGGTTGAACACCCGGAAGTTGTCGGCGTTCGCGTCCCTCATCGAGAACGCGGTGGCCGGCGTCCAGGGCAGCGGCACGCCGACGAGCGAGTTGAACACCGGCCCGTAGCGGCTCGAGTAGAGCGTGCGCGACGCGGGCTTCAGCGACCCGTCCGGCTGGCGCACCTGCACCGTCACGGTGCGGCTCGTCATCTGCGTGGGCCGGCCGTTGTAGAGGTAGGTGGTGGGTGAGCCCGGCACCAGCGTGAGCTGGTAGGGCGTGAAGCGGAACGCGGTCGAGACCGTATGGCTCCACGCGATGTTCTTGTTGTTGCCGATCAGGATCACCGGCACGCCGAACAGCGACGCGCCCTCGACCGACGCCACGCCCGGGATGGTCATCTGCGCCTGGTAGAAGCGCTCGGGACCAGTCCACGGGAAGTGCGGATTGCCGAGCAGCACGCCGTGCTTGTGGTCGGCCGAGCCGCCCTTGCCGATGGCCACCGCGTTCGACCCGATCGCGCCCATCAGCGGCAGCTTCTGGGCGAGCGAGTCGGCGGTCTTCGTCACGTTCAGCGACGGCGCGCTCAGCGACCCGAGAGGCGGCGTGGGCGGCTGCGCCCCGGCGATGCCCGGGATCGCGACGTCGCCGCTCGCCAGCTCGACGAGCTGGTAGAAGCGCAGGTAGGCGTCCTGCAGCGTGATGGGCCGCACCCAGGCCTTGCCGCGGCAGCGTGGGTCCGGCACGCCGTCGCGTCCGCCTACCTCCGCCAGGTACTTGTTGTAGCCGGCCACGTAGCCCGCCACCGCCTGGCGCACCTCGGGCTCCGGGCCGAGCGGGGCCGGCTTCGCCAGCAGCCGGTTCACGATGCCCGAGTCCTTGATCTGCTGGAAGAAGAAGTCGGAGTCCAGGTTGTTCGCGGTCACGTCGTTGCCGCCCTGGTAGTACGAGCCGTCGGAGCCGAAGTACTGCGAGCGCTGGCCCTCGACCGTCACGTAGTCCTCGGCCATCGTGCAGAGGTTGTCCTGCGCGAAGGCGTAGCCGTAGCCGTAGCCGAGGTCGCCGAAGTTCTTGCCGGTGATGTGCGGGATGCCGTGCGCGGTGCGCTGGATCACCGCGCTGTAGCCGCGCGCGGGCTTGTCGTTCGCCTGCGGCGCGTGCCGCTTGGCCGCAAATCCGGGCATGGCGAAAACGGCGAGCAAGAGGCCCGCGACAACCGTCCCCTGCCAGAGACGTCTCCCCACGGCGGGGCAAGGTACAGAGTGCCGCTCTGGAGTGCGCCGGTTGCCCGGCGCGCGAGGTCCATCAGTGCGCCGCGATACTTCCCGGATGGCCGGAGACGATCAGGGCGCCGCGCGCTCGCTCGCCGACGTGGAGCCGGAGGAGCCGTACCCCGGAGTGCGGAGGCGCTCGATCGAGGGCGACGGCGCCACGGTCGTCTTCTATGTGATGGAACCGGACGCGCGCTTCCCTCTGCACCGCCACCCACAGGAGCAGATCACCGTCGTCCGGACCGGCTCTCTCGTGATGCGCGTCGGCGCCGGCGAGCACGAGCTGGGCGCCGACGACTTCAATGTCGTCGCCGGCGGCGTGGAGCACGGCATCACGGCCGGTCCCGACGGCGCCAGCTTCATGATCGTCCTCACGCCGCGCCGCGCGCCCGGCGAGGACGTCGACATCGCATGAGACTCGGCTTCTTCACGATGCCGATCCACCCGCCGGATCGCGACTACGTGGAGACGCTGAACGAGGACCGCGAGGCCTTCATCCTGGCCGACCGGCTCGGCTACTCCGAGGCCTACTGCGGCGAGCACTCGAGCGACCGGGCGGAGACGGTCACCGACTGCGTCGCGTTCCTGTGCACGCTCGTCCACGCCACCAGT
>DASXCV010000093.1:0-2471 GCA_036491015.1 Thermoleophilaceae bacterium | reverse complement strand
GTGGGCGCGCCGCCCTCGGGAAATAGCCGCTGTCCGGAGCCGAGCGCCAGCGGGAACACGAACAGGTGCAGCGCGTCCACGAGCTCGTCGGCGAGCAGCGCGCGCACGAGCGTCCCACTGCCGGTCACGTAGATGTCGCCGTCGATCCTGTCCTTCAGCGAGCTGATCGTGGCGGCGTCGTAAGGGCCGAGCACCGACGAGTTGTTCCAGTCGGTGCCTCTCAGCGTCGAGGACACGACGTACTTCGGCGACTCGTTCATGAACGGCGCGCCCGGGTCCTCCTCGGCGTTGCGGCCAGACCAGGCCGGGGCAAATTGCTCGTAGGTCGCGCGCCCGAGGAGGATCGCCTTGCTCGCGCCCATCAGCCCGCCGATCGACTCGCCCATCTTCGGATCGAACGGGTAGTCGAACGTCCAGCGCGGGTCCTCGATCACGCCGTCGAGGGTGATGAACTCGTGCACCACGATCCTGCCCATCAGCGGCCGGCCCAGGCTCCGGTGCCGCCTTCGAGAGTCCAGTCCACGGGGTGTCCTTTCGGTTGAACCCCTCACTGTTGCAGCGGCACGGCACCCCACTGCTCGTAGAGCCGCGTGTTTGGGTCTAGGTCTCGGGGTTGTAGCGCAGCCCGTCGAGCGCGATCCGGAGGATGTGCTCGTTCTGCCCGGGCTCGGTGGCTGGGATCTTGGCGATCCCGACTACCAGGTGGATCACCTCGGCGATGGTCACGTCCGGGCGGACGACGCCGGCATCCTGGGCGCGCTTGAGCAGCGGCTCGCCCGACTCGAACAGGGTGCCGCGGCAGACCTGGAAGAGCGGCGCGTCCTGGTCGAGGTAGTTGGACAGCTCGGCGGCCAGCGCTCGCTTGGTGCCGATGTAGGCGGTGAAGCGCTGGAACCATGCGTTGAGCGCCTCCCACGGGTCCCCGTCGCTCAGCTCAGCGGCCGAGCGGGACATCTCCTCGACCTCGCCGACATACAGCGCCTCGAGCAGCGCCTGGCGGTTCGGGAAATGGCGGTACAGCGTCCCGATCCCGACGCCGGCGCGCCGCGCGATCTCCTCCAGGGAAGTCGACTCCCCGCCCTCCGCGAACGCCTCGCGCGCCGCGGCGAGCACCTTCTCGTAGTTGCGCAGCGCGTCGGCACGCTTGGGGCGCGTAACCAGAGTCTGCGCGGATGTCTCGGTTGTGGTCATGAATTCCCTTGACAAACGGAGGGACCCTCCGTATAGTACCGGAGGCTTCCTCCACTTATTCCGGAGGTGGCCTCCATTTTAGCCGCAATCGGATGCCCCGACAACTGAAAGTTCTTCATGCAGGCCATATCTACTTCCGTTCTCAGCCTTTCAGACGAGCGCCGCCGTTGGGCTTCCCTGATGGTTGTCTGCCTAGCCCAGCTGATGATCGTGCTCGACGTCACGATCGTCAACGTCGCGCTGCCCTCGATTCAGCGCGACCTCGGCTTCAGCCAGGCCAACCTGACCTGGGTGGTCAACGCCTTCCTCGTCACCTTCGGCAGCTTGCTGCTTCTGGCCGGGCGCCTCGGCGACCTCGCCGGGCGCAAACGCGTGTTCCTGGCCGGCGTGGTCACGTTCACGCTCGCGTCGCTGCTCTGCGGCCTCGCCCCCACCCAGGGAGCGCTGATCGCGGCGCGCTTCCTCCAGGGGATCGGCGCCGCCGCGCAGGCCTCCGTGATCCTCGCGATCATCGTCACCGAGTTCCCGCAGCCCGACGAGCGCGCGCGGGCCATGGGTGCCTATGTGTTCGTGTCGGTGGCCGGCGGGTCCCTCGGGCTCCTCGCCGGCGGCGTGCTCACGCAGGCGCTCAGCTGGCACTGGGTGTTCTTCGTGAACCTGCCGATCGGCCTTGCCACGCTCGCCCTCGGCAACCTGCTCATCCGCTCCGACAGAGGGCTTGGGCTCGGGCACGGGGTCGACTGGCTCGGCTCGCTGCTAGTCACCGTCTCGCTGATGGGCGCCATCTACGCGATCATCCAGGCCACGACGCACGGCTGGACCTCGGTCCAGGTGCTCGGCATCGGTGGCGTCGCGGCGGTGCTGATGGCAGCCTTCGTCGCCCTTGAGGCACGCATCGAGAACCCGATCATGCCGCTGCGCATCCTCCGGCTGCGCGGGCTGGTCCGGGCGAGCGCCGTCAGGGGCGTGCTCGTGACCGGCATGTACTCGACGTTCTTCCTCGGCACGCTGTACCTCGAGCATGTCCGCCACTACAGCGCCCTTCAAACCGGCGCCGCGTTCCTGCCCTGGACCCTCACGGTCGCCGTGCTCTCTCAGGGGGTTACGGCCTGGCTCGTCGACCGGTTCGGGCCGCTCCGCGTGCTCACCGCCGGGATGGCGGCCGCGGTGGCCGGCCTGCTCCTGTTCGCCACGGTGGGCCCGGACACCGCCTTCTTCCCGACGGTGTTCTTCGCCTCCTTCGCGATCGGCCTCGGCATCGGCATGGCCTTCATGCCTCT
>DASXCV010000092.1:0-8056 GCA_036491015.1 Thermoleophilaceae bacterium | reverse complement strand
ACCCAGGAGGCGTGGTGGAGCAGCGTGCCGGGCGGGCCGCCGCCCACGTGGCCGAAGTAGTTCGGACCGAGCTCGTCGACGATCGTGTCGAAGTGCTCGCTCTGCAGCACGGCCAGGATGAGGACCTCCTGGGCGTCGGCGCAGAGATGCTCCGGAAGCGGCTCGGCCGGCCGCTGGCCGCCGGCTAGCGCGGCCACGGCGAGGTCCTCGGGCGCGACTTCCGTGGAGGCGCCGAGATCGGCCAGCAGCGCCGCGATTTCCTCGTTGCCTCGCAGCACCGCGTTCTGGTACGCCGTGCGGTACTCCTCCTCGGGCGTCGACCACTCGCCGCCCTTGCGGTCGAGCGGTGCGCCGGCGTCGGCGAGCAGCCGCAGCATCTCGGGCCCGTTGCCGCGCCGGACCGCGTGCACGAGCAGCGCGTGCTCGGAGGGATCGGCGCCGGCGTCGAGCAGGAGTCTCACGTGCTCCATCCGCTCGTAGTCGATCGCATGGCCCAGGCCATCCTTCGGATTCGCGCCATGCTCGAGGAGCAGCCGCAGACAGGCCGGGTCCTTCGCCTCGGTCGAGTGGTACACGGACTCGTTGTCGTTCGGGTCCGCGCCGGCCTCGAGCAGCAACGCCGTGAGCTCGGGCGAGTGAACCACCCCGGCCGCGCCATAGACCGCCGACATGTCGCCGTACTCGTTGTGGAAGGTCACGTTGGGGTCGGCGCCGAGCTCGAGCAGCTTGCGCGCCAGGTCCACCGACGCGAAGCACGAGTGGGTGACGTACAGGAGCGGCGCCCAGCCGAGCGGCCCGCCCGGCGCGTTCACGTCGCCGCCGTCGAACCCGCGCCCGAGCGCCAGTCGCGCCCACGGATCCGCGCCGATCTCCGGCCGCGCATCGAGCAGGCGCTGCGCGCGCCCGCAGCGTCCCGAGGTGGCGGCGGCGAGGAACGTCTCCACCGTCGCCTCCACCGAATGCACCAGTGCCGGCCAGCTCGAATGCCCCTGCTCGCGCGCCAGCACGAGCTGCGCGCTCGCGAGCTGCACCGGCAGATCGCCGAGCCGCGCCAGCGCATCGGCGTCACCGTCCCGCGCGGAACGGACCAGCTCCTTCGCCTGCTTGCGTAGCTGCTCGAGGTTCACGTGATCTCCTCCAATCGAGCCCGTGCCCGCGGCGGGCGGGAAGAAGATCTACGTGTTTCCTGCGGATGAAGCTCGGAAGGTGGGCTCTGCCCTTACCGCGGACCGGGTGCGCCCTTCGCGCGCGGAAGAGAGTCTAGGCGGCGAGCAGCTCGTCGAGCACGCCGTCGCGGTCGGCCTCGAGCAGCTCGCGGAAACCGCCGAGCGGGCGGCCGTGGATCAGCACCTGCGGAAAGGTCATCTGACCGGTGAGCGAAACGAGGTCGGCGCGGCCCTCGGGGTCCTTTGCGAGGTTGATCTCCTCGAAGGGCACTCCCCGAGATTCCAGCAGTGCTTTCGCCTGCCGACAGAAGCCGCAAGGCTCCGTGGTGTAGACCACGACGTCCGCCATCCCGGTCACAGTCTAGAAAGTGCCCGGGCTCTACAAGACAGAGGCGATTGTGCTGCGCTCGATTCGCTACGGCGAAGCCGATCGGATCCTGCATCTGTACACGCGTGACCGGGGGCGCGTGGGCGCGATCGCGAAGGGCGTGCGGAGGCCGAAATCGCGCTTCGGAGGCCGGCTCGAGCCGCTCTTCAGGGTCGACCTCGTGATGCACGAGGGGAGGGGCGAGCTGGCCACCGTCACCTCGGCTTCCACGGTGAGCGCGCACCCGCGGCTGCGCGACGGGCGCGAGACGCTGCAGCGCGCCACCCAGGCCTGTGACGCCGTGCTGCGCCTGTTCGATTCCCAGGAGCCGAACCGCCCCGCGTACAACCTGCTCTGCAACGAGCTCACGCTGCTGGACGAGAATCCCGGGACGGCCAGCCGCGCGCAGGCGCTCGCGTTCAGGCTCAAGCTGCTGCTCGCGGCGGGCTTCCTGCCGGAGCTCGCCGCCTGCGCCTCGTGTGGCGAGCGCGAGCACCTCGGCGCGTTCTCGGCCAGCGCCGGCGGGATCGTGTGCGCGGGCTGCGAGGCGGGCTCGTTCCCGCTCGACCAGACGGCGCACCGCTTCCTGGTCGAGGCGCTCGCCAACCCGCTGTCCGACTCGCCGACCGCGGAGGACCCGGCGCTCCGCCAGGCGGACCGCGCGATCGCGGAGACCCTCGAGCATCATGCCCACGTTCGGCTGGCCAGAGTGGCCTAAGGGGGCAGTCGCACACAACCCTCGCGCGCCGGTCACGTAGGGTCTAGCGCCATGGAGGGCAAGCGGCTCGTGGTGGACCACATCGGCGTCGGCGTTCGTGACTACGACGAGAGCGTCGCGTTCTACACGGCGGCGCTCGGCCCGCTCGGCCTCGAGCTCGTCGCGGAGACCGACACCGACAACCGCTCCGCCGGCTTCGGCTACATGGGCCGCGACGACTTCTGGATCCACGAGGGCCGCCCCGTGGGCCGCGCACACATCGCGTTCGAGGCGCAGACCCTGGAGCAGGTGGACGCCTTCCATGCGGCGGCTGTCGAGGGCGGTGGCCGCGACAACGGCGCGCCCGGCCTGCGCGACGAATACGGCGCGACCTACTACGCGGCCTACATCCTCGACCCGAACGGCAACAACATCGAGGCCGTCTTCCACGGCGATGCCCCGAGCGAGAAGGGGCACCGGGTGCCGCGATGAGGCGGCTCGTGGCCGACGCCTGGCCCGCGCCCCAGGTCCTGCCGATCAGGTCTGGTTCTCGAAGAGCGGGCGCGTGATCAGAAGGGCACCGGGCAATCCCTAGCGGCGGCGTGAGGAAGGCCGAACGCTCGGAGCTGCCGCAGGTGGCGGCTCTCCTGGCGCGGGCCTTCTACGACGACCCGGCGATGAGCTGGACCTTCCCGAGCGACCGCAAGCGGCTTGCGCAGGCGGAACGCTTCTGGTCGATCCGCCTGCGCTACATGGCGTCGCAGGAGGAGATCTACGTGACCGAGGACCTGAGCGCCACCGCGGTGTGGGGTCTGCCAGATCGCTGGCACGTGAGCTGGCGCGAGACCGGCGAGCTCGCGCGGATGATGGTCAACCCCCGGCTGCCGATGCTGTTCACCGGCCTGCGGCGGCTCGAGAAGGCGCACCCGCCGAAGCCGCCGAGCTTCTACCTCGCGGTGCTCGGCACCGATCCGCCGAAGCAGGGCCAGGGGCTCGGCAGCGCGCTGATGGAGCCCGTGCTCGAGCACTGCGACCGCGACGGCGTGCCCGCCTACCTCGAGTCCTCGAAGGAGCGCAACCTCGACTTCTACGCGCGCTTCGGCTTCCGCGTGCTTCAGACGGTTCGTCTTCCAGGGGGCCCGGACATGTGGCCGATGTGGCGTGAACCTGCCGGGGCCGCCCATTAGGATGGCGCCTTGACCGGGACCGTGGCAGGCACGAAGTGGGTCTACGAGTTCTCTGAAGGTTCGCGCGAGATGCGCGAGCTGCTCGGCGGCAAGGGCGCGAACGTTGCCGAGATGACCCGCATCCTCGGCGCGGAGCGAGTACCCGCGGGCTTCACGATCACCACCGAGGCCTGCGTCGCCTACATGAACGCGGGCCAGGTGGAGCCCGAGGGCCTCGCGCAACAGGTTGCCGAGGCCCTCAGTCGTTTGGAGGAGCAGGCGGGGAAGAAGCTGGGCGACTCGGGCGACCCGCTGCTCGTGTCTGTGCGCTCGGGCGCGCGCGAGTCGATGCCCGGGATGCTCGACACGGTGCTCAACCTCGGGCTGAACGACGAGAGCGTGGAGGGTCTCACCGAGAAGACGGACAACCCGCGCTTCGCGTGGGACTCCTACCGGCGCTTCGTGCAGATGTTCGGGAACGTGTGCCGTGGGGTGCCCGGCGAGCGCTTCGAGGGCGCGATCAAGGAGCGCAAGTCGGAGCGGGGCGTGAAGGACGACACGGAGCTCGACACCGGCGACCTGAAGGCGCTCACCGACACCTTCAAGCAGATCTTCACCGAGCACACCGGCGAGGACTTCCCGCAGGACCCGCAGGAACAGCTCAGCCAGTCGATCCACGCCGTGTTCGACTCGTGGCTAGGCGACCGCGCTGTCGAGTACCGGCGCATCAACCGCCTGCCCGACGACTGGGGCACGGCCGTGAGCGTGCAGCAGATGGTGTTCGGCAACAAGGGCGACGACTGCGCGACGGGCGTGGCGTTCTCGCGCGACGAGATCACCGGTGCGCCCGAGCCGAGCGGCGACTTCCTGGTGAACGCACAGGGCGAGGACGTGGTGTCCGGCGTGCGCACGCCACTCGACATCTCCGAGATGAAGGAGGTGATGCCGGAGGCTCACGAGCAGCTGATGGACATCCTCCGCACGCTCGAGCGCCACTACCGCGACATGCAGGACACCGAGTTCACGGTGGAGGAGGGGCAGCTCTACATGCTCCAGACGCGCAACGCAAAGCGGCCGGCGCAGGCGGCGGTGCGCTTCGCCGTGGACGCCGTGGGCGAGGGGCTGCTCGAGCGCGAGGATGCGATCGCGACGATCGACGCCGACCGCCTCGACGCGCTGCTGCACCCGACGTTCGACCGCGAGGCGGAGTTCGACGTGCTGGCAGAGGGCGTGAGCGCCTCGCCAGGCGCCGCCAAGGGCGCGATCGTGTTCACCGCCGAGGACGCGGTGGAGGCGGACGAGCACGGGCGCGACGTGGTGCTCGTGCGCCCGTTCACCGAGGCCGACGACGTGGCCGGCTTCCACGCGGCGCGCGGCATCCTCACGAGCGAGGGTGGCAAGGCGAGCCACGCGGCGCTCGTGGCGCGCGGGATGGGGCGCCCGTGCGTGTGCGGCGCCTCCGCGCTCGACATCGACCTGAACGCGCGCGAGGTGCGCGTGAACGGCCGGGTGCTGCACGAGGGCGACCTGATCGCAATCGACGGCTCACGCGGGATCGTGACCACAGACGACGTGCAGCTCGTGGACCCGGAGGTGGACGAGAACTTCGACACCGTGCTCCGCTGGTCGGACGAGATGCGCAAGCTCGGGGTGCGCACGAACGCGGACAATCCGGACGACGCGCGCAAGGCTCGCCAGTTCGGCGCCGAGGGCATCGGCCTGTGCCGCACCGAGCACATGTTCATGGCCGAGGACCGCGTGCCGAAGATGCGCGCGATGATCATGGCCGAGACCGAGCAGGACCGCCGCGCCGCGCTCAAGGAGCTGCTCCCCTTCCAGCAGGAGGACTTCGAGGGCCTGTTCGAGGAGATGGCTGGGCTGCCGGTGACGATCCGGCTGCTCGACCCGCCGCTCCACGAGTTTCTGCCGGGGCTCGAGGACGTGGCGCAGGAGGTGGAGCGCGCGCGGATCGAGCGCACGCCCGACCTCGAGGAGCTCGAGGCCACGCTCGAGAAGATCCATTCGCTGTCCGAGACCAACCCGATGCTCGGCACCCGCGGCTGCCGGCTCGGGATCCTGCACCCGGAGATCTACGAGATGCAGGTGAGCGCGATCCTGCGCGCCGCCCGCACGGTGAAGGAGCGCTCGGGCCACGCGCCCCGCCTCGAGATCATGATCCCTCTCGTGGCATACGAGACCGAGCTGCGGCTGATGCGCGAGCTGGTGGAGCGCGTGGCCGGCGAGGAGGGCACCGAGGGACTCGAGCTGTCGGTGGGCACGATGATCGAGCTCCCGCGCGCATGCTTCGCGGCGGACAAGATCGCCAGCGAGGCCGACTTCTTCTCGTTCGGCACGAACGACCTCACGCAGACCGCGCTCGGCTTCTCGCGCGACGATGTGGAGGGCCGTTTCCTGGGCCGCTACATAGAGGAGAAGATCGTGGATCGAAGCCCGTTCGAGACGATCGACACGCCGGGCGTGGGCTGGCTCGTGCGTCTCGCCGCCTGGACGGGACGCGAGGCGAAGCCCGAGCTGAAGCTCGGCATCTGCGGCGAGCACGGCGGCGATCCCGTGTCGATCCGCTTCTTCCACATGGCCGGGCTCGACTACGTGAGCTGCTCGCCGTTCCGCGTGCCGATCGCGCGCGTGGCCGCCGCCCAGGCGGCGATCGAGCAGCGCGGCTGATTCGCCGGGCCGTGGCCGTAGAATCCGCCGGGTGCCGACACTCGGCTGGCGGATCCGTGCGGGAGTGCTCGTGTCTGTGGGCGCCCTGGGCGTGCATGACCTGAGGTACGTACTCGCGTACCACGGCCGGTCGAGCCACGAGCTCGCCGTGCAGGGACACGGGTACCTGCGCCTCGTCACTCCGCTCCTGGCCGGGCTGCTCGTGCTGGCGGCCGCCGCGTTCGCCGCGCGGCTCCTGCGCGCCTACGCGAGCGGGGACGCGGACGACCCGCTCGCCGGGCTCTCCACGCGCCGCATGTGGCTTCTCACGAGCGCGCTCCTCATCGGCGTGTACAGCACGCAGGAGTGGCTCGAAGGCCTGCTCGCGCAGGGCCATCCGGGCGGGATCGGCGCGCCGTTCACCCACGGCGGCTGGCTCGCGCTGCCGCTGGCGCTCCTGATCGGCTTCCTCATCGCGCTCGCCCTCCGCGGCGCCGCGGCTGCCATCGCGGTGGCGGCGGCACGCGGCCGCGCGCGCCTGGTTCCGCCGCCTCCCTTTCAGCTTCCGTCGCCCGTCGGGCGCTCGGTCTGGATCGCGCCCCCTCAGGGCGCGCTCGCCCGCAGGCTCGCTCCGCGCGCGCCGCCCGCGGTCGCCTGAGTTCGTTCTGAACCAGACGATCGGAGGTAGCGAGACATGAAGCGAGCAGGGTTGCTCGCGCTGCTTGTCGCGGTCCTGGTGGTGGCTTTCATCCTGGCCAAGGGCAGCAGCAACAACAACACGACCACCACCTCGTCGGGGGCGCCCGTGGTGATCCACGTGGTGGGTGGCAAGCCCCAGGGCGGGATTCAGAAGATCACGGTGAACAAGGGTCAGCCGGTGCGCTTCACGGTGGACTCCGACGTGTCAGACGAGATCCACGTTCACGGCTACAACTTCCACAAGGACGTGAAGAAGGGCGGCAGCGTGTCGTTTGATTTCCCGGCGACGATCGACGGCATCTTCGTGATCGAGCTGGAGAGCCGGAGCGAGCAGATCGCGTCGCTCCAGGTGAATCAATGAGGGGCCGGGCGGCACCAAGGCGAGCATTCATCGCCGCCGCCCTGCTCTCGGGACCGGCGGCGGGAGCATTGTTCCCGCCGCCGGCCTCGGCGCACGGCATCGTGGCGCGCACGGACCTGCCGATCCCGGTCTGGCTCTTCGGCTGGGCGGCAGCGCTCATCCTGATCGTGTCGTTCGCGGCGCTCGCCGCGCTGTGGCCGAATCCGCGGCTTCAGCGCAACGTGCCGCGCAAGCGCCTGTTCCGCATCCCGTTAGCGATCGACTTCGTGGTGAGCGTGCTCGGGCTGGTCGCGTTCGGCGCGACCGTGTACGCCGGGCTCGTGGGCGTGCAGGACGCGCTCGGCAACCTCGCGCCGACTGTGATCTACGTGGTGTTCTGGGTCGGCCTTGTGGTGGCCAGCGCGCTGTTCGGGAACGTCTGGCGCGTGATCAGCCCGTGGCGCTCGGTCGCGCGCGCGGCGTCGTGGCTCTCGCGCAAGATGTCGAGCGGCGAGCCGCCGGCGGCGCTCGAGTATCCGGAGTGGCTCGGCCGCTGGCCGGCCGCGATCGGGATCCTCTTCTTCGCCTGGGTCGAGCTGACCTACGTCAACAAGGACGACCCCTCGACGCTCGCGATCATGGTGCTCGCGTACATGGTCGTGATGCTCGTGGGCATGGCGCTCTACGGCATCGAGACCTGGAGCGAGCGGGCGGATCCGTTCGGCGTGTACTTCGGGCTGTTCGCGCGGCTGGCGCCGCTCGAGCGTCGCGAGGGCGTGGTGTACGCGCGGCCGCCGCTGGCGGGCGCCCCGCAGCTCGAGCTGTGGGCGGGCACGATCCCGCTGCTCTGCGTCGCGATCGGCTCGACGACGTTCGACGGTGCCGAGAACGGCCCGCTCTGGACCTCGATCCGGCCGCATCTCATCTCGCTCTTCCAGCACCTCGGGGCGGGCGGCG
>DASXCV010000091.1:0-3819 GCA_036491015.1 Thermoleophilaceae bacterium | reverse complement strand
CACGGCTCGAAGACGGGGCGCCGGCGCGCGATCGCGCGCGCTGTGAAGGAGGTGGCCCACTACCTCGGCAACACGCCGGCGGTGTGCCGAGCCTCCTACATCGACCCGCGCGTGTTCGATCGCTTCCACGGCGGCGTGACGATCGGCGGCGTGCTGCCGTCGCTCCTCGAAGAGGTCGAGGCCGACAACGCCTCGCTGCAGGACGCCGCCGAGGAAGCCGTGATGGATCTGATTGCAAACGACACCCACTCCCCCGCACTCGAGAAGGTGGCCTGACACGGATGGCTTCTACCGCGATCCTCGACATCGACGGCACGCTCGTCGACACCAACTACCAGCACGCGCTCGCGTGGTACCGCGCGTTCCGCCAGCACGGCGTGGTGCTGCCGATCTGGCGCATCCACCGGCACATCGGCATGGGCGGAGATCAGCTGGTGGCCGCGCTCGCCGGCGACTCTGTGGAGTCCGAGAAGGGCGACGACATTCGCACCGCCGAGAAGGCCCTGTACCTCGCGTTGATCGAGGAGGTCGAGCCGATGGAGGGCGCGCGAGAGCTGATCGCCGACCTCAAGGAGAGCGGTCACACTGTCGTGCTCGCGTCGTCGGCGAAGGCGGACGAGGTGGAGCACTACCTCGACCTGCTCGACGCGCGCGAGCTGGCGGACGGCTGGACCACGTCCGCCGACGTCGAGGCAACCAAGCCGCAACCGGATCTCGTGAACGCGGCGAAGGAGAAGGCCGGCAGCGGCGACGCCGTGATGGTGGGCGACACGCCGTGGGACGTGAAGGCCGCGGCGGCAGCCGGCATCGAGACGATCGCCGTCGTGACCGGTGGGTTCGCGGAGGCCGAGCTGCGGGACGCCGGGGCGTGCGCTGTGTTCGAGTCAGTCGAAGAGTTGCGGCAGCGGCTCGCTGAGACACCGCTCGGCTAGTCCGCAGTCCGCAGTGCGGTTCGTTACGCGCCCGGCAGAAGCAGGTGGCCGTCCGACACGGCCTGGGACACGTCCACGAGCTTGCGGTTGTTCGCGCGCGCGTGTGAACGCAGCAGCTCGAAGGCCGTGCGGTCATCGAGTGAGTGGCGCTCCATCAGGATGCCCTTCGCGCGCTCGATCACCGCGCGGCGCTGAATCGCGCCCTCGAGCTGCTCCACCTCACCGCTCAGCCGCGACGCGTCGGCGTGCCGGCGGAGGGCGATCTCGATCGCGCCCTGCACCGTCTCCGCGGTGACGGGCTGCACGTACGCGTAGATCCCGTGGCTGGCCGCGCGGCTGATGAAGTCTGGCTCGGGCACCTCCATCAGCGCAATCACGGGACACGTGGCCTCGTCGGTGATCTCGTCGATCAGCTCGAGCGCGTGCTCGTCGTCGTCGTGCAGCTTCACGAGGGCCACGTCCGGCTCGTCCTCGTCGATCTGACGCGACACCTCCTGCACCCCGACCGCCCGGGCACACACCTCGTGGCCGAGCTGGCTGAGCAGCGCCGCGACGCCATCGAGCGCCCGCTGGTCCTCGTCGGCCACAAGCACCTTCAGGCCGTTCGCGCCGTTTGGGTCACTCGTGGCCGATGTCATGAGGGGTGCTATTTTGACCCTTGGGGCAAGGCCCAATAGCCCGCCGCCCCGCAGTTGCGCCCCAGAGACCTGGCGCTTTCAGTTTCCAGGTTCGGTTTATGCAGAGGGGCGCACATAGTTCTCAGCGAGTCAGAGGCGCGCAGGTGGCAGGGACTGCGTCCATGACGGATCGTAGTGCGGGCGGCGAGCGCCGCGGCGAATCCGGGCGCATCGCCGAGGATCGCAGGCTGCTCGAGCGCTACCACCGCGACGGCGATCACCGCGCGCGCAACGCGCTGATCGAGCGCTTCCTGCCACTGGCGCGCCAACTTGCGAGACGGTACGAGCGCCAGGACGAGCCGCTCGACGACCTGCTGCAGGTCGCGAGCATGGGGCTCGTCAAGGCGATCGACCGCTTCGACCCCACCCGCGGGGTGGCGTTCTCGAGCTTCGCGGTGCCCACGATCCTCGGCGAGTTGAAGCGCTACTTCCGCGACGTCGGCTGGGCGGTGCACGTGCCCCGCGGAATGCAGGAGCGCGCGCTCGAGGTGAACCGCGCCGTCACCGCGCTGTCGCGGACGCTCGGGCGCTCCCCCACTCCGGCTGAGCTGGCCGACTTCATGGAACTCACACCCGAGGAGGTGCTCGAGGCGATGGAGGCCGCGACTGCGTATGACAGCGTGTCGCTCGAGACGCCGCGCCCGGCCGGCGTGGAGGAGGAGGCCGTCGAGTTCCTCGAACGGCTCGGCGACGAGGACCCCGGCTACGAGCTCGCCGAGTACGCGGCCACGGTCGCCCCTGAGCTGCGCGCGCTGCCCGAGCGCGACCGGCTCGTGCTGCACCTGCGCTTCGTCGAAGACCTCACGCAGTCGGAGATCGCCGAGCGGATCGGCGTCTCGCAGATGCACGTGTCGCGGCTGATCCGGCGGGCGCTCGAGAAGGTTCGCACCGGCATCGGCGACTAGAACGCGAATGCCCCCGTGAACTGGGGGCTTTCGGCACTCGCCTGTTACGTGCAGAATAGGCGCATGCGGCTGGCCCTCGCAGCGTCTGTGCTCGTTGTCTCGGTGCCTGCGGCGCTGCCGGCGGCGGGCGCTTCGGGCGCGAGCAGCATCACCTCGTTCCGCACGCCGTCGAAGAACATCTACTGCGCGCGCGAGCAGCTCGGGAAGACAGACATGCTTCGCTGCGACCTGCAGAAGATCAAGCACCCGGCGCCCAAGCCGAAGGGCTGCCAGTTCGGCTTCGGAAACTCCTTTGCCATGAACGCGCACGGGCGGGCGCGGGCGCTCTGCATCTCGGACAGCGTGTTCGATCCGCAAGCCGCGGTGCTCCCGTACGGCACCACACGCCACTTCGGCCGGTTCGCGTGCACGTCGAAGACGAGTGGGCTGCGCTGCACGAACAGGTCCGGCCACGGCTTCAAGCTCAACCGGACGCGATACAAGCTGTTCTAGTGCTCGGGCGCCGCGAGCGCGCCCACCACCTCGCGCCACCACGCGCGCTCGGCGTCGCTCGGCGACTGGCGGATCTTGCGCTTGGCCGCGTCCTGCACCTCGCGCGGGCCGCCCACGATCACGGCGGAGCCGCTCACGCCGTAGCGACCGTCCTCGAGCAGCACGAGCGCGCCCGGCCGGCCGTCGCGACGGGTGCGCAGCTGGTCGATCACCGCCACGCCGGCCAGGCGCGAGGGGTGGCTCGGCTCGCCGTGGTCGTCGCGGTCCGACCACGGCCGCGTGGTGTACACGGGCTGCGTGCCCGTGATCGGGCGCGGCGCGCGATGGGCCGGGCCGATCGGTCCGGTGCGCCAGCGCTCGAGCAGGCGCGTGAAGTCGATGGCGGCCTCCTGGCGCACGAGCACGTGCAGACGGTCGCCGGCCTCGATGCGCGTGGAACCGCGTGGCGGGATCGCCTGCTCGCCGCGGACGATCACGTTGAGGAGGGCGTCGCGCGGCATGCCGAGCTCGCGCACCCTGAGACCGACGATGGCGTCGTCAGCCGCCACCGGGAACTCGGCGACCTCGGCGCCCAGGCGCCGGATCGTTCCCGTCTCCGCCAGCGGCCGCGGCAGCGCGGCAACCGCCGAGGTGACCTTCAGGAACCGCGCCAGTGGCTCGAACGTCGTCCCCTGCAGGAGCGTGGAGAGCAGCACGGCGAAGAACACGATGTCGAAGAAGCGCACGCTGTCCGGCACGCCGCGGATCACCGGGAAGGTGGCGAGCACGACTGGCACCGCGCCCCTCAGCCCCGCCCAGCCGAGGATCAGGCGC
>DASXCV010000090.1:0-32721 GCA_036491015.1 Thermoleophilaceae bacterium | reverse complement strand
CTGGGGCGTGCGCGAGGTCGAGGTGGACCTCGACGAGGTGTTCCCGCTGCTCGACACGCACGTGCTGTTCAAGCTCCACTGGGGCGGCAAGGGCGTGAAGGGCGAGGCCTGGGAGCAGCTGCTCGCCGACGACTTCAAGCCGCGGCTCGAGCGCATGTGGCGCGAGCAGGACTACCTGAACCCGCGCGCGGTGTACGGCTACTTCCCGGTGAACTCCGACGGCGACGAGCTCGTTTTCTTCGACCCCGAGGACCCCGCCCGGGAGATCCAGCGGCTCGAGTTCCCGCGCCAGCCGGCGCACGACCGCCTCTCCCTGTCCGACTACTGGCGCCCGCTCGAGTCGGGCGAACGCGACGTGTGCGTGCTCCAGGCCGTGACTGTCGGCCCCGAGGTCACCAAACTGTGCGAGAAGCTCGAGGCCGACGGCGAGTTCGCCGAGCAGCTGTTCGTCCACGGTCTGGGCGTGCAGTCGGCCGAGGGCATCGCCGAGTGGCTGCACGAGCGAGTGCGCTCGGAGATGGGCCTCGTGGCCGACCAGGGCCGCCGCTACTCCTGGGGCTATCCCGCGTGCCCCGAGCAGGAGCAGCATGTGCCGGTGTTCGAGCTGCTCGGCGCCGACTCGATCGGGCTGTCGCTGTCGCACGGCTTCGCGGTCGAGCCCGAGCAGTCGACGGTCGCGATCGTGGCCCATCACCCGCAGGCCAGCTACTTCGGCATGCGCAGCGGCCGCATCCCGCCGGACCGCGCGGGCTCGGAGACGCAGGCTGAAGCCGCGGAAGCCGAGGCCACGGAGCCCTCAGCCGCCGGCTAGCAGCCTCGTCAGGAGGCGTCGAATTCGGCGGCGCTGCTCTGGCGCTGCCGGCGGCGGCTCGACACCTGCAGCTCCACGGGCGCCGTGTGCAGCGCGCGCAGGCGCATGTCCTTCCAGGACATCCCCTCGCGGAGCAGCGCCGGCATGCCCATCGTCACCGCGGTGGCGATCTCGACTGCCTGCAGGATGATTCCGTAGGCGAGAGCGTCGGCGTGGGACACGTGGTATGCGGAGAGCACCGCCACGCAGGCGGCCTGGAACACGCCGAGGTTGGACGGCGTGGCCGGCAGCACGGCGGTGACGTTGACCGCGAACAGCACCGCGGCCGCGGCGCCGAAGCTGGCGTGATGGTCGAGCCCGAGCGCGATCAGCAGCACGTAGCAGGCGATGGCCTGCAGCCCCCAGGCGGCGAGCTGGTTGAACGCCGCCCACGAGCCGAGCTTGGGGCTGCGGAAGACCTGAAGGCCGGCACGCACCTGCTCCATCGCGCCGCGCACGATCGCCATCGCCCGCCGCAGGCGCGTGAAGCGCGACGGCTTGCCCCGTCGCAGGAGCGCCGGGAGGAGCAGCACGAGCGCAAGCATCGACACCGGCGCGGCCGAGCCGATGATCAGCGCCTTCTCGTGACCGTGGAAGAGGCCGACCGTGGTGAACATGATCGCGCCGAGCACCACCAGCGCGACCAGGTTCAGAAGCGTCTGGGAGACGACCGTGCCGAGCACGATCGGCAACCGCTCGCGCACGCGGCCGAGGCGGCGCGACACGATCAGCGCACGCGAAGGCTCGCCCAGTCGGGCGGGCAGCGTGGCGGACATCAGCACGCCGATCATCACGCCGCGCGCGGCATCGCGCCGGCGCACGCGCACGCCCGGCAGCGCCGAGCGCAGCACGGCGTGCCAGGACTCGGCGCGCAGCAGCATCGAGGCGCACATCAGGCCGAAGGCCAGCAGCACCCAGGTGGGCGTGGCGGCGAGCAGGGCGTCGCCGATCCGGTGGATCCCGATCCGCTGCAGCGCCATCCAGCCGAGCCCCGCGCCCGCGGCGATGGCGGCCACGCCGGCGAGCTTCCGCACGAGCGGCGGCACGCGGCGGCGGGTGACCGCGGGAGTGACGGGTTCGAGCGAGGGCAGGCGGCGCGCGGGATGGCGGGGCCCCAGGCTTGCGGGCGCCACGCCGGTGCGCACGGCGAGCCGCCCAGCGGCGCGGGCCGGCTCGGGCAGCTCGACCGCGTCGGCGTAGGCGCGTTCCACCTCCGCGGCCACGTGCGGCCAGGCGAAGCGCTCGGCCCGCTCGCGTGCGGCGAGCGACATGCGTCCGAGTCGAGCCGGATCCTCCGCGAGCGAGTGCAGCGTCTCGCCGAGCTGGACCGGGTCGGCCACGTCCACGAGCACGCCGTCGACCCCGCCTCGGACCACGTCGCGATAGCCCGCGATGTTGGATGCCACGACCGGAGTGCCGGAGGCGAACGCCTCGGTGAGCACCATGCCGAAGCTCTCGCCGCCAAGCGATGGCGCGCACAGCACGTCGGCCTCGTGAAGAAGCTGCCACTTGCGCTCCTCGGTGACCCGCCCGGCCACCTCGATGCCCTCGGTCTCGAGCAGGAACGGCTCGACCTCCTCGTGCGTCGCGCCGGCCACCACCAGCCGGGCCGGCACGCCGGCTCCGCGCAGCGCCTCGAAGGCGCGCAGCAGCACCGGCAGCCCCTTGCGCTCCTCGGCGCGGCCGAGGAAGAGCAGCGTGAGCTGGTCGTTTGCGGGCTTCGGGCCGGGCAGCGCGGCGGACAGGTCCACGCCGTTCGGCACGATCCGGTACTCGCCCCCGTAGAAGCGCCGCGCGGTCCAGCGCGCGGCCTCCGACACGGCGATCCGGACGTGAAGCTTGTTGTAGAGGCGGCGCGCGCCGACCAGCACCGCGATGTTGTTGGACACCTTGTTCGTGGAGTACGCGTGGAAGGTGCCCACGAGCGGCGAGCGTGACCACTCGGTGGCGGCCCAGCTGGCCACCGGCGCGTTGGGCTCGTGCACGTGGACGACGTCGAACTTGCCCTGGCGGAGAGTGCGGCTCAGCGTGCCGGCGCCCTCGGGGAACACCGCCACGTTCGACATCGCGCCGTTCATCGGCATGCCGATCGTGCGACCCAGCGGAACCAGGTAGTCGGGCACCTCGCGTTGCTCGGGGCGCGCGCCCCTGTGGCTCAGCCGCGCCGTGCGGTCATCCGGGTCGTACGGAGCGAGCAGCCGGACCTCGTGGCCCTTGTCGAGCAGCTCCGTCGCGAGTGCCTCGACGTGCCTTCCGACGCCACCCGGATAGCTGAACGAATAAGGGGAAACCAGGGCTACGCGCACACGCGCGATGTTAGCCCAGCTTCCGGGCGCGCGGCGGGTGGCGTGCCCGACCGCACATAGGCCACTGATAGAGCCAAGCAGAATGTGCCGATCATCACGATCATCGGTCCGGAGTCGTTTGCAAGTGCCCCGATCACCACTGCGAAGAACGATCCGTAGAGCGCCGCCCGGAGCGGCCGCTCGCGCTCGGCGGACAGCGGCGCGAGCAGGTCGCGGCGCTTCACCGCTCCCATGACCAGCGCCAGGATGCAGATCCCCACGGTGAACGGCGTACTGCCACGGCCGAGGCCGGCCACCGACAGCCGCCAGCGGCGCACCACCACCTTGCCGAGATCGCCCGGCCCGCTCGAGCTCGACAGCGTGTGCGTGAGGTGGGCCCCGCCGCCGATCGCGAGGTCGAGCAGAACGAGGGCGCCCACCGCCACCACGGGCACGATCACGGCAAGCGCGATCGCGCGCGGGGTCGGTCCGCGCGGCAGGCACATCACCACCGCGGCCGCGCCGCCCGCGCCGAGCGTGATCACGCCGCCCACGTCGGCGCCGAGCCGCCCCGCCCCGATGATCACGGCCGCCACCAGCGCGGCCACGCCGAACGTGCGCGGCGCCAGCCGCTCGGGCAACTGCGTGAGCGCCGCGCCGGTGCCCACGAGCAGCGTCAGGGCCAGGATGATCTCCAGCTCGTTGCCGATCCCGAAGAAGCGCGAGCCGCCCTTGGGGTTCGGTCCCGCGATCGAGAGGCCGATCAGGTGCGAGCCGAGCGCGAGGTCGATCGTGTGCGCGCCGAAGGTCACCGCCGCAGGGAGGACCGGCGCGGCCGGCCAGGGCAGGAACCGGTCGGTGAGCGCCCCGAGCAGGAGCGAGCCCAGCGCGATGATCAGCCCCTCAGCAGTTCCGGAGGGCTCGATCGCCGCGGTGAGCAGGCACAGCGCCGGCACCCAGATGCCCGCAAGCAAGAGGATCCGCAGACCCGTGCGCACGCCCTCGCCCCTCCGCGCGATCGCCAGCAGCAGCATCGCCGCCGCCCAGACGATCGCGATGCTGCGGACCGCGTCGGTGCGGTGCGGCAGGATCGCGTCGAGGCGCGCCTTGAGGCTGTTCACGTAGGCCGCGCCGTGGCCGCCGCGCGACTCGATCTGCTCGCCCTGCATCTTCTTCGGCACCTTCAGCCCGAACGTGTGCAGCACGGTGGCCGAGACGTCCGGCGCGGCGATGTAGCCGTCCCGGCGCGTGGTGGCCGAGCGGATCACGCCGCCGGCGGCGATCGCGGGCCCGATTGCGCCCGTGTAGAGGAGCGTGAGCTTCTTCGGAGGCGGCGCCTGCATCACCACCACGAGGTCCCCGGGCCGCCGCGCGCGCATCAGCTCGGAGAGCGCCGCCGTGCCCTGCGCCCCGGCGGGCAGCCGGGCCACGAGCAACGACGACGAGCGCCACGCTGCGGTCGCCCGCGCGCCGAAGCCGGCCGCCGGGCCGAGCGACACGTGCCCGATCCGGCCGCTCTCGTCGGCCGCCGCGAACGACTCGGTGTCCTCGGCGCCCCGCACCCCAACGTAAGAAGCGCTGCCGCCCGCACGCTCAATGGTCGATGCCAGCAAGCCGGGCACGATGTCGCCGGGAGCGGCGTGAGCACGCCGGACGACGGCGTCCCAGCCGGCCACCCGCGATCCCGCGAGGGCCACGCGGGGCAGCTTCCGCGTGTATGCGCGCGTCGAGATCCGCGCGCCCTGTGACAGGTCGATCGAGAACTGCGGCCGCTTGTAGCCGCCCAGTGTCGGGCTCGTGATGCCGACCGACAGCCCGGGCAGCTCGACCGCGTTCTGTGCCGGCAGGAACAGCAAGGCGGCGCGCACACCGGGAGCAGCGGCAAGAGCCGGCGAGGCCACCAGTGCGAGGGCCGCCGCGGCGATCAGGGCCCCGCATCTGCCACGCATGCGCCACACTCTATGGAGCGGCCATGAGCGACCGTAACTTCGTCAAGTTCACCTTCATCAAGCTCGATCCAGCCTGGCGCCGGCGCGATTCCGCCGACCGCGCGCAGGACAAGCTCGAGTTCGCCGCGGCCTGCAACGACTTCGCCGAGGACCACTTCCTCCGCACCTATTCCTTGGTGGGCACGCGCGGCGATTGCGACCTGATGGTGCGCACGATCGCGGCCGATCTCGACCCCATCCACGAGTTCCACGTGCTGCTCAACCAGACCGGCCTGATGCGCCACGCGGACATCTCCCACTCCTACCTCGCGATGACGAAGGAGTCCGTCTACTCGGAGGAGCCGCAGCCGCTGTCGCCGCGCCCCGGGTCGGACAGCCGCTACCTGATCGTCTACCCGATGTGGAAGAAGCGCGAGTGGTACCTGCTGGCGCCGGAGGAGCGGATGCGGATCATGCGCAGCCACATCGAGGTGGGCAAGCGCTACACGACGATCGACATCAACACCGCCTACTCATACGGCCTCGACGACCAGGAGTTCGTCGTCTCCTTCAATGCCGACGAGCCGGGCGACTTCCTCGACCTCGTGCAGGAGCTGCGCGGCACCGAGTCGAGCGCCTACACCGAGTCCGAGACGCCGATCTTCACCTGCATCACCGCCTCGGTCGAGCGGGCGCTGGGCGCGCTCGATGGCGAGGCCGTGTCGGTCGAGCCCGCTACGGGCTAGAGCCGCCGCTCGCGTTCGTGGGGGTCGACGGCGGTGTGGCGGCCGCCAGCCAGGCGAACACGCTGACCGTCGCGGCGTCGATCTTCAGGCTGTCAGTCGGAGCGTCCGGCGCCCGGCTGCCGTCCCACGCCTTCAGGAACAGGCCCTGCTTGTTCTGGGCGTTCGCCAGCGCGCGCTGCGCGTTGGCCAGGGCGAGGTTGTACCAGCGGGGGTTGTGGTCCTGGGCGTAGACGTCGAGCATCCAGTGCAGGTACTCCGCGTCGTACTGAGGGCCGTGGTGCAGCGCGGCGGTGAACTGCACGAGCGCCGCGTTGCCGAGCTGCTCCGCCTTGTCGCAGAGCTTGTCGTTCTTGGTCGTCTGGCAGAGCGATACGTACGCGAGCATGAACGGCGACTGCACGTAGCCCATCAGGATCGGCGAGTCCACGTCGCGCATGTAGAGGCCGCTCTTCGCGTCCCAGATGTGCGCGTTCGCCCACGCGATGAACTTCTGCGTGGTCCCGAGGTAGGCCCTCCTGCGCGTGGTGTAGTAGAGCAGGGCCCCGAGAGCGCTGCCGGACGCGATGCTCTCCGACGAGCGGCTCACGTGGTGCGTGTCCCACCACACCCCGCCGCCGACGCCGCTGGCCCAGCCGGCCTGCGCGAGGAACTGGAAGGCGTCGTCGGCGTAGGTGAGATAGCGCGGCACACGGGTGATCTGGTAGGCCTCGAGGAAGGCGAGGCCAAGCCAGCCGTTGTCGTCGAAGAACGCGTGGGCGCGCGGTCCCTTGGCCTCGCGGGTGCTCGGGTCGAAGCCCCCGATGTGCTGCCGAGTGTGCGGGATGTGCCCGACCTGCGGGTCCCAGTACTCACGGTACGCGCGGTCGGCGAACCACTCGACCGCTCGCTTGTTCGCGGCGGTCGGCGCCGCCTTGGCGATGCCGTCGAGCGCGCTGAACAGGTGAACGGTGGTCCAGATCGGAGCCTTGCCGTCCTGCCCCTTGGCGAGCCGGTCGTTGTACCAGTCGGTGCGCGAGTTCCACCAGTACTTGTTGATGTTCGCCACGCCCTGCTCGGCGAGCTGGAGGAACTTCTGCTGGTCGCCCGGGAGCGTCCCGCCGGCCGGAGCCGGCGGCGGCGCGTTGGCCACGGAGGCGGCGACCGCCGAGCCGACGATCGCCAACAGGCAGCACGAGAGCAGCACGGGCAGGAGACGCCCTGAGTGCAACAACCCCACGGGGCCATTGAACACCGGTCAGATAAGAGAGGTGCGGAGCTTGCCCAGCGTGGGCGAGGTGATCTCGACCTGGTCGCCGGGCTTCAGCCACACCCGCGGATCGCGCCCGCTGCCCACTCCGGACGGCGTTCCGGTGGACACGATGTCGCCCGGCTCGAGCGTCATGAGCGACGACAGATGCGCCAGAAGCTCGGGCACCGAGAAGATCAGGTCGCCGGTGGTGGCGTTCTGCATCTCCTCGCCGTTCAGCTTCAGGTCGAACGCGATCGCGTCGTGCGCGCCGGCCTCGTCGGGCGTGACGAGGATCGGCCCGCAGGGCGCGGCGCCGTCGAAGATCTTGCCCGGGATCCACTGCGGCGTGGCGAACTGGAGGTCGCGCGCGGACAGGTCGTTGAGCAGCATGTAGCCCGCGATGTAGTCGAGCGCGGCCTCCTCGCTCACGTCCTTCGCGCGGCGGCCAACCACGAACGCCACCTCCGCTTCGTAGTCGACCTTCTCGCTGTTCGCCGGCAGCGCCACCTCGGCGCCATCGGGCACGAGCGCGTTGCGGAACTTCGCGAAGAAGGTGGGCACGGCGAACGGCTCCACCCCGGACTCCTCCGCGTGGGCGCGGTAGTTGAGCCCGATGCAGATGATCTTCTCGGGATCCGGAATCGGCGGCAGCACCTGCACGTCCGACAGCGGAATCTCCTCGGCGTCGGCGGGCTCGGCAAGCCGGCTCACCGCGATCAACTCGCGCAGGCTCCTGCCGGCCTCGACCACGCGGTCACCGCCACGCAGAACGCCCGCGCGGGGCCCGTTTCCAGCGTCGTAAGTCACGAAGCGCACGCGGCGCAGCTTACGGCCCTGCAATCCTTATGCGGTGCAAATTCTTCGGATATCTCTAGTTGCAGGTCTTTTCGCTCTTGCTTTCGCCGCTCCCACGGGCGCGGCCACCCCGACAACTCTTCCCGCCGGGTCGACAATCGACGGCGTCGACGTGTCCGGTCTCGACTCCGCCGCGGCCACCGCCAAGGTGCAGGGCTCGCTCGCTCCGGTGCTCGAGCGGCCAGTGACCGTCCGCATCGGCACGGCCGACACGCAGGTGGGCAGCGCCGACCTCGGCCAGACGATCGACTACGCGGGCATGGTCAAGCAGGCCTTCGAGGCCGCCGCCAAGCATCACGCCGTGCGCATCCACCTCTCGCGCACGATCGACGGCAAGAAGCTCAGTGCCACGCTCACGAAGCTCGGCAAGCCGTACTTCACGGCGCCACGCAACTCGCGCGTGGTGCTGGGCGTGCGGAGGATCAAGCGCATCAAGGGGCGCGAGGGCCGCGGGCTCGACACCTCGAAGCTCCGACAGAAGGCACTCGACGAGCTGCGCCATCCCACGCCCGCGCGCATCATCACGGGCGGCGTCCACGGCATCCGCCCGGCGGTCACGCTGAAGACGCTCGCGCGCAAGTACTCCACCTACATCTCGGTGGACCGGAACGCTTTCAAGCTGCGCCTGTTCAAGCGGCTGCGGCTTGTGAAGACCTACCCGATCGCCGTGGGCATGGCCGGGCTCGAGACGCCGGCGGGGATCCGCCACGTGCTCGAGAAGCAGGTGAACCCCGCATGGCACGTGCCGAACAGCCCATGGGCCGGCTCGCTGGCGGGGCAGACCATCCCCGCGAGCGATCCCGCGGATCCGATCAAAGCCCGCTGGCTCGGTCTCGGCGACGGCATCGGCATCCACGGCACCTCCGAGGACTGGTCGATCGGCAGCCGCGCCTCGCACGGGTGCATCCGCATGCACGTGAGCGACGTGATCAACCTCTATCCACGCGTGCCCGTGGGCACGCCCGTGCGGATCCACTGACCAAGGCAGGCAACCGGGCGGTCGAGCACCTGCGCGCGTCCGACGACGTGATGCGCGCGCTCGTGGAGGAGCACGGGCCGCTCAGCCTCGGAGCCCGCCGCCGCGGCCGGCCCACCGACGCCTACGGCACGCTCGTCCGCTCGATCGTCGGCCAGCAGCTGTCCACCAGGGCCGCCGAGTCGATCTACCGGCGCGTGCTCGAGCTGTTCGGCGGCGAGGTGCCGAAGCCGGCCGGCCTGATCGCCCTCGACCCCGAGACGCTGCGCGGCGCCGGCCTCTCGCGGGCGAAGGTGGCCTACCTGCGCGACCTCGCCGGGCGGGTCGAGGACGGCGACCTGGACCTCGACCGGCTGGCCGAGCTGTCCGACGCTCAGGTGGTGGAGCAGCTCACGGCCGTGAAGGGCATCGGCCAGTGGAGCGCCGACATGTTCCTGATCTTCCACCTCGGCCGGCCCGACGTGCTGGCCGTGGGCGACCTCGGCATCCGGCGCGCCGCGGAACGCGCGTACGGACTGGCGGAGCTGCCGGACGCGGAGACCCTCAACCGCATCGCCGAGCCGTGGCGGCCGTACCGCTCGCTCGCGTGCCTCTACCTCTGGACGTCGCTCGACAACGAGCCGGTCTGAGGCTCTGCCCTCGCGGGCCTTGACAGGGGCACGTGACTGGCGTTTGGATTGACCGCGCCGGTCCACACAACGGAAGAGGGCCCATGGACTCGAAGCTCTGCGCCGCGCTGCTCGTGCTTGCTCTGTCGCTTGCTGCGCTGTCCGGGCAGGCATTCGCGGTGGCGCCCGCCTCGTCCACCCTGCGCGACCTCGTGGCCTCCATGGGCGGCAACCCCGCTCAGGCCGGCAGCGCGCGCTACGCGTACCTGAACAAGCTCGACGGTAATCTGCAGGCCCTCGCCGCCGGCGAGAAACCGCCCACCGCGCATGGACTGACGCTCAGCAGGCCCGCTCTGGTGCATGGGAAGACGCTTGTGGACGTGTACGTGAACGGTGACGTGGGCGCGGCGGCACAGCGGCTGCGCGCACTCGGCATGGATGTGCAAGCGGTGAGTCGGCACGACCCGGAGCGGATGGTCGAGGGCCTCCTGCCGGTCGATGCCGCCGCGAAAGTGGCTGCGCTGACGGCGACGCGGGGCGTGCTCTCGGACGTGGCAGGCGAGACCAACACCGGAAGCGTGCTATCCCAGGGCGACGCCTCCGAGCGCGGACCGCAGGCGCGGGCGCTCGGGCCGACGGGCGCGGGCATCACGGTGGGAGTCATGTCCGACTCGATCAACGACGTTCCGTCCGGCATCGCCGGCTCGCAGTCCACCAACGACCTGCCGGCAAACGTCACCGACCTCGGAGACGCCCCCTCCGGCAGCGACGAGGGGCGCGCGATGGCCGAGATCATCTACGACGAGGCGCCGGGCATCACCAACATGCTCTTCGACACGGGTACGACCGGCGCCGCCACCAAGGCCGCCAACATCGCCAACCTCGTGAGCCACGAGGCACGGGTGATCGCGGACGACACCTTCTACCTCGGGGAGCCCCTGTTTCAAGACGGGGTCGTCGCGCAGGCGGCGGACGCCGCAAAGGCAGCCGGAACCGCCTTTATCACCTCCGCGGGAAACCGGTCCGAGCAGAGCTGGGACGGCACCTTCACACCGGGGGCCGGCGCGCTCAACGACTTCGGCGGCGGCGACACGCGCCAGGCGGTAGTCGACCTACCGGGCGGTGGCGGCTCGGTCACGTTCGATCTGCAATGGGACGAGCCGTGGGGCGCCGCCACCGACAACTTCGACATCGACATCTTCGGCAACAACTCCTTGGTCACGACGTGCAACTCCAACACGTCGTTCCCCATCGAGCTCTGCGGCGTCACGAACAACGGCGGGAGTTCGGCCGAGGTGGAAATCGATATCCACCACATCAGCGGCACCGGCACCCCGCGCATGAAGTACCTCGTCGCCAACAACTTCGGAACGTTCACGATCAAGGAGCACGCGACCAACCAGGGCGCGATCGATCCCGATGCGGCCTCGGCGCAAGGATCGCTCTCGGTTGCCGCCGTGTGCTGGTCGACGCTGCTCGGCGACTGCATCGGCGCCGCGGGGCTCCAGTCACCCGAGGGCTTCAGCTCGCGCGGGCCCGTGGTGCACACACGTGACGCCGACGGCAATCCCCTTCCCTCGCCCGAGGTGCGGCAGAAGCCGAACGTCGCGGGTGCCGACGGCGTGTCCACGGACCTGTCTGGCACCAGTGGTCTCAACCCGTTCTTCGGCACAAGCGCCGCCGCTCCAAGCGTTGCCGGCGTGGCGGCCCTGGCGCTGTCGGCGAATCCGGCGATGACGGTGAATCAGCTCTACGCGCTTCTCACCAACCCGGCGAACGCGCTCGACTGCACCTCGGCGGCCGGGGTGCCGGACGCCGACTGTGGCTCGGGCTTCATCCAGGCCGACAGGGTGGTGGCTCAGGCGAAGACGCCGCCGGCGGTCAGCGCGGCGCTCTCGCCTGGTGCCCCGAACGGCGCGAACGGGTGGTTCCGCTCGCCCGTGACGATCGCCTGGAACATCGCCGATCCGAACCCCTCCGTGGTGAACACGACCGGCTGCGGCCCCACCACCGTGTCGAGCGACACCGCCGGAGCAACCTTCAGCTGCTCTGCCGCGGGCGTGGGCGGCGCCGGGTCGAACTCGGTGACGGTCAAGCTCGATACCACACCGCCCTCGGCGCCGAGGTTCTCGAACATCTCAGCGGGCAAGGTGTTTTCCAAGAAGCACGTCCCGGCGCGCGCCAAGCTCCGCTGCTCGTCCTCCGACCTGACCTCGGGCGTGACGGGCTGCACGATCAGCGGCTTCAGCAAGGCCAAGGGACCGCACAAGCTCACCGCGACGGCCACCAACGGCGCCGGCGAGACGCGTAAGAAGACCCTCACCTACGGCGTCAGCCCAGTGTGCAAGGTGCCGAGGCTCAAGGGCAAGTCGCTGGATGCCGCAGGAAAGGCGCTCAAGCGGGCGGGGTGCCGCGTCGGCAAGACGAAGCCGAAGCAGCCGTCGTCGCATGAGAAGGTGAAGTCGTCGACGCCGAAGGCGGGAACGCTCAAGCGAGCCGGAACGAAGGTTGAGCTGACGCTGGGCTAGCGCTCAGGCGGGTGCGCCGCAGCTCGGATCTTCGTCCGCGACGCGGAAGGAGGACCCGCATCCGCAGGCCGCAACGACGTTCGGGTTGTTCACCTCGAAGCCGGCGCCCATCAGGCTCTCCTTGTAGTCGACCACTGAGCCGCTCACGTACTGCAGGCTCGCGTCGTCGACGATCAGCCGGATTCCGTGATCCTCGAACACGTGGTCGCCATCGCGCTTCTCGTCGAGCGCGAGCGCGTACTGGAAGCCGGAGCATCCGCCACCCCGCACTCCCACGCGCAATCCGGCAGCCTCGCTGGGCTCCTGGCCGGCTAGGAACGAGCTGACCTTCTCTGCGGCTATGTCCGTAAGGGTGACCATCTGTGTCCGATTGTACCGATCGACCTAGCTATCTTTGTCGGACGCAAATGCCGAGCGCTGAAGAGCTGAAAACACGTATCGAGAGCGCGCTGCCCGGATCGAGCGCCTCTGTGGAGGATCTCACGGGGGGTGGCGACCACTTCCGCGCGGAGGTGGTCTCCGACCGGTTCCAGGGACTTTCGCGCATCGAGCAGCACCAGCTCGTCTACGGAATCTTCGGCGACGAGGTGGGCGGGCCGATCCACGCGCTTTCCATCAAGACTTCGACACCGGGGGGCACCCGATGACCAACCAGGAGATTCACGACTTTCTCCAGAACGCGATCGACGAGAACCACGTGATGCTGTTCATGAAGGGCACGCCGGAGCAGCCGCGCTGCGGTTTCTCGATGCGCACTTCGGCCGCGCTGAACGCCCTGGGCGTGCAGTACGCGGCGATGGACATCCTGCCGGACCCGCGCATCCGCGAAGAGCTCTCGGAGCTGTCCGGCTGGCCCACGATCCCGCAGCTCTTCATCGACCACAAGCTGGTCGGCGGCTGCGACATCGTGCTCGAGATGTACGAGTCCGGCGAGCTGGCACAGGCCCTCGGCGTCGAGCAGCCAACCGAGGAGCCGCAGGCGCCGGCAGCCGAGGCGCCGGAGTCGGCGCCTTTGGGGTTGGAAAATCGCCTCGGCTGAGGCCTGCGGCGGTCATAGGTCATAGGTCATAGGCGATAGGGGTTTTTTCCTATGACCTATGACCTATCCCCTATGACCTGACCCCGCAACTCCGCCCCGCATCACCTGTTACCAAGTAGCCTGCTTGCAGGCTTTTCTTGTGAGACCCCGCAGCCTAAGCCTGATCCTCGCGGCGATCGCGGTGCTTGCCCTCATGGCCGGCGCGCCGTCGGCCGGTGCCCGCTCGAAGGCGCCGCGGATCACGTTCGTGCGCTGCTGGCCGATGGCCGTGTGCGCCAAGGATCCGCATACGGTGGCGCCCGGCGGGCGTCTGCGCTTCCGCGGACGCAACTTCGCAAAGCGCGGACTGGTGGTGGTGTTCAGCCGCGCGAAGAAGGCGCACAAGTCCTCCGGCGGGAAGCCGGCGGCGCTCACCTCCAAGCTGCGGCTGCGCAAGCCGGATGGCTACGTGACCACCGTCCCGGCCACCGCCGCGTCCGGCAGGATCAGGATCGTCGGGCCGCACGGGCGCTCGAACGTCGTGGGCCCGATCCACATACACAAGCGCACGACCCCGCGCGCGGTGCACGGCAGCGGCACGGCGTTTGACGGCAACGGCATGTGGATCTGGTACGTGAGCAAGTCGAGCGACGGGACCACCGCCGGCATCGCCTCGCAGGCCCAGCTCTACGGCGTGAACACGGTGTTCGTGAAGAGCTCGGACGGCACATCGTGGTGGGACCAGTTCTCGCCGACGCTCGTGTCGCAGCTCAAGGCGGCCGGCCTCCACGTTTGCGCCTGGCAGTTCGTCTATGGGCAGGACCCGGCCACCGAGGCGGCGCTGGGCGCCCGCGCCGCGCAGACCGGCGCCGACTGCCTCGTGATCGACGCCGAGGGCCAGTACGAGGGGCTCTACTCGCAGGCGCAGACCTACATCGACGACCTGCGCGGGCTAGTGGGACCGGACTATCCGGTCGGGCTCGCGAGCTTCCCGTACGTGGACTACCACCCGTCGCTCCCCTACTCGGTCTTCCTCGGCCCTAACGGCGCGCAGTACAACGCGCCGCAGGTCTACTGGAAGGCGATCGGCACGAGCGTGGACACCGCGCTCGCGCACACGTACGAGTGGAACTCGGTGTACGGGCGCCAGATCTTCCCGCTGGGGCAGCTCTACGACAACCCGTCCACGGCGGACGTCCAGCGCTTCCGCGCGCTGGCCGCCGGCTACGGCGCGCCGGGCGTGAGCTGGTGGTCGTGGCAGTCGGCGAGCAGCGCCGGCTGGAAGGCGATGGCGCCGCCCGACCCCACTCCGGTCGTGCCCGCGCCGGTGGGCTACCCGCTGCTCAAGTCGGGCTCGAAGGGCGACGTGGTGCTGTGGGCGCAGGAGCACCTGATGTCGGCCGGCGAGGTGGTCTCCCCCACCGGCAGCTACGACAGCGCCACGGTGAACGCCGTGACCGCCTTCCAATCCGCCAACGCGCTGCCCGTGACCGGACAGGTGGACGCGAACACCTGGCCGGCGCTGCTGCGGCTGCCGGCGGCGCCCGTCACGTGGTCGAGCAAGCAGAAGGCCACGGCCGCCCGCGCCGCGAAGAGCGGCAGGCCGCGCCCCAACGGTCCGCGCTCGGCCTTCCTGCACGCCAAGCGCTACGAGATCCCGCGGACGCCGCCGGGTCCCTAGCCGCCGCGCCGCTTCTTCTTGCGCCCGGCGCCCTCGTCCTTGCGGCCCGGGAGCGGCGTGTGTGAGGCGGCCTCGACCGCGTATCCCCACGCCTGCTTCGAGTAGCGCACAGCCTGGGCCCTGTAGCGCTCCTTCTCCTCGTCGCTGAGCCGGTCCCAGCGCCGGTAGGCCTCGATGGCCAGCGGGTAGAGCCGCTTGGCGGTCTTGTACGCGCGGCGGTAGCCGGGCATCAGCCCGCCTCGTGCACGTGCGCCACGGACTGCGACGCCTGGAGGTGATCGATGTACTCGCAGATCCGCTTCGAGTCATTGATCACTTCCTCGCCGTGCACGAGCACGGGCACCCAGCGCTGGCCGGTGAGCTCCTCCACCTCGGGCCGGTCGCGCTTGAGGTAAGGCACCCGGACCTCCTCGAACTCGATGCCCGCGCGGCGCAGTCGCCTGGCGACCTTCCCGCAGGCGCAGAGCAGGTCCGTGGGGGTCTTGCAGCGGTACAGCGTCGCCATGGCCGGAGGTTAGCGGGGCCGCCGCGCGCCTTCGGCAGGGCGGCTGCCGCCGTGCAGCATCCGCTCCGTGTCCCTGTAGCCCTCCCAGAGCAGCTTCTTCGATTTGCCGGGATGGGCGTTCAGCATGGCGAGTGGATCGAACATGCCGGTCTCGGGGCTCGGCTCGAGCACCGACACGTTGATGCCGTGGTAGCGGCCGTCGTCGTCGAGCTGCTTCTCGAGGTGGGACGAGTTGGCGAAGGTGCGCCAGAAGACGTCGTACATGCGCGCGGCCACCTGCGGCACGAACCGGAGCGAGTCCGCGCGCGGCAGCTCGGATGGGACCACCGACAGGATGTAGATGTCGGTGGCGCCCCAGCGCTCGGCGTACTCGAAGGGCACGTTCCAGAGGAAGCCGCCGTCGGCGTAGAGGTCGCCGTCGAGCTCGATCAGCGGATGCAGGACCGGGATCGAGTAGCCGATGCGCGTGACGGTCCTGAACCGGTCGACGTCCGGCTCGGTGCGGTTCCCGCGCAGCTCCTCATGCCCGGCCGAGAGGTTGGCGACGATGTAGGTGAGCTCGCGCTCGGAGTGGAAGCAGCGGTCGAAGTCGACCTCCTTCTCCACGTAGCGGATCAGACGGTCCATCGAGAAGAACGAGTTGCCGAAGATCGCGTTGCGCCGGACGGACAGGTCGAGGATCCGCGGGAGCGAGCGGGCGCGCGACCAGAACGCCCACAGCGCCTCGGCCCCGCCCGTCGCGTAGACGAGCGAGTTGCAGACGCCGATCGAGGAGCCCACGATCAGGTCGGGCTCGATGCCCTCCTCTTCGAGCCGCTTGAGGCAGCCGGCCTGGTAGGCGCCGCGCGATGCGCCGCCCGCGAGGATGAACGCGACCTTCTTCACCGCAGCCGGCCCACCACGCCCTCCACCGCGGACAGCGTGCGCGCGGCGAGCTTGTACTGGAACGGCTGTGAGCGGCGGCCGCGGGCCATGCGGTCGCCGTCGCGCTCGAGGTACCACTGGACGGTCGCCTCGATCGTGTCCTCGTGCGGCGACGTGGTCCAGCCCAGCTCGCGCTTCGCCTTGTTCGACTTGTAGGTCCACCACTGGCTGGCCGAACGCACCTCCAAGGCGGTCACGGGCGGCCGGCCGGGACCGCGCTCTAGGAGCTCGACCATGCGGATCGCCACCGACGGCGGCAGCTTGAGCGGCGGCGCCTCCACCCCCGAGATGCGCGCGAGGTCGGCGAACAGGCGGTCCCAGGTGTAGTTGCGGTTTCCGAGGATGTAGCGCTCGCCGGGCTCGCCTTTCTCGTCCGCGAGCAGGTGGCCGCGCGCCACGTCCTGCACGTCCACGACGTTGATCGCGCCGTCTGTGTACACGGGGATGCGGCCGAGCAGGAAGCGCCTGACGAGGTTCGTCGAGCCGCCGTGCACATCGCCGCGGCCGTAGACGAAGGTGGGGTTCACGCATACGACGGGCAGGCCGTGCGCCGCCATGCGCAGCGCCTCGGTCTCGGCCTCGTGCTTCGAGTTCACGTACGGGATGCCGAGGTAGCCGGCGGTGAACACCTGGGTCTCGTCGGCGGTGCCGCCCCGCGGCGCCGGGCCGATGGCCGCCACGCTCGAGGTGAAGACCACGCGCTCGACCTCCGCCCGCAGGCACTCCTCGAGCAGGGTGCGGGTGGCGAGCGCGTTCACCTGGAACACGCGCTCGGCGTCGCGCTCGCGCAGCGACACGAGCCCCGCGCAGTGGAACACCTTGTCCACGCCGGTGAGCGCCCGGCGCACCGCGCGGCGGTCGAGCAGGTCGCACTTGACCGGCTCGTGTTCGACGTCCTGCAGCGACTCCGTGGGCGAGTTCTCGCGCACGGTGAGGCGCAGATCGTCGCCCCGGCGAGCGAGCTCGTGGGCGACGTGCGAGCCGATGAAGCCGGTGGCGCCCGTGAGCAGGGTCTTTGACACGCGGCCAGTCTACGGACCGCCCAGCGGCGGCCGGGCCCTGGCTAGCGGGTCTGCGTCTCGAGCTGGCGCTGGCAGCCCACGCAGCGCACAGCGTCAGGTAGGGCCTTGAGGCGGGCGCTCGAAATGCGGTCGCCGCAGTCGACGCACGCGCCCTCGTGGGTGACTTCCAAGACCGGGGCGGGATCGGGCTCCGGCGCGACGTCGAGGGTGGAGCCGTCGAGGCTCAGATGCACCTTGGCGGCATCTCTGGTGCGGGTCATCTCCGCCGATCGCTCGCGCAGCAGAGTCTCTACTCGATCCATCTCGATGCCCGCCAAGAATCCCTCCTCCGCGTTCTCGCCCCCGGCGTTGTCGCCCCTCTCGCGACGCCGCCTTCTCTGTAGGCTGCCCCGCGCATGTCACGCGTCGCAGTCGCTACGGACACTACTGGCTATTTGCCCGATCAGCTAGTCAGCGCAAACGAGATACACCTCGTGTCGCTGTATGTCAACTTCGGGGGTGAGAAAACTCTTCGCGAAGCGGACATCACGGACTACGACCGTTTCTACGGCGAACTGCGCGACGCCCCGTCCCTTCCGACCACCTCGCAGCCCGCGGTCGGCGACTTCCTGGCGGTGTACGAGCCGCTGATCGACCAGGGCTACGACGTCCTGTCGATCCACATCTCGTCCGCTCTGTCGGGCACGTGCGACGCCGCGAGGCAAGCGGTCGAGACGCTCGAGCGCGACGGCAAGGGCGGCCGCGTGCGGGTGCTCGACTCGGCCACCGGCGCGGGCGGGATCGCCCTGCTGGCGCTGGCCGCGGCCAAGGCGGCACGCGAGGGCGGCGACCTCGACGCCGCCGAAGCCGCCGCGCGCGCTGCCCGCGAGGAGTTGAAGATCTGGTTCGCGATCGACACGCTCGAGTACCTCCGCCGCGGCGGCCGCATCGGCGCAGCGTCCGCGTGGATCGGGTCGACGCTCAAGATCAAGCCGATCCTCACCGTCGAGAGCGAGATGACCCCCATCGAGCGAGTGCGGACGAGGGCCAAGGCCTTCGACCGCATGGTCCACTACGCGCGCCAGCGGTATGAGGCCGGCGCGGACGGCTGGGTGGTCCAGCACATCCAGAGCCCGGATCAGGCCGACAGGCTGGCCGACGCTTGCCGCGAGATCTTCGGCAGCGAGCCGGTCTGGATCTCGGAGGTGGGGCCGGTGATTGGGGTGCATACGGGGCCGGGGTTGCTGGGCGTGGGTGGGATTCCTCGTGTCATGGTTGAGTGACGCGGGGAATAGGGGATAGGGCATAGGGCATAGGGCATAGGGCATAGGGCATAGGGCATAGGGCATAGGGGCGAGTTTTGGTGCCGGCCCGCCTTCTATAGGCGTGTACGTGAATGACTTCAAGGGCCTTCGGGTCTATGCCCTCGCCCGGGCGCTCGCCGCCCAGATCTATGCGCAGGTAGGTGAGTGGCGGTACCTCGATCAGCGGACCTTGGGGACGCAGCTAATTCGCTCGGGCGACTCCGTCGGGGCGAACATCGCTGAGGCCTCGGGGCGCTGGCACCACGCGGATCAGCGGCGGCTGCTCCTCATTGCCAGGGGCTCCTTGAAGGAGACCGAGCACTGGATCCTGGTTGCCCAGGAACGCGGTTTGATGGATTCGCGCGCTCACGAGTCCATAGCCGAGATCGCCCGCATGCTGAACGGGCTGATCAGGAGAAAGACTCATCCCTAAGGCCTATTCCCTATCCCCTATTCCCTATCCCCTATTCCCTGATTAGCTAGGGCGACTCCGTCGCCACATCCGACGCCGGTGGCGGCGACTCTGGTCTGACAATCCGGCCGCGCCGCGAATTCCACCAATCCTTCACCAGGATCTGCACTCCGGCGGCCACTGGGATCGCTATCAGCGCTCCCAGCACTCCGAGCTGGCTGCCTCCGATGAGCACCGCGATTAGCACGAGCAGTGGGTGGAGCGAGACGGTGCGGCGGTAGATGATCGGCTGGAGGATGTTGTTCTCGAGCTGCTGGTAGACGATGAAGTAGACCGCCCAGACGATGAGGGCGGTCGGGAAGTCGGAGATCGCGGCCACGATCCCGATGCCCACGCCGCCGATGGTGGCGCCCACGAGCGGGATCAGGTCGAGGAACGCCATCAGCACCGAAAGCGGGACCGCGAACGGGACGCCGAGAATCATCAGCACGATGTATGTGCCCGTGCCTGCGATCACCGAGATGATCAGGTTGCCGATCACGTAGCCGCCCACCGCGGTGTAGACGTCGAAGATCACGGCGCGCAACCGCTCGGCGCGCGCCGGCTCTAACTGGCGTAAGGCCCAGTTGACCATCCGTTTTCCGTCGAGCAGGAAGAAGAAGGTCAGCACGAGAACGGTCACGAGCTGGAACACCGCGGAGAACACGCCGACCGTGATCGAGGTGAGGGCGCTGGCCGCGTCCCCGAGGCGCGTGGGCAGCTTCTTCGCCTCCTTATTGAGCTTCTCGGTGATGTGGTACTTGTTGTCGTAGTTGCGGACCGTGTGGTTCTTGCGCAGGTCCTGCACGTAGGTCGGCACCTTTCCCACGAAGTGGTTGACGCCGTTGACGATGGGCGGCACCACCAGGAGCCCGAGCCCGACGATCCCACCCAGGATCGTCAGATAGACGAGCACGATCGCGAGGCTGCGCGGCATCCGCCCGCGCTTCTGGAAGAGGTCCACGGCGGGCCCGAGCGCCACCGCGAGGAACACCGCGATGAAGACCATCCCGAGCACCGAGCGGACGAGATACAGCAGGTAGAGCGCCCCTGCGGTGGCCGCAGTGACGAGCAGCACCTTGAGGATCGCCCGCGTGCTTAGCACTGCGGTCGCAGGCTAAAGCCCGCCCCGGACGCGGCTCAGCGGCGGCGGAAGAGCCCGAAGCTGGCGGCCACACCGCCGCCGATGAGGAAGCCCGCCACGCCCGCGGCGATGATCGCGGTGTTCTTGTTCTCGGCCAGCTGGCGCCGCCAGTTGGTGAGCTGGCGCACCTTGCCCTGCAGGTCGTTGATCGAGAACTCGAGCTCCGAGCGCGTGGCCTCGAGCGATGCGCGGATCTCCTGGGGGGTGCGAGCCGGCATCAGTTACGCACCTCTTCGACAAGCGCCTCGCGAGTCTTCTTCGCTTCCTCGATCGCCATCTCCGGCACGGGCGGCGCGCCCTTCTTGAAGAACAGGACGGCGAGGAGTATGCAGATCGCGCCGAGCAGGAGCAGCAGCCCGGTGGTGATCGCGTAGCCGATCCAGACGGCGTTGAAGTTGAACAGGTCGACCCAGAACCACGACAGCGCGTGCAGGAAGTAGATGAGCACGAGGATGAGGAAGATCCCGCCGACCGCGGCGAGCGCCGCGCCCTTCGCGAGCCGGGTCACCTTCTCGGTGACCTCGGCCTTCGCCAGCTCGATCTCCTCGCGGACGAGGAGCGTCGCCTTCTCGGTGACCTCGTTGACGATCTCGCCGAGTGACTTCTCGGCGCTTCCGGGTGGCGTTGTGCCGTTGCCGCCGGCCATCAGTCTCCCCCTCCGAGCCGCTTGAGGATCTTCGCCAGGACGAAGCCGCCGGCGAACGCCGCGCCCACGAGCGGCAGCGGATCGTTCGCGCTGTCGGACGCCGTATGGCCGTACCACGGCGACTCGTGCTGCGGCTCCTGCTGCTCTACCGCCGGCATGTCCTGAGTCCTCTCGCTGCTCTCATCCGCTGCCATGGCTAGTCGGGCGGGTCCTCGTCGAATACGCGGATCCAGATCGCGGTCGCGACCTTGTTCGCCACGATCGTGCTGAGGGCGCCTATACCCGCGAGCAGGCCGCTCCATGCGAGCCGTTTGACCATCTCGTTGTTCATAGGGGCGGCAGTCTAGCCAGCCAGCGAGGCGCTCACGGTGTCGCTCTCGAGACCGCCGCAGATCGCCTCTACGACCAGCCCCTTCGCGCGCTCGAAGTCGTCGTCGCTCCTGGGCAGGATGTCGAAGATCCAGGCGGTGAGCAGCTGCTCGATCGCACCGTAGAAGCACATCGCGGCGAACTCGGCCGAGATGTCCGACTTGAACGAGCCGTCCACGCGCGCCTGCTCGACGATCCCCGCGATGAGGTTGTAGGCCTCGCGGATCTTGGGCAGGTGATGGCGGCCGAAGGTGTTCGCCGCGCGCGTGACCTCCACGATGATCACCTTCATCAGGTCCGGCTCGTGGCGGTAGGAGTCGATGATGAAGCCGGCCACCTCGGCGAGCTTGTCGCGCGCGCTCAGCTCGTCACGCTTGTCGATCTCCACGATCGCGTCGAGCATCAGCTGCCAGCGCTCGGTGAAGAGCGTGTTGAGGATCTCCTCCTTCGAGCTGAAGTAGTGGTAGACGAGCCCGTAGGCCACGCCCGCCTCGTCAGCCACGTCCGACACGCGGCAGCTGTGGAACCCCTGGCGCGCGAACACGCGGATCGCGGCGTCGAGGATCAGCCGCTGCTTGTCGACGCCGGTGCGCTTCCCCCCGCCGGCGGCCATCAGGCGGATACCTCCTGCGGCCAGTCGTAGGTGGCGGGCATGCGGTTGGCGAGGCTCGGCAGCTGGTCGCGCACCTCTGCCTGCCGTGCGAGGTCGAGGTCGGCGGCGACGAACGTCTCCTCGTCGGGCGCGCGCGCGAGGAGCTCGCCCCAGGGGTCGACGATCATCGAGCTGCCGTAGCTCTCCTTGTCTGGCGGATGGCTGCCGACCTGGTCGGCCGCGATCACGAACGCCTGGTTCTCGATTGCGCGGGCGCGCAGCAGGATCTCCCAGTGCGCCTGGCCCGTGATCTTCGTGAACGCGGCCGGCACGAGCAGGATGCGCGCGCCGCGGATCGCCTGGATCCGGTAGAGCTCGGGGAAGCGCACGTCGTAGCAGACGGTCATGCCGAAGGGAATGCCGTCGCGCGTCTCCGACAGCACGATCTCCTCCCCCGGCTCCTCGGCCGCCGACTCGCGGTACTCGAGCCCGCCCACCACCACGTCGAACATGTGGATCTTGCGGTAGACGGCCTTCGGCTCGCCGTCCGGGCCGAAGTGGATCGAGGTGTTGCCGAGCTTGTCGTGGCCCTCGCGCCGCTCCGAGATCGAGCCGGCCACCAGATCGACGCCGAGCTCGCGCGCGGTCGAGCGCGCCCAGTCGATCGCGGGGCCGCCCTCCTCGAGCGACTCGGCGGCGCGCCGGTAGTCGTCCGGCTCGCCGAGCGCCGTCCACTTCTCGGGCAGCAGGATGAAGTCCGCGCCGTCGGCCGCGGCCGCGCGCGTGAGGCGGTCGGCCGCCTCGATATTGCGCTGCTTGTCTTCCTGTGAGTTGAGCTGAACCGCAGCGGCTCGCACGTCTTCCCCCTCGGTTGACTGACGAGTCAATCCAAAGCTTACCCAGGCGGAGTCAGTACCCGAGCCGCCCGGCTGCGTACCGTACGTGGCGTGGCGGCTGGATCGAACACCTTCGCGGGCGTCCGGCTCGACCGCGCGGGCATGAAGCGCACCGACGAGCGCTGGCTCGCGGAGCGCCTCGCCGAGGACTCCTCGCGCGCGCTGCTCGTCGCGCAGGACGGCGTGTACGTGAACGGCTCGTCCCGGCCGGCGCTCATTCCGCTGAGCGCGCTCCCGCCCCTCGAGGAGCCGGTGCTGCTCGGGCTCGACGCCGACGGTGCGGTGTTCGCGGTGGGCGCGGCGGAGGGGCTCGAGCCGCCGGACGGCGCGAGGCTGATGGGACTCCGCGAGGTGGGCGCGCTGCTCTCGCCCGAGGACGCCGGGCTGCTCGCCTACGGCACCGCGATGGTCAACTGGCACCGCGCGCATCCGCGCTGCGCGCGCTGCGGGCACCCCACCGACGTGGCCGAGGCCGGCTTCCTCCGCCGCTGCCCGAACTGCGGCGCCGAGCACCACCCGCGCACCGACCCGGTGGTGATCATGCTGATTCACGACGGCGACCGCGCGCTGCTCGGGCGTCAGGCGTCGTGGCCGGCGGGCCGCTATTCGGCGCTGGCCGGCTTCGTGGAACCGGGCGAGTCGCTCGAGGAGGCGGTGGCGCGCGAGGTGCTCGAGGAGGCCGGCGTACGGGTGGAGGACGTCCGCTACCGCTCTTCGCAACCGTGGCCCTTCCCCGCGTCGCTCATGCTCGGCTTCCACGCGCGCTATGCGGGCGGCGAGCCGCGCGTGCTCGATGGCGAGCTGGAGGATGTGCGGTGGTTCGAGCGCGCCGAGCTGGTCGCCATCGCGCGCGGGGAGGTTGAGGGGATGGGGGTGCCGCCGCGGCTGGCTATTGCTCGGCGGCTGTTGGATGAATGGTTGGCTGGTTCTTAGTTCTTAGTCTTTAGTTCTTAGTTGTTCGATCAGGTCGGCTGCTTTTACGGTGCCTGGCTGCTGCTGCAGGCGGCCTGACAGCTCCGCGAGTCTTCGCCTGAGGGCGCCGTCGGCGAGCAGTGTCTCGATCGCGTTGTGGAGTTCTTCCGGCTCGTGGGTGTAGGTGTCGAGTCTTATGCCGAAGCCGGTCTCGTGGATGCGCTGGGCGTTGTCGTACTGGTCCCAGAAGAGCGGGAGGACGACCATCGGCTTGCCGAACCAGAGGCACTCGGTGACCGTGTTGTTGCCGCCGTGCGTGATCACCACGTCCATGTGCGGGAGCACGGAGGTCTGGGGCAGGAACTCCTCGCCCACCATGTTGTCCGGGAGCTCGAGCTGGTCGTGCTGCGGCCCCTTCGACACGACCACCCGATAGCGGCTGGCGGCGAGCGACACGATCAGCGCGCGCATCAGCTCGACGTCGGCCGACCCGAGGGAGCCGAGCGACAGGTACACGCGCGGGCCGTTCAATGCGACGAACCGCGGCGGAGGCTCCCAGGGCGCGTCGGTGTCGCGCACGCTCGCTTCGAGGTTGTGCCACGTCGGGCCGAGCGGCCGCTCGCGCGCGTAGTCCACCTCGGCCGGATAGAGGCTCAGGTTGAGCCACGGCGACTCGTGCATGAAGTCGAGCTCCGGCAGCGGCGGCGCGCTGCGCCCGCGGCAGAACTCGTCGAACTCGTCGTGCAGGTCCGCGTGCGCGCGCCTGTATTCATCCCAGTAGGCGGGCCACTGCGAGCGGTCGCCCGACGCGTAGCCGGAGAAGGTGGGCGGCACCGCCGGATCCTTCATCTCAGCGGGATTGCACGAGGCGATGCGCACCCAGGGCCGGCCGCTCGCGTGGAGCGCGGGAAAGCTCACGACGTTGTCCTCGACGATCACGTCGGGCTGGACCTCGCCGAAGATCTCGAGCAGGCGCTCGTGCGCGTACATCGAGCCGTCCACGAGCGCGCGGAACGTCGGCTCGATGAAGTCGGAGAGCTGCTCGATCGTCGGCGTGCGGAACACCGGCGCCGTATCGCGGATGAAGTCCTTCCAGAACTGCCCCGGAACCTCGGGCTCCGCGGGCGGCGGGGCCAGCCTCATAGTGCGTTCCTCGAAGCCCTTCTCCTCCAGGCTGCCGGCGAACGACTCCTCGATGATGAACACCACGCGGTGCCCTCGCTCACGCAGGACGGCCCCGATCCCGACGCAGTTGTTCGTCGGCCCGAAGGCGCCTTCGGGGAAAAAGGCGACGGTGCTCATTGCGAGACCCTAGTGTTGAGAGCCGTGACTCGCGAGCAAGTGCAAGAAGTGCCGGCCGGCGACGAGGCGCGCTACCGCGCGCGCAGCCTCTGGCTCGACGAGCTGGCCGAACCGCTCACGCCGCGGCCGCCCCTGCCGGGGGACCTCGACTGCGACGTGGCGATCGTCGGCGCCGGCTTCACCGGACTGTGGAGCGCCTACTACCTGAAGCACCTCCAGCCCGACCTGCGAGTGGTGGTGCTCGAGGCGGAGGTGGCGGGCTACGGGCCGTCCGGGCGCAACGGCGGCTGGGTGTCGAGCGGCATCGCCGCAAGCCCGCGGGCGTACGAGCGCAAGAGCAATCGCCAGGCCGTGGTCCGCGCCACGCGCGAGACGTTCAACACGGTCGGTGAGATCGGCGAGGTGGCCGAGCGCGAGGGCATCGACTGCGGCTACCTGCGCGCGGGGATGCTCACCGTCGCCACCACCGCGCCGCAGGAGCAGCGGCTGCGCGACAGCGTGCGCGCCTCGCACGAGGTGGGCATGGACGATCACGACCTCTGGCTGCTCGGCCCGACCGAGACCGAGGAGCAGGCCGCCATCAACCGCGTGCGCGTGGCGTCGTGCACGCCGCATGCGGCGCGCGTGGACCCGGCGCGGCTGGCGCGCGGGCTGGCGCGCGCCTGCGAACGGCTCGGCGTGCAGATCTACGAGCACACGCGCGCGCTCGACGCCGGGCCGGGCGCGGTGCGCTGCGAGCAGGGAACGGTGCGCGCCGAGATCGTCCTGCGCGCCACCGAGGCGTACACGAGCACGCTGCACGGATCGACCCGCAACTACCTGCCGCTCTACTCGCTGATGATCGCCACCGAGCCGCTGCCCGACGAGGCTTGGGAGCACCACCGCTGGAACGACGGCCTGTTGATCGGCGACCGCCACCACCTGTTCTTCTACGCGCAGCGGACGAGCGACGGGCGAATCGCGATCGGAGGGCGCGGCGCGCCGTACCGCCTCGGGCGGCCGATCGACGAGCGCAACGAGCGCAACGACGCCGTGCGCACCCGGCTCGAGACGGCGCTGCGCTGGAACTTCCCGATCGCCGCGGACGTGCCGATCACGCACCACTGGGGCGGGCCGCTGGCCGTGCCGCGCGACTGGTCGATGAGCATCTCGTTCGACAAGAAGACGCGCTTCGGGTTCGCCGGCGGCTACGTAGGCCACGGCGTGGTGGCGGCGAACATCTCCGGGCGCACGCTCGCCGATCTCGCGCTCGGGCGCGACACCGAGCTCGTGTCGCTGCCGTGGGTCGGACACCGCTCGCGCAAGTGGGAGCCGGAGCCGCTGCGCTACCTCGCCTCGACCGCGATCGTGCGCGTCCTGGGCAGCGCGGACCGTGCCGAGGATCGCAGCGGGCGGCGCGCGCTCCGCACCGTGTTCACCAGCCCGTTCATGCCGCCGCAGTAATCGGCGCAGAGGTCCCCCGGGGCGGGTTCGGTCCGGCCGGCATCGCCCGCCTGCTTACGTCGCATTAGAGTGCGCGCCTGATGGCGGACCTCCCACATCGCGAGCTCGGCGATCTCAGCGTGCCCGCGGTCGGTCTCGGCTGCAACAACTTCGGCCGCCGCGTGGACCTCGACGGCACGCGCGCCGTGGTGGACGCCGCGCTCGACGAGGGCGTGAACTTCCTCGACACCGCGGACATCTACGGCGACGCCGGCGGCAGCGAGACGCTGCTCGGCGAGGTGCTGAAGGGGCGTCGCGACGAGGTGGTGATCGCAACCAAGTTCGGCATGGACATGGGCGCGAACGGCCCGTCGGTGCGGCCGCGCGGCTCGAAGGCGTACATCCGCGAGGCGGTGGACGCCTCGTTGCGGCGGCTCCAGATCGACGTGATCGACCTCTACCAGTACCACCGCCCCGACGGCGAGACCCCGATCGAGGAGACGCTCGGCGCGCTCGACGAGCTGGTGAAGGCAGGCAAGGTCCGCTGCATCGGCTGCTCGAACTTCTCGGCGTCGGAGCTCGACGAGGCCGCGGGCGCCGCGCGCGAGAACGGCTTCGCGAGCTTCGTGAGCCTGCAGAACGAGTACAGCCTGCTCAAGCGCGAGATCGAGGCCGAGGTGGTGCCGGAGTGCGAGCAGCTCGGCGTGGGCGTGCTGCCCTTCTTCCCGCTTGCGAGCGGGCTGCTCACGGGGAAGTACCGCCGCGGCGAGGACGCGCCGGAGGGCACGCGCCTGCACGGGCGGCCGGAGATCGCAGACGACGACACCTTCGCCCGGCTCGAGGCGGGGGAGCGCTTCGCCCGCGAGCGCGGCGTGGAGCTACTCGACGTGGCGATCGCGGGGCTTGCGGCTCAGCCGATGGTCACGTCGGTGATCGCAGGAGCCACGAAGCCCGAGCAGGTGCGCGCGAACGCCGCGGCCCTGCGCTGGACGCCCTCGGACGCCGACCTCCAAGAGCTCGACTCGATCTTCCCCACGCCCCGCCAGGGCTGATGCCCGCGCGCAAGCGCTGGCGCTGGGTGGGCGTGTTCTCGCGCGAGCTCATGCTGTGCGTGGGCGACGCGCGCGTGGGGCCGCTGCCACGGCGCTGGTGGGCGGTGGCGCTACCCGACGGGACCCTCCGCGACGGCTCGCGCGGGGTACAGCTCGAGCCCGGGCGCGCGCGGGTGCGCGGCGTGATCGATGTCGAGCTCGACGAGAACGAGGGCTTCGAGCTCACCTCCGCAACCGCGGGCGGCAACTCGATCTGGACGCGCAAGCAGGGCGGCGTTCCCGCGCGCGGGCGCGTGAGGCTTCCCGGCGGCCCGCCCCGCGATATCGATGCGCGCGCGATCGTCGACGACAGCGACGGCCACCACGACCGCCACACGTACTGGCGCTGGTCCGCCGGCGTGGGCGTGGCGGGGGACGGCTCGCAGGTGGCGTGGAACCTCGTGGACGGGATCCACGATGCGCCGGGCAAGAGCGAGCGGCGCGTGTGGCACGGCGACCGGGCGGTCGAGGTCGGCCCGGTGGAGTTCGCCACCGACCTGTCGCGCGTTGCGGGCCTCGAGTTCACGCCCTGGGCGGAGCGGAGCGAGAACCTCAACCTGCTGGTGGCCCGCAGCCGCTACCGCCAACCCTTCGGAACCTTCCGCGGCGAGCTACCCGACGGCACGCCGCTGCGCGATGGCTACGGCGTAATGGAAGAGCACGACGCGCTCTGGTGAGCGCGCCGTGCTCCTCGTCCCCTACCTCTGCGAGCCCTAGGTGCGCTGACGGGGATCGACGTACACGTCGTCGATCGTGTAGGTCCCGCCAAGGAGCGGCGTGAAGCGGAACTGCACCGGGGTCATCTGACCCGGGAGCAGGGGCAGCAGGCTCGCCAGGATCGGCATCGGCAGCGACGGCTGCCACTTCGAGCTGGGCAAGACCACGCCGACCGGCAGCTCGACCACGAGGCCGAGCGAGGTCTCGACGCGCACGCTCACTGCCATCGTCGAGAGGCCAAGCAGGCCGCCGCTCGAACGCGACATGAAGCGCAGCGTGGGCCGGTCGAGCCCGACGCAGATCGTGCGCGTGAGCGCGTAGCCGCCCGGCGAGATCTGCAGCGAGTGCGAGCCGCCGTCACCGGCGATGTTGTACGACTCGTTGCCGCCGACGACGCTCGCCTTGCTCAGCGACCAGTCGCTGGCGCCGCTCTCGAAAGTGCCCTGCGGCGCGGGGATGTAACTCGAGTTGTCGCCCCATCGGCTGAAAGGCTGCGACGCAGCGGGGCTCGTGCAGTCGGTGGCCGACTTGACGAGGATTCCGGCGCTCGCGGACGGCGCGGCGACGAACAGCATCGCCGTCGCGCACGTGGCCGTGGCGGCGATCATCTGGGTCTTACGGGTGAGTTTCTTCAAGGTGGTGCCTCCCTAGCAATCCGTTGCTCTGTGTCCAGAGTGCGGCATGTGGCTCGTTTTCGCCCTCGGACATACGTCGACTTGCAAAAACGGCCCCAAATGGGTCAAGCGGGACCCGCGGGGTGCCGATCACAGAGGTGGGTGGATAGGCCGCCACCCCTACACATGGCCAAGAACAGGAATTCCGAACTCAGCCCTGAGGTGGCCGAGCTGATGGAGCGCTTCGAGACCTCAGCGCCGAAGCCCCTGGACGCGCACGAGCGCGTGGTGGAGACGTACTTCGCCATCCCGATCGTTATCGGCGCGGTCGCGATCGCGATCGGCTTCCACGCGACGCGGAGCCTCACATTCGGTACGACTGTCGCACTCGTGGCGGCCTACCTCGTCGCACGGCGCATCCGCTTTGCCGTGGGACCCCAATACACGGTTCCGTCGCAGCTTGTGCTCGTGCCGATGCTCTTCTTGCTTCCGACACCGCTCGTGCCACTCGTGATCATCGTCGCGACAGTCGTGGGCGTGGTTCCTGATCTCATAGCCCGCCGGCGGCACCCTGACCGGCTGATCGTCGTCCTGGGCGACTCCGCCTACGCGATTCCGCCGACGCTCGTGCTGCTCGTCGCCGGCGCCCAGACCGCAACCTGGTCGCACTGGCCGATCTTCGTCGCGGCGCTGGCCGCGCAGCTCATCTTCGACCCGCTGTTCGCGAGTCTCCGCGAGCGGCTTGTGCTGGGCGTCCCCCTACGTCTTCAGCCCGAGCAGGCGGACCTCGTCCTCGTCGTCGACCTCCTGCTTGCGCCGATCGGCTTCATGGCTGCCCTCGTGGGCACGCAGACCTCCGGCGGCTGGATCCTCGTACTTCCTCTCCTCGGCCTGATCGCCGTGTTCGCCCGCGAGCGGCAGGTCCGGATCGACCACGCTCTCGAGCTCAGCCGCGCCTACCGCGGCACCACCCTGCTGCTCAGCGACGTGCTCGAGGCTGACGACGAGTACACGGGCAGCCACAGCTGGGGCGTCGTCACGCTCGCGCTGCGCGTAGCGGACTCGATGGGGCTCGACGCGCACGAGCGCCGGAATGTCGAATTCGGCGCGCTGCTGCACGACATCGGCAAGATCGCCGTGCCCAAGGAGATCATCAACAAGCCGGGCAAGCTGAACGACGAGGAGTGGACGGTCATCAAGATGCACACCGTGGAGGGCGAGCGGATGCTCAAGCGCGTGGGCGGCGTGCTCGGCGAGGTCGGGCGGATCGTCCGCTCGTCGCACGAGCGCTGGGACGGCGGTGGCTACCCGGACGGGCTGAAGGGCGAGGAGATCCCGATCGAGGCGTGCATCGTGTCCTGCTGCGACGCCTTCGACGCGATGACCACCGACCGCTCCTACCGCAAGGCGATGCCGCTCGATCGCGCGCTCGCGGAGCTCGAGGCGAACGCCGGCACGCAGTTCAGCCCGCAGGTGGCGCGCGCTGTGGTGGAGCTGCTGCGCTTCGAGGCGGAGACCGCCTCCGCGCACGTCGGCGCCCGCGAACAGCTCACGCCACCGCTCACCGACGCGCCCGCTCCGAGCACCGCCTAGCCGCGCGCCGCGCGCTGTTCCTGCAGCTCGGCGATCAGCAGCTTCGAGTGCAGGGCCGCGATCAGATCCTGCAGCGGCTCGGAGCCGGCCTCGATCAGCTCGACCGCGGAGTCCGTGTCCATCTCGCCGGCGAGGCGCTCCATCAGCACGTTCACCTCTTCTTTCACGAGATCCTGGAGCACGCGCTTGTAACGCAGCGTGTCGTAGACCGTGAAGCCGATGCGCTCGTCGTAGCCGCCGGCGCGGAAGCGGCTGATCGCCTCGACCACGCGGACGTCGGACGATGAGTAGCCGCGGCTGTTCGGGCTGAGGATGCCGAGCTCCTCGAGCCGGGCGAGCACCTCTTGCGGCATCTCGTAGCGGCGCTTGACCTCCGCTGCGGAGGTGCGCTTCTCCTCCCCCGCGAGCGCGCGCTCGAGGATGCGGTCCTCGAGCTCGACGAGCGCCTTTGCGCGGTCGGGGTCCTCGTCGAGCATCCCCTTGATCACCTTGAGCGGCATGAAGCGCTCCTCCTGGAGCTGCTTGATCAGGCGGATGCGATCGACGAAGTCGGCCGGGTAGTAGGCCATGTTGCGCGAGGTCTTGACGGGCTCGGGCAGGAGGCCCTCGCGCAAGTAGTGCTTGATCGTGCCGGCGCTCACGCCGCTCGCCTCGGCCAATTCGCTCATTTTCAGGTGCCGGGTCTCGGGTGTCGGGTGTCGGGAATTTGCGCTCATGCCATGAAGCTGCCTTGCGCGCCTGCTGCCGCTCCGGCCACCGCGCCCGAGTCTTTGAGAGCGTCGATGTCCTTGGGGCTATATCCGAGCGCTTGGAGCACCTCGTCGGTGTGCTCGCCGAGGGCGGGGCCGGGCTTTTCGACGGCGCCTGGGGTGCGGCTGAGCTTCACCGGTACGCCGAGCTGGCGCACGGGCTTCTCGACACCCGGCTGGGCGAGCTCCACCACCATCTCTCGCGCGCGCACCAGCTCCGAGTCAAGCGCCTCGTCGAGATCGAGCACGGGCTCGAGGCAGCAGTCGTTGTGGGTGGCGAACTCGTGCCACTCGTCGCGGGTGCGCTCGAGGAAGATGCGCTCCACCTCGGCATGGGCCTCGGAGCCGGGACGCTCGAACTGCTTCTCGATCAGGTCCTCGCGGCCCACCCCGCGGCACCAGGCCTGCCAGAACTTCGGCTCGAGCGCGCCGAGCGTGACCCAGCCGTCCTTGCATGCGTAGGGCCGGTAGCAGACGAGCCCGCCCGCCAGCTCGGGCTCGCCGCGCTTCGGCACCGCGCCGTCGGCCAGGTAGCGGGCGGCCACGAGCGCCAGCCACGACAGGGCGCCGTCGGCCATCGACACGTCCACGAGCTGGCCCTCGCCGGAGCGCTCGCGCTCGTGCAGCGCGGCCATGATCCCGAAGGCCGCCATCAGCGCGCCGCCGCCGAGGTCGGCGATCTGGCCGCCCGACATGATCGGCGGACCGTCCTTCTCCCCGGTGAGGCCGAGCAGGCCGATCAGCCCGAGGTAGTTCATGTCGTGACCGGAGCGGTCGCGGAACGGACCGTCCTGCCCGTAGCCCGTGATCGCGCAGTACACGAGCCCGGGGTTCTCCTCGCGCAGGCGCTCGTAGCCCACCCCGAGCCGGTCGAGCACGCCCGGCCGGAACGACTCGAGCACCACGTCGTACTCCTTCGCCAGCTTGAGCAGCACCTCGCGGCCGCGTTCCTCTTTCAGGTTCAGCCGGATCGAGCGCTTGCCGCGGTTGAGCGCCAGGTAGAGCGCGGACTTCGACGTGTCCTCGGCACCGTCGTAGTAGGGCGGCGACCAGCGGATGTAATCGCCCATCCCGGTGTCCTCGACCTTGAGCACCTCGGCGCCGAAGTCGGCGAGCAGCAGAGAGCAGAAACCGCCCGGCAGGAGCCGGGACAGGTCGAGCACTTTGATGTCACTCAGCGGCTTCGTCACGCGGCCGCTCGCTTTGGCGTGCCGAGCAGCTCGCGCGCCTCGGCCACCGTGGCCGGGCGGCGGCCCACGTCCTCGACCATCTTGCGGGCCTGGGCGATGAGGTCGCCGTTCGAGCGGCACATCTCGCCGTTTGGCAGGTAGAAGTTGTCCTCCACGCCGGCGCGGACGTTGCCGCCGAGCGACAGCGACGCCGCGATCAGTCCCCACTGGCCGCGCGAGATGCCGATCACGCCCCAGTTGTTCGGGCCGTCGGCGCCGCCGGGCACCTCGCTCGCCATGTGGCCGAGGTTCTTCGCCGTCGGCCGGATGCCGCCATTTACGCCCATTACCAGGGAAATTTGGAGCGGCTCCTTTAGCAGTCCCATGTCGAGGAACGGGTCCAGGTTGGCCAGGTGGCCTGAGTCGAAGCACTCGTGCTCGGGACGGATTCCGAGCTCGACCATCTCCGTGAGGAAGGTCCGGATCGTGTCGAAGCTGTTCTCGAACACGCTCGTGAAGACGAAGTCCTTGCGCCGCTTCGAGTACTTCGCGTAGTTCATCGAGCCCATGTTGAGCGCGGCCACGTCGGGCCGGAGCTCGCGCAGATACTCCAGCCG
>DASXCV010000089.1:0-2773 GCA_036491015.1 Thermoleophilaceae bacterium | reverse complement strand
GGCCACCGCGCCGAAGTACGTGGGCGAGACCACCTGCGCGGCCACCGCGTCCGGCACCGCGCCGAGCGCGCGGTCGAGCGACTCCGGTGTGAGGCAGTGCGCGATCACGAGCTCGGCGTCTAGCTCCGGCGCCACGAACGTAGGCCGCAGGCCCGAGATCACGAGCCCGTCGATCGTGCTCGAGTGCACGTTGCGCTGCACCACGAACTCGCTCCCCATCTGGGCGAGCGAGATGCAGGTCACGTGGTTGCCCTGCGACGCCCCATTGATCAGGAACCACGTGCGCTTGGCGCCCCACGCCTCGGCCGCCAGCTCCTGCGCGCGCTGGAACGGCGTGGGCTCGGGACCCACGTCGATCCCCGGCATGAGCGCCGGGATGTCGAGCGCAAGCGCCCGCTCGCCGAACACCTCCCGCATCTCGGGATCGGCCCCCGGCCCGCCCTTGTGGCCGGGCACGTGAAAGCGGCCCGGATTGCGCCGGGCGTACTCGCGAAGGGCTTCCAGGTACGGGGCCTCCTCCGGACCGGCGCGCGAAGGCTCTGGCGCCGACCCTGGACGGACGGCCGACTGGTCGAGCTCGGCCATGCGCCCGAGTCTATTTCCGGGCGAGCTCGAGCGCCGTGCGGGCGGCCTCGGCGGCGTCTCCGACCCGCACGATGCCGCTGTCCGGCTCGCCTCCGCGCGCGAGCTCCCAGGTGCCGACGCCCACCACCGGCGTGCCGTCTCTGAGCGCGAACGCGATCTCCGACAGCGTGCCGTAGCCGCCCGCCACCGCCACCACGACGTCGGCCGAGCGCACCACAAGGGCGTTTCGCGCCTCGCCGAGGCCGGTGGGCACGGCCACCTCCACGTACGGGTTGGCCTCGCGGCGGTCGCTGCCCGGGAGGATGCCGAGCGTGAGCCCGCCCGCCGATCGCGCTCCCCGGCAGACCGCCTCCATCACGCCGCCGAGGCCGCCGCACACCACCACCGCGCCGGCCTCGGCCAAGAGCCGGCCCAGCTCCTCCGCGGTGTCGAAGACCTCCCCCGGGCCCGCATCGCCCGGTCCGATCACCGCGACGTGCAGCCGCTCCGTCAGCTGCGCTCGTCGCTCTCGTGGTCGAATGGAAGCGTCTCGTCCTCGGACGGCTCGCGCCAGAGCTCCGGATCGTCCGCGCCGATCGGGCCGCTGCGCTCCTCCTCCGGGTAGAGCTCCTCGTGCACCTCGGGCTCGATCGCGGCGGCCTCGTTGGCCGGACTGGGACCGCCGGAACGGCGGGCCGGCGGCGCTGCGGGCGCGGCCGACACGGGGCGGCGCGGGCGCTCGCGCTCGCTCTCGCGCCTGGGGGCGGAGAACGACAGCGACAGCGACACGTTCGCCGAGCTGAGCGCGCCGGCGGCGGCCATCACCGCGGAGCCGCCGAGCGCCACCCATGCGCCGGACTCAAGCGAAGCTCCCTGCGCGGCGGGCGGGTGGTTGACGAGCTGGGACACGACGATCACGAGCGCTGCGCCACCGATCAGCGGCAGCGCGCCGGCTCGCAGCGGAGCCTCCCAGACGAGGCCGGCCACTGCCAGCCAGACCGCGCCGAGCCCCAGCGCGGCGAGCACGAGGTCCCAGACCTCGAACGCGGTCCAAGCGCTCATCGCGGGCTGATACCAGTGCATGAACAGGCTGACCAGCAGGAGCAACCCGCCGAAGGCAGCCAGCAACGGAGCGAAGTCAAGTCGACGCATGACTAACCCCTACCCCCTACTCCCTACTCCCTACTCCCTACAGCGCGGCGACAGCCGTGCCAGGGACTGCTCGGCTGAACAGGAACCCTTGTCCGCGATCACAGCCCGCCTCCACCACGAAGCGCAGCTGCTCCTCGGTCTCGATCCCCTCGGCGAACGCCTCCATGCCCAGGTTGTGCGCGAGCTGGACGATCGCGGTGACCATCATCGCCGAGGTCTCGTCGCCCGGCAGTCCGGAGACGAACGAGCGGTCGATCTTCAGCGAGTCGGCGGGCAGCGCGCCTAGGCGGGCCAGCGAGGAGTGGCCGGCGCCGAAGTCGTCGATCGCGAGCCGGAAGCCGCTGCGGCGCAGCTCGAGCAGCACCTGCTCGGTGTGCTCCCAGTCGGTCATCGCGGCGGTCTCGGTGATCTCGATCACGAGCCGCTCGCTGGCGATGCCGGCGCCCGCGGCGTCGTCGAGGATGCGCTGCACGAGCTCCGGCTCCCAGAGCTGCCGGGGCGAGAGGTTGAGGCCCACGTTCAGCACCCAGCCGGAGTCGAGCCACTCGCGCGCCTGGCGGCAGGCCTCGGTCACCACCCAGTCGGCGATCGGCTGGATCAGCCCGAGCTCCTCGGCCATCGGGATGAACTCGCCCGGCGGCACGAGGCCGCGCTGCGGGTCCTCCCAGCGCACGAGCGCCTCGACACCGACGATGTGGTCGTGCAGCCCGTGGCCGTTGCCGCTGTAGCCCTGCTCGAGCGCCGAGCGCAGGTTCACGAGCGGCTGGTAGTGGAGCACGAACTCGCCACGGTCGATCGCGCGGCGCAGGCGCGTGACGAGGCCGAGCCGCTCCTTCCGCCGCGCCGACTCGCCGGTGAACACGCCCCAGGCTCCCTTGCCGCCGCGCCGGACCTCGTGCAGCGCCGCGGCCGCGTGGTCGATCAGGTCGCCCGAGTAGCCGGCGTCCGAGGGGAAGGCGCTGATGCCGATCGTCGCCCCCACGAACGATTCCGCCCCCTGGATCGTGAACGGCTCCTCGAAGGCTTCGAACACCTGCTTCGCAGCCGCCCGCGCGGT
>DASXCV010000088.1:0-3926 GCA_036491015.1 Thermoleophilaceae bacterium | reverse complement strand
TCGCGCGCGTTCACGCTGTAGCCGCCGGGGCAGTACTCGCCGGGCACCTCCCCCACGCGCGCGTCGACCCCGAGCCTCGCCACGGCGGCACGCAGCCACTCGGACGACTCCTCGAAGCGCGGGTAGATGTGCGCCTGGGGGTCGCCGTCGGGGCGGGCGTGCGCGATCGCCAGCGTGTGCTCGTGGAACACGGCGGCGCGCCCGCCGGCAAGCCGTTCGATCGGCTCGAAGCCGCTCGCTCGCGCGGCCGCCACGGCCTGCGGGTAGTGCGCGCTGGCCACGTCCTGGCGGCCGAAGGCCACCATCGCGGGCGGGCGCGTGATGCGCATCGTCTCCGGCAGCTCGCCGTCGGCCACGCGCAGCAGCACCGCGCGCGACACCGCCACGTCGAGCGCCGGGTCGTCGAGAAATGCCTGCCGGTGAAGGCGAAGCGGCGACTTCACCGGCAGGACTGTATGCGGCTCGGTTCTCTTACTTGGAGCTCGTGTCGAGCTCGAGCGAGCAGGAGTTCATGCAGTAGCGCTGCCCGGTGGGCTGGGGGCCGTCCGGGAACACGTGCCCGAGGTGGCCGCCGCAGCTGGCGCACACGACCTCCGTGCGACGCATGCCGTGGCTCGAGTCGTCGATCAGCTCGACGTTGGACTTGTCCGTGGGCTCGTAGAAGCTCGGCCAGCCGGTGCCCGACTCGAACTTGGTGTCCGAGCTGAACAACTCCGCGCCGCAGCCGGCGCAGCGGTACATCCCGTCCTCCTTGCTGTGCACGTAGCGGCCGGTAAACGGCGGCTCCGTGCCCTTGCGCCGAAGAACCTCGTACTGCTCGGGCGTCAGCTCCTCACGCCACTGCTCTTCTGTCTTCTGGATGTGAGTGCTCATTCGTCTCCGTAGTTAGTCGTGTCCTTCGAACAGTCTTGCGAAGAGGCGTTTTGTTACCCGCTGAGCCGGTGCCACGCCTCGAGCCCGATCGCGTATAGGACGAGCAAACCGAAGAGACCGAGTCCTATGCCCTCCAGCAAGTGCGCGGTCCGGCCGTCAGACCGCAGGCCGAATCGAGCGACTGTGTAGATGACCGGACCGCTCGCCGTGACGCCGAGTCGGACGAAGATCATGCGGCGATCTGATGGCGTCTCCCACAACGCCTCGATTCCGCCGAGCGCAAGGGCGAGAACGAGGGTCGCCATCAGTGCCGGCACCACCCCGGACGAGTCGATCAAGGTGACGAACACGAACGCCGAAAGGGCGGCCCGCAGGACACTGGCAAACCGCTCGAGTCTCGAAGGCTTCGCCGGACGTTCGGGATCGGCGAACGGTAGTCCGCGCAGCCACCACTCCCCATCGTTGCGCTCCATGTGAGTGGTCATACCCGGTCAACCGTCGCCGAACGGCTGGAGCGGGATTCCGTGGTCGGTCTCGCGCATGCCGAGCTCGTAACTCGCGCCCGCGTGTGTCGCCAGCACGAGGTCCGGCTCGCCGTTGCGGCTCACGGTCAGCTCCATGTCCGAGATCGAGCAGTTCACGGTGTTGTGCTCCGGGCCGGCCGGGTCCACGTACACCCAGCCGACGAAGTTCTTCGCATCCGAGCCCACCGTCCCCCGCACGGTGATGCCCTGCCCCGGGATCTGGAAGTCGCAGCGCGTGGGCCGCTCGGTGACCTTGATGCCGCGCGTCTTCTCGATGCCGCCCAGCCGGTAGCGCTTGCCGTCGATCGCGATGCCGCCGTTGCCCATCCACGGCGTGGTGAAGCGGCCGACGCGCACCCGCCCAACCGCGGCGTCGATCCACGTGTCCTCGCGCTTCCCCTCGAAGCCGATCCCGTGCATCCACACCCAGCGCTCAGCGTGCTCGGTGCCCCAGTTGTGGCCCACCATCCCGGGCCAGCGGTCGAGCTCGATGGTGCGCTCGCCCACCCGGACGGTGCCGCTGTAGAGCGCGGCGGGCGTCGGGCTGAGCGTCTTCGTGCGCGGGAAGCCGCCCCGGTACATCCAGTCGCGGGGCAGGTGCAGCAGCGGCTCGGCATCGCCCGTGTAGTGGAGGTCCCAGGACGCGTCACCCGCGCTGCCGGCCACGGCGTCCGGCCCGAAGGTCGCGCCCGAGATCTCGATGAAGTCGTCGTTCGCGGGCAGGCGCGGACCCGGCGCGGTGAGCTTCGTCGCCCAGGGGCCGTCGGCCTTCGCGTCGAAGAGCGTGAACCAGAGCGACCCCCGCGGCTCCGACCCCGGGCGCTTGTGCACCGTGTAGCGAATCCAGATCCCGAGCGCCTCCGACGGATGCGCCGCGCGCAGGTAGAAGCTCTCGTAGTGACCGGCTTCGGCCGGCACGTCGGGGAAGCGGGCGCGAGTGGGGTCGTCCATCCCGCGCGCAGCCTAAGTGATAGAAACGCCCGCCATGTCCGTGCTTGCAATCACAGGCGCCAGCACCGGAATCGGAGCGGCCACCGCGCGCAAGGCCGTGACGGCCGGCTGGCAGGTCGTGCTCGGCGCCCGCTCGGAGGACAAGCTCGCCGCGCTGGCCGAGGAGCTCGGCGGCGACGACCATGCGCTCGCCGTTCGCTGCGACGTGACCGACTGGGACGACCAGCAGGCGTTCGTGCAGGCAGCACTGGACCGCTTCGGCGGGATCGACGCCGTCTTCGCCAACGCAGGCTTCGGCGCCAAGCGCGGGTTTCTCGAGGAGACGCCCGAGTTCTGGAAGTCGATGATCGACACGAACGTCTACGGCTGCGCGCTCACAATCCGCGCCGCCCTCCCCCATTTCCGCGAGCGCGGCGACGGCCACTTCCTGCTCACGAGCTCGGTCGCGGGCAGGATCAACCTGCCGGGCTCGCTCTACTCGGTGAGCAAGCACGCGGTGACGGCGATGGGCCACTCACTGCGCGCCGAGGTGGAGAACACCGGCATCCGGGTGACGCTGATCGAGCCCGGTGCCGTCGACACGCCCTTCTTCGACAGCGTGCCCAGCGGCGCCCTCGAGCCCGACGACATCGCCGAGGCGGTGCTCTACGCGCTGTCGCAGCCGCCGCGGGTGGAGATCCACGAGATTCTCATCCGCCCCGTGCGCAAGCAGGGCTGACCCATCCGATCTGCGAACTAGCGTCCGGTTGGGCATGACGCGGGTGATTGCGCACGTCGACATGGACGCCTTCTACGTGAGTGTCGAGCTCGCGCGGCGGCCCGAGCTGCGCGGCAAGCCGGTCGTCGTGGCCGGCTCGGGCGGGCGCGCTGTAGTGACCACCGCCAGTTACGAGGCGCGCAAGTTCGGGATCTTCTCCGCCACCCCGGCCGCCTGGGCGCGGCGGCGCTGCCCGGACGCGGTGTTCATCCCGCCGGACTTCGAGCACTACCGCGCGCGCTCGCGCGAGGTGATGGCGGTGCTGAAGGAGCAGATCGAGCGAGTGGAGATCGTGGGGCTCGACGAGGCCTACCTCGATCTCACGGGCATCGAGCGCCCCAAGGCCGCCGGCCGGCGCGTGAAGGCCGCGGTGCTGGAGCGCACCGGGTTGTGCTGCTCGATCGGGATCGGTCCGAACAAGCTGGTGGCGAAGATGGCCTCGGACGCGGACAAGCCGGACGGCTTCGTGGTCCTCAGCCGCGAGATGGCGCTCGAGCGCTTCGGCCCGGAACCGCCCGGGCTCGTGCCCGGCATCGGGCCGAAGACGGCGGAGCGGCTGAAGGCGCGCGGGATCGAGACGCTCCGACAGCTCGGGTCGACCCCGGAGGACGAGCTGGCCGAGCTGTTCGGCGGGCGCCTCGGCCCCCACCTCGCGCGGCTCGCGCGCTTCGAGGACGAGAGAGAGATCGAGACCGTGCGCGTGGCCAAGTCCGAGTCGCGCGAGACGACGTTCGAGCAGGACCTGCGCGGCCTCGACACGCTCGAGCCCGTGCTCGAGACGCTCACCACCCAGCTCTGCCAGACGCTCGTCAAGCAGGACA
>DASXCV010000087.1:0-4816 GCA_036491015.1 Thermoleophilaceae bacterium | reverse complement strand
TAGCCCTCGATCACGAAGCGCGTGAGCGTGCCCGGCAGGAAGATCAGCTCGTCCCAGTGCGGGATCTTCTTGAACATCGAGAAGCCGCGCATCCGGTAGCGGCCGAGCTCGGCCTTCATGTGGATGTCGTTGATTACGTTGGGCGTGAAGATGTTGCTGTGCCCGAGGACCGTCTGCGGGGCGGGTGCGTTCTCGTCAGCCATGGCCAGCCTCCTCCCGCTTACAGAACGAGCTTGCGCTCGCTCGGCTCGAGGTTGTCGTAGTTGTAGAGCTTCTTGCCGCAGACGAACTTCTTCAGCTCCGGCGGCGAGCCGAGCCCGTAGATGCGGAACTTGCGGTCCACGAATTCGGTGTCGGCGTCGTTCCACTCGCCCTCGACGCAGTCGATCCCGAGCGACTTGACCTTGCCGCCCACGTAGATCGTGCCGTCGTACATGGAGTCGCCGAGGCCGTTGCCCACGTCGCCGCAGATGATCTGGCGGCCGCGCTGCATCATGAAGCCCGTCATCGAGCCGGCGGTGCCGAGCACCAGGATGGTGCCGCCCTTCTGGTCGATGCCGGTGCGCGCGCCCACCTGGCCCTTCACCACGAGGTCGCCGCCACGCAGCGCGGCGCCCGCGAGCGAGCCGGCGTTCGACTCGATCACCACGACGCCGGACATCATGTTCTCGGCGCACGACCAGCCCACGCGCCCGTTCACCTGGATCTCCGGGCCGTCGATCAGCCCGCAGCCGAAGTAGCCGAGCGAGCCCTCGAAGGTGATCTTGCAGCGCGCCAGGATCCCGACGCCCAGCGAGTGCCGCGCGCTCGGGTTCTTGATCGTCACCTCGCGCACGCCCTGCTCGTAGATCAGCCAGCGCAGCTCGCCGTTGATCTTGCGGGTGGTGAGGTTGTGCGCGTCGAACACGGCGGTCTTGCCGTCGATCTCGGAGACCTTCGGAATCGAGCCGTCGAGCTCCACGAGTCCGCGCGGGTCGTACAAGACCTCCTCGGTCCCGGGCGTGTCCGCAGCCTTCACCTGGTCCACACCATCACCTCGCTCTCGTATGGGTCATAGGTCTCGATCTCGCGATCCACCACCTTGCGGATCGCGATCTCCTCGGAGGCGAGCGCCACGATGTCGTCCGCCTCGTACAGCACGAGCGGCTTGGCGCCGAGCTCGTCCTTGGCCATGCCGAGCGCGTCCTCGGTCACGCAGATGTAGGTGAACACGCCGTCCAGCTCGTCGAGCGAGCGGCGCATCGAGTCCTCGAGCGAGTCGCCCTGCGCCATCCGCTCGGCCAGGTACACGGCGATGATCTCGGAGTCGCACTCGGACTGGAAGCGGTGCCCGGCGCGTTCGAGCCGGCGGCGCCACTGGTGGTAGTTGGTGAGCTGGCCGTTGTGCACCACCGCCACGTCCGGGAACGGGTAGGCCCAGTAGGGGTGCGCGTTGGCGATGTCCACGTCGGACTCGGTGGCCATGCGCGCGTGGCCGATGGCATGCGTGCCTATGAACCCGTCGAGCTTGTAGTCGTGCGCCACCGTCTTCGCGTCCCCGAGGTCCTTGACGATCTCGAGCGAGTGACCGAGCGACAGCACCTCGACCCCGCGCACGTCTTCCACGTAGTCGGCAAGGCGCTTGAGGTCGCCGTCGTGGTCGAACGTCATCGTCAGGCCGTGCTCGGTGGCCGGCACGATCTCGTGGATGTGGGCGCCAAGCTCGCGCACGCGCGCCTCGACGTCGTGGCGTTGCCGGCGCAGCTGGCTCTCGTAGTCGAACTCGTGGTGCCCGTTGGCCTCGGCCAGCTTCACGTGCATCACGTAGCCCGCCTGTGTGGAGCGATAGAGCGCGTAGCCCGTGGAGTCCGGGCCGCGGTGCTTCATCGCCTGGAGCATGGCCGTCATGTCGCGGCCCACGTGCTGCTCGCCGCCGCCGTCGCGATAGATGATTCCCGCGATGCCGCACATGGCTAGGGAAGGACCTCGAGGTACTCGTCGCGCTCCCAGTCGGTGACCGCGGCGAGGTAGCGCTCCCATTCGTCCCGCTTGTAGTCGTGGAACACCTTGTAGAGCCGGCCGGGCATCGCGCTCTTCACCACCTCGTCCTTGGCGAGCTCGTCGAGCGCCGCGCCGAGGCTGTCCGGCACGCGCTCGAGCGTGGTCTGGCCGTTCTGCGAGAGGAGGTCGTAGGTGTTCGCGTCCTGCGGCGGGCCCGGGTCGAGCTCGCGCTTGATGCCGTCGAGGCCGGCCTTGAGCAGCGCCGCCACCGTCAGGTAGGGGTTGGAGGACGAGTCCACGCCGCGGTACTCGAAGCGGCCTCCACTCGCCACGCGGACGGTGCAGGTGCGGTTCTGCCAGCCCCAGTTCTTGTAGACGGGAGCCCAGAAACCCGTGTCCCACATGCGGCAGTAGGAGTTCACCGTCGGGTTGCCGACGCACATCAGCGCGCCGAAGTGGTCGAGCAGGCCGCCGAGGAAGTGCCGCGCCGTGTCGGACAGCTGGCCCGGGCCGTCCGGGTCGTGGAACACGTTCTTGCCGTCCGCGTCGCAGAGCGTGAAGTGGTGGTGGTGGCCGTTGGCCGACACGCCCGTGAACGGCTTGGGCATGAACGTCGGCAACAGGTCGTGCTTGCGTCCCACCGCCGCGCAGATCTGGCGGTAGGTGGTGATGTTGTCGGCCGTCTTCACCGGCCGATCGAAGAGGAAGTTGAGCTCGAGCTGGCCGGGCGCGTCCTCGTGGTCGCCGTAGCTCATGTCGAGGCCGAGCGCCTGCCCGTACTCGACCACGTCGAGCAGCACCGGACGCAGTTCCTCGAACTGGTGGATGTGGTAGCAGTAGGGCTTCGTGACGCCCTCGGGCTCCGAGCCGTCCTCGCCGCGCTTGAGCCACATCATCTCGGGCTCGATCCCGATCAGGAAGCTGTAGCCAAGCTCCCGCTCGAACTCCGCGACCACGTTCTTCAGGTTCTGCCGCGGGTCGGCGTCGAGCAGGTCGCCCGACTCCGTGTCGTAGCAATCGCAGTACACGCGCGCCACGCGGTTGTCCCATGGCAGCACCGCGAACGTGTCGAGGTCCGCGATCGCCGCGAGCTCCGACTCCTCGGGCCCGAAGCCGATGTAGTTGCCGGCGCGGTCGGTGAAGAGGTTGGCCGTGGCGCCGTAGACCAGCTGGTAGCCCTTCTGCGCGACCTGGGGGAAGAAGGACGAGACCACGCCCTTGCCCATCACGCGGCCCGTTATCGAGACCTGCTGGAAGAAGACGTACTTGATTCCCTCGCGCTCGATGCGCTCGGTGATCTGCGCGATCCGCTCGATCCGGCCTGGCTGGTTGCGCGCTTCCTCGAGCGTGGCGGGCGGCGCCTTGGTGGCCGCCGTGGCCAGCACGCTCTGCACATTGCCCCCCATGGTCGGCGGCTGCTCAGTGGTCGCAGCGCCATCGGCGGTGGTCGCCATCGCGAGTCCCCCTCACTTTCTGGCAAGTCGTCGAGTGTTCGCGACACCATACACCGATGAACAAATAGGTACAAGGGTCGCGCGCCCGGCCGCATTCGGCATTAAAGTGGGTGGGGAATGGCCAAGGGAAAGAGTGTTGGCGGGCCGCCGATCACGGTGACCTGCGGCTGCGGCGAGATGCGCTACCTGCAATACGGCGAGCGCTGGACGTGCGAGAAATGCGGCACCTCCTGGGACACGAATCAGATCCCCGAGGAGGAGTACTCAGCCGTCCGCCGCATCCAGCGCCGCCACCTCGCAGCGCCCGCGATTGCGTTCGCGCTCGTGCTCGCGACCGTGGTGCTGTTCATGGTCCTCGGGCGCGTCTACGCGATCATCCTGCTGCCCTTCGCGCTCACCTGCTGGTTCATGTTCGTGCGGCCGATTCAGCGGCGGCGGTTGAGCGAGCAGCTCAAGGAGCTGCCGAAGTGGGAGCTCACGCCGGAGTAGTCACGGCGCCCAGTGCTCGGGGACGAGCACGACCCTGAAGCCGTCGGGGTCCTCGAAGGTCAGCCCGTGCTCGGCCCAGTACGGGTTCGCTGGCGGGACCGGACCGACGCCGAGGCGAGCGGCTACGGCCTGCACCGCCTCGGCATTGCCGAGATACAGCACGAGCAGCGACTCCGGGTGCGGCACCGGCGCGCCGTGCTCGCCGCCGGAGGTCAGCTCCAGGTGCGCCTCCGTGCCGGGCACCTCGAGGAAGACGCCGTCGTAGCCGTCGTGGTCGTGGAAGCCGCCGATCTCCTTCAGCCCGATGCCGTCGCGGTAGAACGCGACGACCTGGTCGAGGCGCTCGGTGTGGCGGGCCACGCGCAGCTGCATCGCGCTACTTGACGATCGTGAAGTTCAGCCGCTTCGGCACCGACACAAGTCCCGGCCCGTTGGTCGCGGTGATCGTCAGCGTGTAGTTGCCCGGGTGCAGCTTCTTCTTGCGCGAGAGGCGCCCGGCGAAGCGGACTCTGTTCGCTCCGGCGTGCGCGTTCGAGAAGGACCGGCTCCCGGCCGCGAGGGACCGCACGCACGGGCGCTTGCCCTTGTTGCGCCTACTCGGCGTCCGGCACCTGCCGCCTACCCGCCGCCCTGCCTTGCGCAGCTTGAACGCGAAGCGCGCCGTCGCCGCCTTGTCGAGCGTGAAGCGGAAGGTGGTGCCCACCGGCAGCTTCCGGGCGCGTCGGCTCAAGACAGCCAGCGCCTTCCCCTCGCGCCAGCGCGAGGCCGACTGGCTCACCCGCGACACCACGGCCGCTCGCGCCGGCGGCGCCACCGGGCACGCGGTCTGGCGCACGGCGTCAGTCGGGCAGGCGTCCTGGCTGAGGTCGCCGAAGCCATCGCCGTCGCGGTCA
>DASXCV010000086.1:0-13873 GCA_036491015.1 Thermoleophilaceae bacterium | reverse complement strand
ACCAAGAAGATGGCCGAGGACCTCACCGACTACCTGATGGAGTACGGCTTCAAGGTCCGCTACCTGCACTCCGAGATCGACACGCTCGAGCGGATCCAGATCATCCGCGAGCTGCGGCTCGGCGAGTTCGACGTGCTCGTGGGCGTGAACCTGCTGCGCGAGGGCCTCGACCTGCCCGAGGTGTCGCTCGTGGCGATCATCGACGCGGACAAGGAGGGCTTCCTCCGCGGCGAGACCTCGCTGATCCAGACGATCGGCCGCGCCGCCCGCAACATCCGCGGCAAGGTGATCATGTACGCGGACAAGGAGTCAGCCGCGATGCGCAGCGCGATCTCGGAGACGGATCGGCGCCGCGAGATCCAGGTGGCCTACAACGAGGAGCACGGCATCACGCCGGAGACGATCGTCAAGGGCATCTCGGACATCAGCGACTTCCTGGCGATCGAGTCGAAGGTGCCGTCCAACCGCCGCTCCCGCCGCCGCTCGCAGGAGGCGCAGATGACGCCCGAGGAGATCTCGCGCACGATGGTGGAGCTGGAGGAGGAGATGCTGCTCGCCTCCGACGAGCTGCGCTTCGAGTACGCGGCCAAGCTGCGCGACGAGATCAAGGAGCTCCGGCGGGAGCTCGAGCGGTCGCAGACCGGCGCCTAGCGCCGCCCCAGAGTTGCAAAGTATGGGGAAACCTCCCTTGAGGGTGGGGTGCTCCGCGGTTTAGCGTCGCCACATGCGGAGCCTCCTCATACCGGCGTTTGTTGCTGTCTCGCTCGTGATCGCCCCCGCCGCCCGGGCTGATGTGTTCTTCGTCGATCCCGGGGGGAACAACGCGGGCAGCTGCACGTCCGCCGGTGCGGGGGCGTGTCAGACGATCGCGGGCGCCGTCGTCAAGGCGCGCGCGATCGCGGGCGGCGACACGATCAACCTCGCTGCGGGGACCTACGAAGAGGATCTCAATTTCGACCAGGCGGACGACGACGGCGACAGCATCGTCGGCGCCGGGCCTGCGGCCACCAAGATCCTCCACAAGAGCACCGATGGCAACTCCCCCGGCGTCGACATCGGCGGGGTCAGCCTGTCGCCTGAGCCTCACTTCCAGATGAGCGATCTGACCATCGAGCAGGACGCGAACGGCAGCGCGCTCGACCTGCGGACGACGAGCGCGACGCTCTCCAACCTGGCGATCACGCTCACGAACCCGAGCAACGGCAACACGGCAGTGAATGTGGTTGTGGGCGACGCGACCTTCAACGGCCTGAAGCTGTCGGGTGCGTGGACCGGCAGCGGCATCGCCGCCCAGGCGCTGGCGCTCGACCTGAACGACTCGTCGATCACGACGAATGGCAACGGCCTTCCGGTCAGCATCATCGTGTCGGGCAGCTTGGACATCGAGCGGAGCGTGCTGGCCGCGAACCCTTCATCAAGCCTGTGGGTGGTCAGCACAACGAATGCCGATGTGACGATCGACTCGTCGCTGCTGACCGGTGGTACGGCTGGGTTGCTCGCCGGGACGAACAACCAAAGCCACACGGCGCTACTGAGGAACGTGACGATCGACTCGGGCAATCCGGGCGTAGCTGACGCGGGCGACAGCGGTGTCTGGTCGGATGCGGCGCACTCCACCGATTCGATGCAGATCACGCTCGACAGCTCGATCACGCTGGAGGGGCAGAAAGTGGACAACACCCCCGGAACCACGGTGTCCTGCACGAACAGCGACGTGCCCAACCAGGTGGTCACCGGCATCGCGTGCGGTGCGGCGGGGAACAACACGGCGTCGGCGCCGTCCGACCTGTTCGTCAACCCGACCGGAGGCGACTACCACCTCAAGCCCTCGCCGCTGAGTCCCGCGGTCGACACCGGCTCGAGCGCCGCGCTCGCCGTGGGGGAGTCGACGACGGACCTCGATGGCCGCCCGCGCGTCGCCGACGGCAACTTCGACTGCACCGCGCGCCGGGACAAGGGCGCCTACGAGCTGCCGCCACCCGCGGCGAGCATCGGTGCGCCCGACCAGGCATTGCTCGGCGCCGCGGTGGCTTTCAGCGGCCAGATCTCCCTGGACCCACCGGCGGATCCGCTCACATTCGGGTGGACGTTCTCGGACGGTGGCAGCGCTTCGAGCCAGAACGTGAGCCACGCCTTCACGGCGCTCGGCGGGCAGCAGGCAACGCTGAAGGTCACGGATCCGCACGGCTGCTTTGTGACCGCGACGCACGGCATCGCGATCGCGCCACAGCCAACTGAGCCTGCGCCACCGGCCTCACCGGCGCCTCCGGGGTCGCCGGCGGGCAGCCACTCGGTGAGGTTCAGACTCGGCCGAGGCGGCAGGCAGAAGCTCGGCAAGTTCGTGACCGTGAAGCTCACCTGCCCGACCGACGCGTGCAAGGCCTCGGCCGGCGGGAGCCTCAACGTCCCGGGCGCCGCGAAGCGGTACAAGCTGAAGAACGCCTCCCGCTCGCTCAAGGCGGGCGCGAGCACGACGCTCAAGCTCGCGGTCCCGAAAAAGGCGCGGAAGGCGGCGCTGCACGCCCTGAGAAGGCACAAGAAGGTGACCGCGCGGCTGAGGATCGAGGTCACCAGCAGCGCGGCCAATCCGGCGGCGGCTTCGAAGACCGTCACGCTGCGCCGCTGACCGGCCGTTCAGGGGCGCTACAGTCGGCTCATGGCCGACGCTCCCGCTCGCAATCAGCAGTCCCAAGACCAGCAACCCAAGCCGCCCTGGAAGGTCGAGGGCCACAAGGAGCCGGAACAGAAGCCGCAGCGGATCATGCCGCCGCCGCGCAGCCGCTTCTGGTGGTTCGTGCTCGCGGCGCTCGCGCTCAACATCGTGCTCAGCTTCGCGCTGTCGCCCAAGCCGAGCCGGCCGTCGGTCCCTTACACGCTCTTCTACAAGCAGGTGCAGGCCGGCAACGTCTCCGAGATCAGCTCCAAGGGCGAGGAGATCCAGGGTGACTTCAAGAAGGCCGTGAAGTACCCGGCCGGCAAGGACGCGAAGGAGGTCGTCAAGTTCCAGACCGTCCGGCCCGAGTTCGGCGACGACGGCCTCACCCAGGCGCTGCTCGACCAGAACGTGCCGGTGAACGCCCACAAGGTCGACACCGGCACGCCGCTCTGGCAGACGCTGATCTTCGGCTTCGGCCCGACACTGCTGCTGGTCGGCCTGTTCATCGCGCTGATGCGGAGAGCCTCGGGCGGCGGCGTGCTCGGCTCCTTCGGCCGCTCGACCGCCAAGCGCTACGAGCACTCGGCCGAGCGCACCACGTTCAAGGACGTGGCCGGGATCGACGAGGCCGAGGACGAGCTCGAGGAGGTCGTCGACTTCCTGAAGAACCCGGATCGCTACCGCAAGGTCGGCGGCACGATCCCGAAGGGCGTGCTGCTCGCCGGAGCGCCGGGCACCGGCAAGACGCTGCTGGCGCGCGCCGTGGCGGGCGAGGCGGACGTGCCGTACTTCTCGATCTCGGCGTCCGAGTTCATCGAGGCGATCGTGGGCGTGGGCGCGAGCCGCGTGCGCGATCTGTTCGCCCAGGCCAAGGCGGCGGCGCCGGCGATCATCTTCATCGACGAGCTCGACGCGATCGGCCGCTCGCGCGGCGGTGGCGCATCGTTCGGCGGCAACGACGAGCGCGAGCAGACGCTCAACCAGATCCTCACCGAGATGGACGGCTTCACCGGCACCGAAGGCGTGATCGTGCTGGGAGCCACCAACCGGCCCGAGGTGCTCGACCAGGCGCTGCTGCGTCCGGGCCGCTTCGACCGCCGCGTGTTCGTGAACCCGCCGGACAAGGACGGCAGGGAGCAGATCCTCAGGGTGCACACCCGCTCGGTGCCGCTCGCGGACGACGTCGACCTCAGCCAGGTGGCCGCCAGCACCCCCGGCATGGTGGGCGCCGACCTCCGCAACCTGGTGAACGAGGCGGCCCTCACCGCCGCGCGCCGCGATCACAACGAGGTGAGCTCGTACGACTTCAGCGACGCGCTCGAGAAGATCGTGCTCGGCACCGAGCGGCGGATCACGCTGTCGGCGGAGGAGCGCGAGCGCACCGCCTACCACGAGGCCGGGCACGCCGTGCTCGGGATGCTCGAGCCGGGGGCGGATCCCGTCCGCAAGGTGTCGATCATCCCGCGTGGCCAGGCGCTGGGCGTGACCTTCCAGAGCCCGTCGGCCGACCGCTACGGCTACGGCGCCAACTTCCTGCGCGGCCGGATCATCGGCGCGCTCGGTGGCCGCGCCGCCGAGCAGATCATCTACGGCGACGTGACGACCGGCGCCGAATCTGACCTCGAGCAGGTCACCGGAATCGCCCGCCAGATGGTCGGGCGCTGGGGCATGTCCGAGGCCATCGGCCTCGTGTCAGTGCTCCCGCGCCCAGGCAACGAGAGCCCGTTCCCCGCGGCTGACGCGAACGCCCCGGCGGAGTCCACGCGCGAGCTGGTGGACTCCGAGGTGCGCCGGATCGTGGAGGAGTGCTACGGCCATGCGGTCGAGCGCCTTCAGGACAACCGCGAGCGACTCGACTCGCTCGCGCACGCACTGCTCGAGAACGAGACGCTGGACGAGAAGGACGCCTACGCGGCTGCAGGCTTCGACGCGCCGCCCCCGGCGAGCGCGCAGCCGCCCGCGACGGTCACCGCGCGCACCCTGCAATAGGTCCAGAGCCGCTGGAAATTAGGTTCTTCAGGTACTACTGTGCCGCTCTCGGACTCGCAAATAAGGGGCGACTAAGGACCGCAACCGAGAGGCGTGGGCGTGCGCGCCTCGCCGGATCTGATTCCGGCAAGGAGAGAGGCACACATGGCTGACAAGGCGAAGACGCGCAAGGCGGACGGAGCCGCCGCACCGCGGGCCCGAGCGGCCACAGCGCGGCGCGGAAGGGAGACGGCGGACGGAGCTGAATCGAGCGCCGCGCTCCTGCGCGAGCTGGTGGCCCACCTCAGGCAGAACCGGACCCAGCTGCGCGAGGAATGGGCGCGGCGCATCGGCGAGGCAAAGCTGCTCACGGCGATGAGCCAGGAGGAGATCTTCTCCGAGGCCACGACCGTGTACGACAACTACGTGGCCGTGCTCGAGACCGGTAGCGTCGAGGCCCTCCAGGACTACGCGCGCAACCTGTCAGAGCGAATCATCCCGCGAGGGGTCGAGACCAACGAGGTCGTCGGCATCGTGCTGCTCCTTCGCGACGTGCTCGCCCGCTCTCTCTTCGAGAAGTACCAGTCGGACTTCGACCTGCTCAACCGCGTGCTCGACGCCTACGAGCCGGCCGCAAACCGAATCGCCAACACGGTGGCTGTGTCGTTCGTGCAGGAGCGCGAGCGCATCATCCGCCAGCAGCAGGAGGCCATCCGGGAGCTCTCCACTCCGGTGCTCCAGGTCCGCGAGCGTCTGCTGATCCTGCCGATCATCGGCGTGATCGACTCGCAGCGCGCGCGCCAGGTCACCGAGCAGCTCCTGCGTGGAATCCGCGCGAACCGCGCCAAGGTGGTCGTGATCGACATCACCGGCGTCCCGACGATCGACTCCACGGTGGCCAACCACCTCGTGCAGACGGTCGAGGCATCCCGCCTCATGGGCGCCAGCGTGATCATCACGGGCCTGTCGTCTGAGATCGCCCAGACGCTCGTCACGATCGGCGTCGACCTGAGCAAGATGAACGCCGTCGGCGACCTCCAGGGTGGCATCGAGGAGGCGGAGCGGCTGCTGGGTTACGAGGTTACGAAGGGCGAGGACGAGGCAGTCGAGATCCGCTAGGTAGCAGGGGGTAACCGGAATGGCTGTCCCGATACTCAAGCAGGGGCACTACCTGATCGCCTCGATTCAGGCGGCCCTCTCAGACGGCGACGTCCTCCAGCTGCAGGACGACCTTGTCGAGCAAGTTGGACGGTTCCGCTCACGCGGAATAATCGTGGACGTCACGGCGCTGGACGTGATGGACTCCTTTGCGTCGCGGTCGCTGCGCGGGATCGCACACATGACGAGACTGCGTGGCGCGGAGACGGTGATCGTCGGCATTCAGCCCGAGGTGGCCTTCGCAATGGTCCAGCTCGGTATGAGCCTCGAAGACGTGCACACCGCCCTGGACCTCGAGGAGGGGCTCACCTTCCTCGACGCGCAACTCAAGGAGCCCACCGACGGTGACCGATGAGGTCCTCGTATCCGTCAGCACAGACGCGGATGTCGTAGCCGCTCGCGAGAAGGGGCGTGAGCTGTCGGCCGGGCTCGGGTTCTCGAGCATCGATCTCACGCTGATCGTCACGGCGATCTCCGAGCTGGCACGCAACATCCTGCTCTACGCCGAGAGGGGCGAGATCGTGCTCCGAGTCGACAACGACGGCCGCCCCGGCATCACGGTGATCGCGCGCGACGACGGGCCGGGCATCCCGGACCTCGAGCTCGCCATGCGGGACTCGTTCTCGACGGGCAACGGCCTGGGGCTCGGCCTGCCCGGCGCGCGCCGGCTCATGGACGAGTTCGCGATCGAGTCCGAGGTGTCGAAGGGGACCACGATCGTGATGAAGAAGTGGGCGCCTGATCGTGTCTGAGGAATCACCTGCAATCGTCGACTGGGCGGTGGCCACGCTGGCGTTCGAGGGCGAGTCCGAGTCCGGCGACCTGCACGTGGTGCTGCCCTTCGAGGGCGGTGCGCTCGTGGCGGCGATCGACGGCCTCGGCCACGGGCCCGAAGCCGCGCTGGCGGCGCGCAGCGCCGCGAACGCGCTCGAACGCCGCCCGGAGAGGCCGGTGACGGAGCTGCTCGAAAACTGCCACGAGAGCCTCCGGGGTACGCGTGGCGCCGTGATCACGCTTGCCTCGTTCGACGGGCGCCGCGGCACGATGTCGTGGTTCGGCGTGGGCAACATCGAGGGCACGCTGCTGCGCGCCGATCCCGGTGAGGGCCGCGCGCGCGAGAGTGTCATGCTTGTGGGCGGCGTGCCGGGGCACCAACTTCCCTCTCTGCGGCCGAACGAGCTGTCCGTATCGCCCGGCGACACGCTCATTCTCGCCACCGACGGCGTGCGTGGCGGCTATCTGGATCTGATGGACGCGAACGACCCGCCGCAGACGATCGCCGACCGGCTGCTCGAGGAGTACGGGAAGAGCACCGACGATGCCCTCGTGCTGGTGGCGCGCTACGTGGGAAGCACGGCGTGACGGACGTACGCGAGCAGTTCCGCTTCGCCTATGCCGCCGCGTTTCACGACTACGTGAGCGCAGAGGCCGGCGAGCGCGGGCTGGAGCGCGCGTACGACCTCGGGCGCACGGCGGTGGGGCAGGGCCTCAGCACGCTCGACCTCGCGGCGATCCATCACGAGTCGCTCGCCGAGGCGCTGGCGCTCGCGTCCTCGGCCGAGGAACACGCGCGCGTGGCCACGGCCGCGACCAAGTTCGCGATGGAGAGCCTCTCCACCTTCGAGATGGCGCAGCGCGGCTTCCGCGAGGCACAGGAGGCGGCGCGGCTCGAGCAGCAGCACAGCGCGCAGTTGCGCGGGCTGGCGGATGCGGCGCTGGCGATCGCCGCGGCGCGCGCCGTGGACGAGCTCGCACAGCTGGTCACGCTCAATGCCCTGCACATCGTGGGCGCGGGCAGGGCGGTGGCGAGCCTGAAGAGCGGCGAGCGCGGCCTCGTCACGGACACGATCGCGCAGCCCGGCGAGCCGATCCAGTGGCGCGAGCCGCACGTCATGCCGCCGCTTCACGAGTGGGTGTGCGAGGCGGGCGAGCTCGTTCGCCTCAACGACGCCGAGCTTCACGCGCACCCGTCCTGGTCGCGCGTGGACCCAGCCGAGGGCACGGCGAGCTGGCTCGCCGCCCCGCTCGTGGATCGTGCGGGCCGCAACACCGGGCTGCTGCACCTGTCCGACAAGCGCGACGGCGCCTTCAGCAGCAACGACGAGGCGATCCTGGTGCAGCTTGCGCAGATCACCTCGGTGGCCATCGACAACCTCCGCCTCTACGAGCACGAGCACGAGATCGCCGCCACGCTGCAGCGGAGCCTGCTGCCGCCCAACCTGCCCGAGATCCCTGGCGTGGCGGTGGCCGCGCGCTTCCGCCCGGCGGGCGCGGGCGACGAGGTGGGCGGCGACTTCTACGACATCTTCGAGATGGGCCGCGAGCGCTGGGGGATCGCGGTGGGCGACGTCTGCGGCAAGGGCGCGGCGGCCGCAACGGTCACCGCGCTGGCCCGCTACACCCTGCGCGCGACGGCCATTCACGAGCACGACCCCACCGGCATCCTCGGCGTACTGAACCAGGCGCTGCTGCGCCACGGGCCGGATCAGCGCTTCTGCACGCTCGCCTTCGCCGTGTTCGAACCCGGCCAGGGCCGGCTCCAGATCGCGAGCGGCGGCCACCCGCAGCCGCTGCTCCTGCGCGATGGACAGGTGAAGGCGCTCGGCAGCTCCGGGACGATCCTCGGCATCATGGAGGACCCGCCGCTCACCACCAGCGAGGTGACGCTGGAACCGGGCGACAAGGTGGTCTTCTACACGGACGGCGTGACCGATGCGTACGCGCCACAGCGGCTGCTCTCGAACGACGAGCTTGAGAGCGCGCTCGCCCAGTGCGACGGCCAGAGCCCGCCCGAGGTGGCCAGCCACATCGAGGCGCTGGCGCTCGGTGGGATGGACGGCCCGCCGCGCGACGACATCGCGATCATGGTCGTGGGTCTCGAGGACGGCGCGCGCAGCCGCCACGTGGAGGGTGCCGGAACCGTCGATCTCGAGCTGGAGCTGCCCGCGGCGGCACAGTCCGCGGGAGCGGCGCGCGAGGCGCTCTCCCCGCTCGGCGAGCGGCTCGAGGCCGCGCAGCTCGAGACGGTGCGCCTGCTCGTCACCGAGTTGATCACGAACAGCGTGAAGCACGGCGATCCCGGCGAGGACCCCGTCCGGGTGACCGTCGCGCTCACCCCGGACGCGGTGCGCGTGGAGGTGAGCGACAGCGGCGATGGCTTCGAGCCGCCGCCGCGCCCGGACGAGCCGCTCGAGAGCCCGTCCGGCTGGGGCCTCTATCTGGTCGACCGCCTTGCGGCCCGCTGGGGCGTCGACACCGCGGACCGCTCGTCGGTCTGGTTCGAGCTCAAGCGGATCTGACCGGACGGGTCGCTAGCTTGCGGCGATCGGCAGGTTGCGCTCGCTCATAAGCGCCTTCCGCCCGCATGCGGGGGATCTGGGCCGGCGGCTGCGCGGCGAGCGTGGCGGCACAAGCCCGCGCGTTCCGTCCGCTACGCTGAGGGCCGGATCGCCGACGGGAGGAAGCGTGGAGCTGGATCGACATTTCATCGAGCGCAAGGACTTCACCGTGGCCCGGCGCGGCTACGAGCAGGAGGAAGTCGACCTTCACCTGCGGCAGCTCGCCGACGCAATCGCGGAGCTGAAGGCGCAGCTCAAGGCCACGCCTGCCGGCGTCGCGGGCGCCGCGGCGGAGCAGGTGCGCCAGATCGTGGAGGCTGCCGAGGAGAGCGCCGCACAGATCGAGGAGCGCGCCAGCGCCGAGGCCCGCCGGGTGAGCGAGGACGCCTCACGGCGCGCGCGGGAGGCGCGCGAGCGGGCGGATCAGGAGTCGGCTGAGCAGCTGCAGCGCGTCCAGGAGACCGCGGCCAAGATGCTCGAGCGTGCCGCGGCCCTCGAGACCGAGCTGAACACGCTCATCGCGGGCATCCACGAGGGCGCGACCGGCCTCGTGGGCCAGATGCGCGGCGGCGCCGGCGACCTCGAGACCGAGCTGGTGTCGATCCGCCAGGAGCTGCTCAGCGTGCGCCCGGCCGAGCCGGAGCCCGAGCCCGAGCCCGAGCTGGCGGCGGCCACGGAAGAGTTCACCCCGGAGGGCGGCGGCTGGCCGAGCGCCGCGGAGCGCGCGAGCAACGGCGGCGCGATCCAGGAGCCGGCGCCCGAGCCGGAGGCGGAGGCACCCGCGCCAGAGCCCCCCGCGCCCGCGCCCCAACAGCCGATCGGCGCCGCGGGCCCAGAGGGCGCGCGCCTCGTGGCGCTCAACATGGCGCTGAACGGGACCCCGCGCGAGGAGGCGGCCCGCTACCTGGCGGACAACTTCCAGCTCGACGACCAGGACGCCATCCTGGACGACGTCTACTCACGCATCGGCGCCTGAGCGCCCGCGCGGGACCTGCATGAGCAGGTGTCTTCGAAAACGCACGTTTTCCGTGCAAAAAACAAGACACCTCAAGGCCATGCTGGTGCAACCGCGCCGAGTGAAGACTCAGGCGGCGGCCGCGGCGTCGCGGCCGTCATCGTCGACGAACTCGAGCAGGTCGGGAATCACGTCGACCCGGGCGTAGGGGCGCATGTAGCGCTCGTAGCAGGGCCGGTAGCCCAGTACACGCCCGACCGGGGCGAGGAGCGCGAACGCCAGGCGCTGGAGCGCCCGTGGCGGCCGGACGAACTCGATGACGTCGCCGAACTCGTGGGCGATCACGGCGAGCTGAAGCAGGCGCGGCATGCCCTTCTCGTTCGTCAAGCCGTCGTTGGCGAGCCCGCACACGGTGCAGAGCATGAGCTCGAAGCGGCGGCCGGGGTCCATGTCCACGACCACTTGGGCCTCCACATCGCCGGCGTTCCACCAGTGGTGGGGGACGCCGGGCGGGACCGTCACCTCGTCGCCAGGCCCGAGGATGCTCTCGGCGCCGCTGATGCGCACGCAGAGCCGGCCCGAGACCACGCGGAAGCGCTCGGTGATGGTGGGGTGGACGTGCTCGCCCACCACGGGGCTGCCGGGGCGCACGCCCAGGAAGCCGACCGTGCGGCCGTCCTGCGATTCGTGCGTGCCGACGAGCACGATGGCGCGTTCGCCGGTGATGTCATTCTGAATGACGTCGCCACGACGGGATTTGGGCAAGTGATCGTCCCGGAACATGCGCAAATCCTCGCCGCCGGGGGAGGGCCGATCAATCGCGTCACCCCGCGCATGCAGGTGCGGATTCCCGCACTGTCCGCCAAAACCAGATGGGGAACATCCGTTCGTATGCCTAGACTTACCTATCAGTGAGGCCACAGGGCGAACTAGTCATCGCCGGCGCTCGCGAGCACAACCTCAAGGACCTCCACCTGAGGATGCCGCGCAACGCGCTGGTTGTCATAACCGGGTTATCGGGCTCCGGCAAGTCGAGCCTTGCCTTCGACACGATCTATGCCGAGGGCCAGCGCCGCTATGTCGAGTCGCTGTCCGCCTATGCGCGCCAGTTCCTCGGCCAGATGGACAAGCCGGACGTGGACTCGATCGAGGGTCTGTCGCCGGCGATCTCGATCGACCAGAAGACCACCTCGCGCAACCCGCGCTCGACCGTCGGCACGGTCACCGAGATCTACGACTACCTGCGCCTGCTCTGGGCGAGGATCGGCCATCCGCACTGTTACAACTGCGGCCAGCCGATCGCCGCGCAGTCCGCCGAGCAGATCGTGGACCAGGTGATGACCTTCGAGGAAGGCACTCGGTTCATGGTGCTGGCGCCGGTGGTCCGGGGCCGCAAGGGCGAGTACGGCAAGCTGTTCGACGAGCTGCGCGCGGAGGGCTACACGCGCGTGAAGGTGGACGGCGAGCTGCGGCGGCTCGAGGAGGACATCGTCCTCGACAAGAAGTTCAAGCACGACATCGCCGTCGTCGTGGACCGGCTCGTGATGCGCGCGGACCTGCGCAAGCGGCTGGCGGACTCGATCGACACCGCGGTGGGCCTCGCGGAGGGGATCCTCGAGGTCGAGCTCGTGGACTCGGGCGAGATCAAGACCTACTCGGAGCGCTTCGCCTGCCTCAATTGCGGCACCTCGATGCCGGAGCTCGAGCCGCGGATGTTCAGCTTCAACTCGCCGCATGGCGCCTGCCCGCGCTGCATGGGCCTCGGTTCGCAGATGGAGATCGACCCGGAGCTGGTGGTGCCGGATCCGTCGCTGTCGCTCGCCGAGGGGGCGATCCTGCCCTGGTCCACGAGCGCCTCGAACTACTACGAGCAGATGACCCAGGCGATCGCCGATCGCTACGAGATCGACATGGAGACGCCCTGGGAGGACCTCGACGAGGAGGTGCAGGACTGCTTCCTCTACGGCACGAACGGCGACCGTCTCTACATCTCGTACCGCAACCGCTACGGCCGCCGGCGCTCGTACACCACGAGCTTCGAGGGGATCGTCACCAACCTGGAGCGGCGCTACAAGGAGACCGACTCCGACTACTCCCGGGAGAAGATCGAGGAGTACATGTCGGTGCGGCCGTGCCCGGAGTGCAAGGGCGCGCGGCTGCGGCCGGAGTCGCGGGCCGTGAAGGTGGGCGAGAAGGCCATCCACGAGTTCACGGGGATGAGCGCCAAGCGGGCGCTCGAGTGGCTCGCGCAGCTCGAGCTGTCGGCGCAGGATCGGGCGATCGCCCGGCTCATCCTGCGCGAGATCGACGAGCGGCTGCGCTTCCTCGACAACGTCGGCGTCGGCTATCTGTCGATGGAGCGGGCGTCGGCGACGCTGTCGGGCGGCGAGGCGCAGCGGATCCGGCTGGCCACGCAGATCGGCTCGTCGCTGGTCGGCGTGCTCTACATCCTCGACGAGCCGTCGATCGGCCTGCACCAGCGCGACAACGAGCGGCTCATCGGCACGCTGAAGCGGCTGCGCGACCTCGGGAACACCGTGCTGGTCGTCGAGCACGACGAGGGGACGATGCGCGCGGCCGACTACCTGGTCGACATGGGCCCGGCGGCGGGCGAGCACGGGGGCCACGTGGTGGCGCGCGGCACGGCCGAGGAGATCATGGCCGTGCCGGACTCGCCTACGGGCCAGTTCCTGTCGGGCGCGCGCCGGATCGAGGTGCCGGCGCAGCGGCGCAAGCCATCCGCCTATGTGGAGATCCAGGGGGCCGCCCAGCACAACCTCCGCGACGTCGACGTGAAGATCCCGCTGGGCGTGTTCTGCTGTGTCACGGGCGTCTCGGGGTCGGGCAAGTCGACCCTCGTGAACGAGATCCTCTACAAGGCGGTGGCCAACCGCCTGCACCGGGCGAAGCTGCGCCCGGGCACGCACCGGCGCATCCGCGGGCTCGAGCACCTGGACAAGATCATCAGCGTCGACCAGTCGCCGATCGGCCGCACCCCACGGTCCAACCCGGCCACCTACATCGGGCTCTTCGACCAGATCCGCGACCTGTTCTCCAAGACCCAGGAGGCGCGGGCCCGCGGCTACAAGGCGGGGCGCTTCTCGTTCAACGTCAAGGGCGGCCGCTGCGAGGTGTGCCGCGGCGACGGGCAGATCAAGATCGAGATGCACTTCCTGCCCGACGTCTACGTGCCGTGCGAGCAGTGCCACGGCAAGCGCTACAACCGCGAGACGCTGGACATCCGCTTCAAGGGCAAGACCATCGCCGACGTGCTCGACATGCCGATCGAGGAGGCGGTCGAGTACTTCGCCAACATCCCGAAGATCAAGCGGCGCCTGCAGACGCTGGTCGACGTCGGGCTGGGCTACATGCGGCTCGGGCAGCCGGCCACGACGCTGTCCGGCGGCGAGGCCCAGCGCGTGAAGCTGGCGTCGGAGCTGTGCAAGGTGGCGACCGGCCGGACGCTGTACATCCTCGACGAGCCGACCACCGGCCTGCACTTCGCCGACATCGAGAAGCTCCTGGAGGTCCTCCAGCGGCTGGTCGATCAGGGCAACTCGGTCGTGGTCATCGAGCACAACATCGACGTGATAAAGACCGCCGATCGGATCGTCGACATGGGCCCGGAGGGCGGCGAGGAGGGCGGCACGCTGATGGCCTGGGGCACGCCCGAGGAGGTGGCGGCGGTGCCGGAGTCCTACACCGGCCACTTCCTGCAGGGCCTGCTGCCGGCCGGGAAGCCGAAGGCCAAGCGGGCGCCCCGGCGCAAGGTGGCCACGCCGGCATGAGCGAGTACAC
>DASXCV010000085.1:0-21540 GCA_036491015.1 Thermoleophilaceae bacterium | reverse complement strand
GAGGCCAGGTTCAGCCATGGGTAGAGCTGCTCCGGCAGGATCCATTGCGACAGCAGCAGCGTGACTGCGCCGAGCGCGAAGACGCCGATCGTGTGGGTGATCGTGACCGTCGCGCCGAGTGCGACCGCGTGGCGCGCCGTTCCGCGCGTGCCCACGAGGTAGGCGGCGACCATCGTCTTGCCGTGGCCGGGGGAAAGTGCGTGGATCGCGCCCCAGGCCAGCGCCGCGAGCATGAAGAACACGAGCACGCCGCGGCCGGCGGCGGCATCCGCGAACACGCCGGCGAAGCCGTCGCCCGAGCGGTTGTGGGTGGTCGAGTCGCCGGCGCCGATCGCCTTCGGTGCGGTCAGCGAGCCGTCGCCCGGCTTCACGCCGAGTCGCGCGTCGCGTTCGTTGAGCGGGCTCTTCAGCATGTCCTGCGGGTACGAGTGCAGGCCGTCGGTGGGGTCGCCCGCCGACACGGTCGAGTGCACGTCGGTGCCGTTGCCGGGCTGAGCGACGATCGCCTTCCAGCCGATCCGCCCGGGGAACGTGCCGTCGTGCAGCTGCACCGAGCGCGGCTGCGACACGAGCGCGTACAGCGGCACCACCACGCGCGTGAGCTTCAGCCCGCCCTGGCCCGGCGGGAACGTGATCTGCCCCGCGGCGCCGAACGTGAGCGGCACGGGCCGGCCATTCACCGTCAGGACGAGGTTGCGCTGCACCTCGGCCTTCTTGCGCGCGAGCACCACCGACGGCGCGAGCCCGCGCTCCTGGAACGTCGGGATCTCAGCCTGGTCGAGGATGTAGGTGATGTCCACCCGGTTGGCCGACACCTTCAGCCGATCCAGGTGGTTGATGCTGAAGTTGCCGAGCGGATGAGCCGACGCCGAAGCCGCGAACAGCCCAACGGCAACGAGGGCGATGGCAAACGAGAGGCGCCTCATCCTCCGACCCCCGACCCCTGACCTCCGAGCGCACGAAGTGCGCGCCGCGCACGTGGGGCGTACAGCGGCGAAAAGCGGGAGTTCAGCGCCAGGCTCTCACCAAGGTAGGCGCGCGCCTCGGCTGCGCGGCCGGCGGCCTGAGCGCTCACTCCCGCGTGGTAGAGGAAATTCGGATCGCGCGAACCGAGCGCGAGTGCCCGGTGCGCGAAGCGCAGTCCCGCCACCGGATGGCCGGCACGCGTGAGCGCCCAGCCGAGCGCGTCCGCCGAGCGCACGCTCGGAGCCTGCGCCCAGGCGCGCCGTCCCAGCACGACCGCCCGTGCCGGGCTGCCGTGGTTGGCCTCGTACAGCGCGAGGTCGACGTCCGTGTTCACGCCGTTCGCCTGCAGCAGCTTCTCCTCGGCGCCGACGAGCGCGAGATCGCGCCGTGCCGCGTGCGGGTGTCGCGCCGCCTGCTCCGTCTCGCCGAGCGACACCACGTACTGAGGCAGCGGCAGCCGCTCGACCGCGTCGCGATAGCGGCGGATCGCCGGCCCATAGCGGGCGTGGGCGGCGTCCACGCCGGCGATGCCGGCGCTCGCGGGCACGTAGCCGGGGTCGTGAGCGAGCGCGGTGCGGTACGCGTACATCGCCGCGCCGTCGTGCCCGATCATGAAGTAGAGGTTGCCGAGCAGCGTCTGCACGTAGGCCACGTTCTCGGGCGCCTGGCCGCCGGCTGACACGGCCAGCTGCATCGCCCGGATCGCGCCCGGAAGGTCGCCGTGCAGCTCGCGCCAGTAGGACACGCGCGCGTAGGAGGAGAGGTTGGGCTGGGCGTCGACCATGCGCGCGAGCGTGCGGCCGGCCTCCGCGTAGCGCCCGAGCTCCACCTCGGCGTCCACCATCACGCCGAGCGGCTGCACCACGTACGGCAGGAGCTTGTGCGCCTCCACGCCGTACCCCAGGCCGCCGCGGAAGTCGTGGCGCGCGAGTGCGAGCACGCCCATCTCGGTGACGGCCGTCGGGTCGTGAGGGTTGAGCCGCAGCGCCGTGGCGAGCACGGCTCCCGCGCGCGTGTAGAAGCTCGCGTCGCCCGTCTCGCGCACCTTCTGCAGGTACGCGTCGGCGAGGAACCCGTAGCCGCGCGAGTCCTTCGGGTGGCTGCGGACGAGCTGCTGGAAGGCCTGGATGCGCTTGTCCGTGGAGGCGCCGGCCAGAGCGGCCGGGTTGTCCGTGCCCGAGTAGGCGACCCGCGCGGGCGCGGGACCGCCGCGGTTCACGAGCACGAACGTGGCCAGCGCCGCGAAGAACACAGCGGCTACGGCCAGGAGCTTCAGAAGAAGTGTGTTGCGTGGAAGTGCCATCGGAGCTCTCTCTCGGTCTGGGGCCCGGAGGGAGGGAGCCCGCCCCAGCGGACCCCCTCCCGGTGTTCGGACTCCTCGCGCCCTAGGGCGTTGGAGGATGGGTCGGGGTGATCGGCTTCGGAATCTCCGAGTCGAACCCCGAGGTCGGTGCCGCCAGGTACGGGAAGCTGGCCAGGAACGGCTTGTCGTTCTGGTCCACTCCGTCACCGAGCGGGACGTTGTTGCCCTTCAGCACGCCGGCGACCACGCGGAGCGAGATGTCCGTCACGTCGTCGGTGAGCCTGCGCCCGTCGGGGAACCCCTGGAGGTCCCCGCCGAGAACGCCGAGCGGGTTGGGATTGGCGGTGGGCGGCACGCCGAGGTTGATCTTCAGCGTGTCGGCCGCGACCGGGTGCTTGCCGATCTGCGTCTTCCCCGGGATGCCGGTGAGCAGCGCCTGCACGATGTCGGTGCGGTTGTGCTCGGGCGCGTTGATGTTGAACAGCAGGTTCATCACGTGCGCCAGCTCCGGGTTGAGGACGTACTTGCCGTACAGCGCCGCGTCCTGGCTCGGCTGGGTCTCGTTGAAGTGATCCTTCTGCCCGAGCGGGATGATCACTTCGTTCACGAGCGGGTTGCCGAGGCGGGACACCTGCACGTAACCGCCGCCGTCCGACTTCTTGCCCTTGCCCTTCTTGTGGTGGTGCTTCTTCGCGACCGACGCGGTCACGGAGTTGCCACCCTGCACCTCGAGGCGCGGACGGTCGGTCGAGCTCCACACGCCAACGACGGCGTTGGGAGCCGACGGGCTCGTCACGGGCTTGCCGTCGATCGTCACCTGGGACTTCGGCACCTGCAGCACGATCGCGTGGACCGCGTAGCCGGCCAGGTCGTCCTTGCCGCCGCCCTGGTTGCCGGTGCCGAGACGCAGGTTGATCGCGTCGAACGCCGTACCGAGGTCCACGAAGAACGGGTCGTCACGCTGCCCCGCGAACACCTTGGCGCCACCGGACAGCGAGTGGATTGCCTGGTTCGCGACCGCCGTGTAGTTGGGGATCGTCTTCGGGCCGACGTTGTTCGGCGCGACCGGGATGTTGCGCCCGACCACCTTCGACGACTGCTCCTTGCCGTTCTTGTACCTCTCGAGCGTGACCGAGTAGGTCTGCTGGACCTGCAGCTTCGGATCGGTGATCGAGCTCACGCCGGGCAACGCGTACAGGAACGAGTTCTTGTTCAGATAGTGGGTCTTGAACTTGAACAGGTAACGGACGTCGTACACGCCGTCCCCGGTGTTGTCGATGTTGATCCAGTAGTGCGCGCGGTCGTCGAACCGGTAGAAGTTCGGGCCGCCGGCCGGATCCTCGAACGGGATCCAGTTCGCCACGACCGTCAGCGCGTTCGTGGCATCGGGTGCCGTGAACGCGTAGACGTCCGTGTTGTCCGCGGTCGGGTCCAGCGCCGTGAGCGGAGCCTCGCGGTGGCTCGAGCCGAAGCTCAGCGACACAGCGACAGCCGCCGCGACGAGGATCGCCGCGAAGAAGAGCCGTTTCATAGCTCCCTTCCTTTCGGTGAGGCGGGATTTGAGGGGGCCCGCCGGCGAGTCCTGGCCAGACGGGTTCGTTGGAGATAAGTGCGCGCTAAGGCGCCGGGCGGATCACTCCGCGGGCGCGCGCACTAAGAACCAAGAACCAAGAACCGGGCTACGAGACGCCGGCAGGATGCGACGCGTCGGTGAACTCCCGAAACAACCCCGTGACGATGAACGCGGTCTGCTCGCCGATGTCCACGGCGTTGTCGCCCATGCGCTCGAGCGCGCGGCCCACGCCGAGCATCATCATCGCCCACTCGCGCGTGTCCACGTCCTCGCCGGCCTCGAGGGCGATGCGGAAGCACTCGCGGTGCATCCGGTTCACGGCCTCGTCGCGCGACACGAGGTCCTCGGCCAGCTCGACGTTGCGCCCGGCGAACGCCTTCTTCGACTGCTCGATCATCTGCGTCACGCGGCGCCCCATCTCGAGCAGCGTCGAGAGCAGCTCGGGCACGATCGGCGGCTCGTGGCCCGTCAGCGGGATCGTCTTCGCGATGTTCACGCACTGGTCGCCCATGCGCTCCACGTGCTTGATCACGTCGAGCAGCGCGGCCACGAGGCGGAGGTCCGTGGCCACGGGCGCCTGGCGCGCGAGCAGCGACAGGATGCCCTGGTGCACCTCGAGGTAGCGGCCGTCGATGCGGTCATCGTCGGCGATCACCATCGCGGCGAGCTCGACGTCCTGCTGCGAGAGCGCCTCCATCGTGCGCTCGAGCGCCGTCACGACCATGTCGAGTCCCGCCAGCGCCTGGGTCTCGAGTTCGGTCAGCTCGTCGTGGAAGGCCTGCCTGGTCTCGGGCATGATCAGCCGAACCTACCGCTCACGTACTGCTCGGTGCGGTCGTCTGTGGGCTTGGTGAAGATCGTCTCCGTCGGGCCGACCTCAACCAGCTCGCCCGTGAGCATGAACGCGGTCGAGTCCGCCACGCGCCCGGCCTGCTGCATGTTGTGCGTGACGATGACGATCGTGTAGCGCGTCTTCAGCTCCTCGATCAGCTCCTCGATGCGCAGCGTGGCCACCGGGTCTAGCGCCGAGCACGGCTCGTCCATCAGCACCACCTCGGGCTCGACCGCGAGCGTGCGCGCGATGCAGAGCCGCTGCTGCTGGCCGCCCGAGAGCCCGATGCCGGGACGGTCGAGGCGGTCCTTCACCTCGTCCCAGAGCGCGGCGGAGCGCAGGCTCTGCTCCACCCGCTCCTTCAGGTGCTTGCCCTTGGTGCCGCTCAACTTCGGTCCCGAGGCCACGTTGTCGTACACCGACATCGTGGGGAACGGGTTGGGCTTCTGGAACACCATGCCCACGGCCCGGCGCACCGAGGTCACGTCCACCTCGTTCGCGTACAGGTCCTGGTCGTCGAGCAGCACCTCGCCCTCCACGCGCGTGCCGGGGATCTCCTCGTGCATGCGGTTGATGCAGCGCACCATCGTGGACTTGCCGCAGCCTGACGGGCCGATGATGGCGGTGACCTTGTTGGGCTCGAACTCCAGGTCGAGCTCCTTCACCGCGTACTGGTCGCCGTACCAGGCGCTCAGGCCCTTGATGGATACGCGCCGGCCGGCGCCAGTCGCCTGATCCTTGCCGCTCGGCTCGAACCGGCGCTTCTGATCGGGAGCTTGCTCGGTCTCCGTGCCACGCTGGCTTGAGGTCAGCGGAATGGTCATGTCAGGCGACTCCTTCTGGACATCAGTCGGGCGATCAGGGTGAAGACGAGGACGATCAGCACCAGCGTCAGCGCGGCGCCCCAGGCGCGCGTGACGAGCCGGTCCTGTGCCTGTCCGACGTCGTTGAAGATCTGCACGGGCAGCGAGTTCATGCGCGTGCCCAGGTTGAAGCTCGTGCCGTTGACGATCGCTGCCGTGAAGAGCAGCGGCGCCGTCTCGCCGGCGGCGCGGGCAACGGCCAGCAGCATGCCGGTGACGAGGCCCGGCAGCGCGGTGGGAAGCACCACGCGTGCCACCACTCGCCAGCGCGGCGCGCCGAGCGCGAGCGCGGACTCGCGCAGGGTGTTCGGCACGAGCAGGAGCACCACCTCGGCGGAGCGGGTGACGATCGGCAGCATCAGCAGCGCGAGCGCGACCGATCCCTTCCAGCCGGCGTAGCCGCCGCCGCCGACACCGCTGAGGATCAGCACGATGTAGACGAACAGGCCGAAGACGATCGACGGCACGCCCGTCATCACGTCCACGAAGTAGCGGACGGCGCTCGCGAACTTCGAGTCCTTCCCGTACTCCGTGAGGTAGAGCGCCACGCCGACGCCGATCGGCACCGCGATCAGGGTGGCGAGCGCGACCATCTCGAGCGTGCCGAGAATGGCGCTCTTCACTCCGCCGGGGTTGCCGAGGAAGTTGCCGGTGGGGTCGGTGGTGAAGAAGCTGCTGCTCCAGGCGCCCAGCCCGCGCTTGGCCACGTACCAGAGCACCAGCACGAGCGGCACGAGCGCCACGGCAGTGCCGAGGCCGAGGAGCACGCGCATGGTCGCGTCCTTGCGCTTGCGCCCAGGCGACACGGGCGGCAGCACGCCGCCCGCGGACATCGCGCTCATGCCGCCACCCCCGCGGGCTCGGCCGCGGCGCGGTTGCCCCGCTGCCCGCGTGACACGAACCAGCGCGCGGCCGCGTTCACGATCAGCGTGAGCACGAACAGCACCAGGCCGGCCGCGATCAGCGCGGCGCGGTGGAGCGGGTTGTTCGCCGCCTCGCCGAACTCGTTCGCGATCACGGCGGCGAGCGTGTAGCCCTGGTCGAACAGGTGCTTGCCGATCACCGGCGCGTTGCCCACCACGAGCGTGACCGCGATCGTCTCGCCGATCGCGCGGCCGAGGCCGAGCATCGCCGCGCCGGTGATCCCCGCGCGCGAGTAGGGCAGGATCGCCGTGCGGATCATCTCCCAGCGCGTGGCGCCGAGGGCGAGCGCGGCCTCCTTGTGGTCGAGCGGCACGGTGGCCATCACCTCACGCGTGATGGCGCTGACGATCGGCACGATCATGATCGCGAGGATCAGGCCGCCGATGAAGTAGTTGGGTCCCGCCACCGCCGCGCCGCCGATGAAGGGGATGAAGTGGAAGGTGTCCGTGAACCACTGCTCGGCCGGCTTGAGCTTGGGGATCAGCACGAACACGCCCCAGAGGCCGTAGACCACGGACGGCACGGCCGCCAGCAGGTCGATCATGATCGTGAGCGCCCCGCGCGCCTTCTGCGGGCAGAGCTCGGTGACGAACAGCGCCGCGGCGATCGCCACGGGCACGCCGATGAGGAGCGCCACGCTCGCGGTGATCAGCGTGCCCACCACGAGCGGCAGGGCGCCGTAGATCGAGCGCGACACGTCCCAGTTGTTGTCGAACGTGAAGCCGAAGACGCCGAACTTGTCGAACGCCGGGCGCGCCTCGATGTAGAGGCGCACGAAGAAGAACGCGATCAGGACGAGGATCGCGCCCGCCAGCACGGTCAGGCCCCACTTGAGGATCTGATCGGGAAGGCGCGAAAGCGGCGACCGCCCGAGAACCGGACGGTCGCCGCCTGCGCTTACGGATGCTGATGCCATCGGGCCGCTAGAGCGGGCTCCCGTTGCACTGCAGCTTCGTCACCTGCTCCTTGGCCTTGGCGAGAAGCGGCGCCGGCAGCTCTGCGTAGAACAGCTGCGTGGCCACCTTCTGGCCCGGACCGAGGGCGTAGATGAGGAATGACTTCAGCGCCTTGGCGTTGGACGGGCTCATGCCGCCCTTGCAGACGTCCTTGTGCACGTCGATGAACGTCTGCGAGACGATCGGGTAGGCCGCCGGGTTGGGCGAGTTGATCGTCGAGATGCCCAGGTCCGCCGGCACCGTGAGGTTCTCGCCGGCAGCGGAGGTCGTCGCGAGCGTGGGCTCGACGTACTTGCCCGCCTTGTTCTTCACGTCGGCGGTCGTGAAGTTGTTCTGAAGCGCGTACGCCTCCTCCACGTAGCCCACCGAGCCCGACGTCTGCTTGACCGCTGCGGCCACGCCGGAGTTCTTCGCGGCGCCGGTTCCGAGCGGCCACTTGACGGTCTTGTCCGCGCCCACCTTGCTCTTCCACTCGGGGCTCCAGTCCTCGAGGAAGGTCGTGAAGGCCTTCGTCGTGCCCGACTCGTCGGAGCGGTGGATCACCGTGATGTTCGAGCTCGGCAGCTTCACCCCCGGGTTCTGGCTTGCGATCTCCGGGTCGTTCCACTTCGTGACCTTGCCGAGGTACATGTCGGCCACGGTCTTGCCGTCGAGCTTGAGGCCCTTCTGGACCCCGGGCAGGTTGTAGGAGACCGTGATGGCGCCGAACACCGTCGGGATCTGAACCGGCGGGCTCTTCTTGATGGTCGACTTGTCGGCCGGCAGAAGAGCCGGGTCACTCGCCGCGAAGTCGGCGGTGCCGGCGGCGAAGGCCGCTACCCCCGCGCCCGAGCCCACGCCCTGGTAGTTGAGCGTGATGCCCTGGCCCTTGAGGTCGCTACCCCACTGCTGGTAGATCGGCTGGGCAAGTGTCGAGCCCGCGCCGTTGATCGTTCCACCAGAGCCGCTCGAGGAGCCTCCGGTGGAGGCTGCGCTGCCTGGATTTCCGCTGTCATTGCTGCTGCTGCCGCAGGCGGCGACACCAATGGCGAGGATTGCGGCCACCGGCGCCACCGCGAGCCACTGACGTGACCTCACAGCTGCTCCTTTTTCGGTTGCGTTGTAGGCCGCGAGACTGGCATCGAGTCAGGGGGAGTCTGTTACCGACGTGTGGCACGAATGTGAAAAGGATGTGAACGCCCCGTAACACGGGATTTACGGCTTGGCTACAGGGACCTCGGCCGTGTCCGCGACGATGCGGCCATGACCAAAGTCGACGACAAGCAGGCCTCATACGACGTGCTGTTGCTTCTTGCCGACGCCGACGCGAGGTGGTGGGACTACGGCAGCGCAGTGCGGCTGCTGGATCACGCCGCCGAGGCGGGGGGCGGACTGCCGCTCGAGTACGAGTTCAAGCGTGCGCGCTGGGCTCGTTTGCGGGATCTGCGCGGTTCGCGCCCGCAGGCGTGGTCACGCCGGGCGGCCTGAGCTCAGGCTGTGAAGATGTGGTGAACGTGCTTCAGGGGCACGCGTTCCGGCAATACACTCGTTCAGACATGCAGGAGAGCCAGAGCGCAGTAACACCTCTCTCGCCTGCCTCCGTTTCGAGCATCACAGGCGTGCGAGTCCAACCAGGCCCGATAAGACTTGCCGTAATCGACACGGACAGCGGGTTCGTCCGTGTGCTCGCGAAACGGGTGGGAGAGATGGGTTGGCAGCACCGCGTCCTCACCGCGCCGCCGCGCGCGGAGGACCTCCTGTCGATGCGCCTGCACGCGCTGATCGTCGATCTCGCCCTGCTGGGCCCCAGCGGCTGGGAGTTCCTCGAGCAGGTGTGCGACTCGGTGCCTGGTCTAGGCGTGATCGTCTGCACGGGCACCTCGAGCGTCGCGCAGCGGGTGCGCGGCCTGCGCATCGGAGCCGACGACTGGATCACCAAGCCCTGCCATCCGCAGGAGGTGATCGCTCGCGTGGAGGCCGTGGTTCGCCGGCGCAAGCGCGCGAGCCCCGGCGCGCAGGAGGACGGGCCGCTGCTCGCCGGCGAGCTCGAGGTCCGCTCGGACCAGTTCCAGGCGTTCGTGGGCGGTCAGAGCATCGACCTGACGCGGCGCGAGTTCGAGCTGCTCCATCTTCTGGCGAAGGCACGCGGCCGCGTGCTGGAGCGCGACGAGATCTACCAGCACGTGTGGGGCTACGCGATGGTCCATGGCGACCGCTCCGTCGACGTGTTCGTGCGCAAGGTGCGCCAGAAGGTCGAGCGCTTCTCGCCCGGCTGGACCTACATCCACACGCACTTCGGAATCGGCTACCGCTTCGAGCCGGAGGCGCCGGACGACGGCCCCGACGAGACTCCGCCCGACCCGCTTGGCGACGGCACCGAGACGCCCGAAGAGGTCACCTCGAGCGCATGAGCATGCTGCGCCACCACTCGAACGGCGACGGCTTGATGGCGCTGTTCGAGGAGTCCGGGCGCAACGTCGAACGCACCGGCTCGCTGCTGCGCGACCTGCTGGAGGGCTTCCCCGAGCGCTCCTCGCTCGCACGCGACATCCTCATCTGCGAGCAGGAGGGCGACCGCATCACCCACGACATCATCCACTCGATGTCGACGAACGGGTCGAAGCTCGACCAGCGCGACGCATACGAGCTGGCGCGCGCGCTCGACGACGTCGTCGACTACGCGGAGGAGACGGCCGACTCGCTCGAGCTCTACGGCGTCGAGGCGCCGATGGAGCAGGCGCAGGAGCTCGCCTCGGTCTTGGCCGGCGCGTCGGCGGAGGTGGCCCACGCGCTCGCGCACCTGCGTTCCGGTGAGGACGTCGCCACCCAGCTGATCGAGATCCACCGGCTCGAGAACGAGGGCGACCGCATCTCACGCGAGGCGATCGCGTCACTGTTCAAGAGCGGCACCGACCCGATGGTCGTGATCCGCTGGAAGGACATCTTCGAGTCCCTCGAGCAGGCGATCGACTCCTGCGAGACGGTGGCGCATGTGATTGAGGGCATGCGCCTGAAGAGTCGCTAGCGCGCCTCTTCAGGCGCGGTCATAGGTCATAGGGCATAGGTCATAGGGCGGTCGCCGTGACGCTGCTGTTAAGCCGCCGGCGCCGCTGCCGGCGCGCCGTGTTCCAGCAAGGCGCGCGGCGCTGAGTCAGTGAGCATCCGGGCGCGGGCGTGGGTGAGTGCCCATGAGGCCTTCTCGAGGCCGACTCCCAGCGCCGGGCCGCGCCAGCCGGGGTGGGCGTCGGAGGCGAGGCAGGTGACCACGCCCGAGCCCACGAGCCACAGCGCGTGGCGCTCCGCTTCCGCGCCGTAGCCGCCCGCGAGCGACCAGGCATTCACCTGAAGCAGGGAACCGGCCGCCAGCTCGCGCCGGAGTGGCGCCGCGTTGTCGGCCATCAGCGCCGCGCTGCGCTCGGGGTGGGCGAGCACGACGGCGAAGCCGCGGTCGCGCAGCTCGTCCGCCGCGGTGTGAAGCTCTTCGCCGAGCCCCTCGAACGGTGCCTCGAGCAGGATCCAGCTCGAGCCCGGGGGCCCGACGGCGATGGTGTCGAGATCGGTCTGGCCGAGCCGGCCGACCATGTCGTGGCGCAGCTCGCCGCCGCAGCGCACGTCCACCTCCACGCCCTCAAGCCGCAGCCGGGCGTTCACTTCGGCGACGCGCTCCGGGAGGTCGCTCACGTCGGTCACGTAGTCGGTGGCCACGTGGGGCGTGGCCACGATCACGCCGGTGCCGTCGGCCTCGGCCAGGCGCGCGAGCTCCACGGACTCCTCGAGGGTGGCGGCGCCGTCGTCAACGCCCGGGAGGAGATGGAAGTGGATGTCTGCGCGCCGTCCCTTCATCGCACCAAGAGGTTCGCGGGTGCCCCTCCTCGATCCCGTGAACGACCGGTGATGCGCCCGTGAAGCTCCTGGTAACACGCTCTTTACGAGCCGTTCACGGGAGCGTCAGGCCGAGGGCCGAAACTGAACGTGGATGGAACTCCGGCGCTCCACACTCAGGCGGGTTGCCAGCGCGATGGGCGCCGTGGAGGAAGGTCGCTGCCTCACCTGCGGCGGCAGCGTGAGGGCCGGGCAGCCGCACGTGCGCCTCCGGGGCGCGGTGTTCCACATGGCCTGCGCCCGCTACAGGCGCCGGCAAGTCTGACTACCGCGCAGGCGGGTTACAGTGGGCGGCCGAGATGATTTGGCTCCTGCGTCATGCCGAGGCTGAGGACGGCTCACCCGATGAGGCACGCCGCCTCACGCCGAAGGGCGAGAAGCAGGCGAAGGCCGCCGGCGCGGCGCTGAAGTCGCTCGGCGTGGAGCTCGACATCTGCCTGACGAGTCCGCGCGTGCGCGCCGAGCAGACCGCCAGGCTTGCGTGTGAGCCGCTCGGCGTCGAGGTGGCGATCGACGAGCGCCTGTCCAGCGGTCCCTTCGACGCCGACGAACTGAGTGCCGGCCTCGACAACGTGCTGCTGGTAGGTCACGATCCAGACTTCTCGATGGCCGTGCATGAGCTCACCGGTGCGCAGGTGCGGATGAAGAAGGGCGGGCTCGCGGGGATCGATCGCGGTGAGCTGAAGGTGCTGCTGCGCCCGCGCGAGCTGTTCGCGATCGAGGACTGAGAGCACCTTGGCGTACGCCTGCATCGACATCGGCAGCAACACCACTCGCCTGCTCGTGGCCGAGCCGTCGAGCGGCCGCCTGCGCGAGCTGATGACCCAGCGCGCCTTCACGAGCCTCGGCAAGGCAACGACCAAGGGGCGGATTCCGGACGAGAAGATCGAAGAGACAGCCGAGGTGGTGGCAACCCAGGCAAGACTGGCCCGCGAGCTTGGCGCCGAGGACATCGCGGTGGTGGCCACGGCCGCAGTGCGCTCGGCGAAGAACCGCGACGAGTTCGGCGCCGCCGTCGAGGCGGAGTCGGGGCTCCAGGTGCGCGTCCTCTCCGGGCACGAGGAGGCGCGGCTCGCGTTCCTCGGCGCCACGCGCACGTTCAGCGGGCCGCTCGACGGGTCGATCGCGGTCGTCGACGTGGGCGGCGGCTCCACCGAGGTGGTGATCGGCACGCTCGCCGACGGCGCGAACTGGGAGGAGTCGTTCCGGATCGGGTCGGGCTTCCTCGCCGACGCCTATCTGCAGTCGGACCCGCCGGGCGTGGCCGAGCTCGAGTCGGTGCGCTTGCACGTGGGCGGCGTGTTCGAGGGCCTCGTGGTGCCGCCGGCGCTCCACGCCGTGGCCACCGGCGGAAGCGCGAACGCGCTGCGCAGGCTCGTTGGCGCCGAGCTCGTGTTCGAGACGCTCGAGCGCGCGATCCGCATTCTCGCCTCCGCTCCGATCGCGCAGGTGGCCAAGCGCTTCGAGCTCGACCCCGAGCGCGTGCGCGTGCTGCCCGCCGGCGTCCTGATCTTCGAGGAGCTGTCGGCCACGCTCGGGCTGCCGCTGTCGGTGGGCAAGGGCGGCGTGCGCGAGGGCGTCATCCTCGACCTGCTCAGTCCCGACCTCGCCGCGAGCGCCTGATGGCACGGGCCCGCAAGATCCCGGGACTCGAGGGCGAGATCACGTTCAGCGAGGCCGCCGCCCGCACCGTCGAGATAAGGGCGCAGGAGATCTTCTCGTTCGCCGACGGCGTGCTCGACACGAGCAACCCCGAGCGCGTGCACGACATGCGCGTGGCCACGCGCCGGCTGCGCGCCGCGCTCGAGATCTTCGCCCCGTGCTTCCCGAAGAGCGAGCACAAGGAGCTGCTGCGCGAGGTGAAGAAGCTCGCCGACGCGCTCGGCGAGCGGCGCGACCCCGACGTCCAGATCGATGCGCTGCTCACGCTCAAGGCCGAGCTCGGCCAGGGCGAGCGCGCCGGGGTGAACGGCCTCGTGGCCGAGATCCGCGCCCGCCAGGCCCGCGGCAACGAGCTGGTGGAGGCCGCGATCGAACACGTGGGCGAGCTGGGCCTCGAGCAGCGCCTGATCGCCCTCGCCCAGGGAGCGGTGCCGTCGTGAAGGCGCGCAAGGTCAAGGGCCTCGACCCGGCCGGGCCGCTGAGCGACAACGCGAGCCTGATCGTGGCCACGCGGCTCGATGAGCTCTACTCCTTCGACCCGCACGGCGACGCCCAGACGCTGCACGACATGCGCATCGCGGCGAAGCGCTTGCGCTACGTGCTCGAGCTCACCTCGCCGGCGCTCGGCCCCGCGGCCGCCAAGGGCGCGCGCGAGGCCAAGGACATCCAGACGCTGCTCGGTGAGCTGCACGACTGCGACGAGATGCTCGCGCTGATCAGGCGCCACTCCGGTGACCTGCGCGGCCTCGACGCCGAGGCGGCGCTCGCGCTCGCGCCGAACGGCGCCGGCGAGCTGCCGGCCAGCGCCGTGCGCACGCTGCCCAACCGCATGCACTACCGCGGCCTCGAAACCCTCACCGCCTACTTCACCGTCCGCCGTGAGCTGCTGCACCGCCGCTTCATCCGCAAGTGGGAGCGGCTCGCGAGTGCGCAGTTCCGTGAACGGCTCCTCGAGACGCTGTGAGAACCCTGGCGTTAGGATGCGCTTGACGGCAGCTCGAGGAGGGACCTCGTTGAACGCTTGATGGAACAGGCTGCCGACACAAGTGACTGGCTCGACGTTGCGGCGGATACGCCGCAGGTCCGCTACGCCAATCGCGAGCTTTCCTGGCTCGACTTCAACGAGCGCGTCCTCCAGCTCGCCGAGGACCCGAGGGTGCCGCTGCTCGAGCGCGTGAAGTTCCTCGCGATCTGGACCGTCAACCTCGACGACTTCTTCATGATCCGCGTGGCCGGCCTCCACGACCAGGTGGACGCCGGCGTGGACGCCCGCGGCAAGGACGGGCTGAGCCCGGGGCAGGTGATCGACGAGATCGCGCGGCGGGTGAACGACCTCGAGCGCCGCAGGGTGCGCTGCTTCGAGGATCACATCCTCCCGGAGCTGGCCGGCGCCGGAATCCACATCCGCAACTGCGACGCCTGCGACGACGGGGAGCTCGAGGAGCTCGACCGCATCTTCCGCGAGGAGATCTTCCCGGTGCTCACGCCGCTGGCCGTGGGCCCGGGGCGGCCGTTCCCGTACATCTCCAACCTCTCGCTCAGTCTCGCGGTCTGGCTGCGCGACCCGGTGACCGCCACGGAGAACTTCGCCCGCGTGAAGGTGCCAAAGGAGGTGCTCCCGCGCTTCATCGCTGTGGGCACGACCACGTTCGTGCCGCTCGAGAACCTGATCGCCCGCCATCTCGGCGACCTCTTCCCCGGCATGGAGATCCTTCGCCACAGCACCTTCCGCGTGGCCCGCGATGCGGACTTCACCGTGTCCGACGAGGCCGACGACCTCCTGCGCGCGGTGGAGGATGAGCTGCGCCGCCGTCGCTTCGGCGAGGTGGTGCGGCTAGAGCTCGGCGCCGACATGGATCCCGACCTGCGCGCGCGGCTGATCAGCTGGCTCGACGTCGAGGAGCGGCAGGTCTACGACATGGGCAGCCTGACGGACATGAGCGACCTCTGGCAGATCCACGGGCTCGACTCCGCGCCGAGCGAGCTGCGCGACCCGCCGTGGTCGCCGATGCCGCATCCGGCGCTCATGGACGACGAGTCCGACCAGCCCGACATCTTCGCCGCGATCCGCGCGGGCGACATGCTGGTGCACCACCCGTACCACTCGTTCGGCGGCACGGTGGAGCGCTTCGTCACCCAGGCGGTGACCGATCCGGACGTGCTCGCGATCAAGCTCACCGTGTACCGCACCTCCGACGACTCGAACCTCGTGCCGGCGCTGATCGAGGCGGCCGAGCGCGGCAAGCAGGCGGTGTGCCTGGTGGAGCTGAAGGCGCGCTTCGACGAGCGGCGCAACATCGGCTGGGCGCGCGCGCTGGAGGAGGCGGGCGCGCACGTGGTGCACGGACTGCCCGGGCTGAAGACGCACGCGAAGGCGCTGCTCATCGTTCGCCGCGAGGCGGACGGAGTGCGCCACTACGTGCACGTGGGCACCGGCAACTACAACGGCGTGACGGCCCGCATCTACGAGGACTTCGGCCTCTTCACCACCGAGCCGGCGATCACGGCCGACGTCGCGGACCTGTTCAACTCGCTCACCGGCTACGCCCGGCCGCGTCACCACCGCAAGGTGCTCGTCGCGCCCGGCCACATGCGCGAGCAGTTGCTCGCACAGATCGTGGCGACGGCCGACGCCGCGCGTGCCGGCCAGGATGCGCGCATCGTGATGAAGATGAACTCGCTGGTGGACCGGCCGTGCATCGACGCGCTCTACGCGGCCGCCGCGGCGGGCGTGCAGGTGGACCTCATCGTGCGGGGAATCTGCTGCCTCATTCCCGATCTTGAGAACATCCGCGTGGTGTCGATCGTCGGCCGCTTCCTGGAGCACTCCCGCGTATACGCGTTCCGTCGCAACGGTGAGCGCCGTTACTTCATGGGCTCGGCCGACCTGATGCCGCGCAACCTCGACAACCGCGTGGAGCTGATCGTGCCGGTCGAGGACGAGGGCCTCCGGGCCGAGCTCGACGACACCCTCGAGCGCTCGCTGGCCGACGACACCTTCGCCTGGGAGCTCGACGGCGAGGGCAACTGGACCCGGCGCGAAGGCCGTACGCGCTCGGTGCAGGCCGAGCTGATGGACCGCGCTGTCACCGCCACGCTGGCCAACGAGGCCGACGCCTCTTAATGCACGACCCGATCTCCTACTTCCAGGGCATCGTCCTGGGGCTCATTCAGGGCATCGCGGAGCCTTTCCCGATCTCGAGCCTCGGCCACGCCGTGATCGCCCCCAAGCTGTTCGGCTGGGACATCCACCAGAACGACAAGTTCTTCCTGACGTTCCTCGTGGCCACCCACTTCGCCACCGCGGTCGTCCTGTTCTTCATGTTCTGGAAGGACTGGAAGCGGATCCTCAGCGGGCTCGGACGCTCGATCGGCGAGCGTGAGATCCGCGACGACGACAAGGACGCGCGGCTCGGCTGGCTGCTCGTGGTGGGCACGATCCCGGCGGGCATCCTCGGCTTCGCGCTCGAAGGGCCGCTGCGCAAGCTGTTCGCCTCACCGGCGTCGGCGGCGGCGTTCCTGATCGTCAACGGCATCCTGCTGCTCGTGTTCGAGCGCCTGCGCACGCACGCGCCGACCCCCGGCGAAAACCGCGGCGACAGCGACACGCGGCTCGCGCACCTCAGCTGGCGGCAGGCGATCGCCGTCGGCACCTCGCAGGCCGCGGCGCTGATCCCGGGCATCTCGCGCTCGGGGGTGACGATGGGCGGCGGGCTCTTGGTGGGCCTGTCGAACGAGGACGCGGCGCGCTACGGGTTCCTGCTCGCCACGCCGATCATCGGCGCGGCCGCCTTGCTCAAGCTGCCCGAGCTGTTCGGCTCGGACGGCAAGGGCGTGCGCGGGCCGGCCGCCGCGGGCGCGCTGGTGGCTGGGGTGACCACCTACTTCGCGGTGAAGTTCCTCCTCCGCTACTTCGAGACCAACCGGCTCACGCCGTTCGGCATCTACTGCATCTGCGCCGGCGTGATCTGCTCGGTGATCTTCGCGGTCAGCTAGCGGTCGCGGCTCAGGAGATCAGCCGGCCGATGGCGATCGCGGCGACCATCAGCGCGGCGAGCGCGGCCACGAACGCGAGGCTGGCGATCCAGGTGTGGCGCGCGGGCCGCCCCACGAGCACGTCGTCGAGGGCCACAAGGCCGATCAGTCCGACGAGGCACTCCGCGAGCGTGAACACCGAACGGCCACGCTAGGCCAGCCGTGGCGCGCGGGTGTTGCGCGACTGTGAACCGCTGAGCGGCTCAGTCGACAGCGCGCGGCAGGCTGCCGCGCCTGCGCAGCGGCCCGGCGTGCCCGGGCGGGCGCGCCGCCGCCAGCGCGGCCTGGGGCGAGAGCCCTTCGGAGCCGAGATCGAGCGGCTCGCGCGCGTCGTCTGTGGTGAGCACGTGGAAGGGCCGGATCACGGACGTCTCGACCGAAGGCGCGCCGAGGTCGACGATCACGTCGACGATCGCGTGCTGGCTCTCGGTCTGCTGCAGCCAGCGCAGCGCGGCGTCGAGGCCCTGGAACGCGCGGGCGAGCGCGCGGTAGTCGGCCGTGAGCCTGGCGATCGCCACGAAGCGCGCCGACGGGTCCAGATCCGGCACCGCTACGCCGTGTGACAAGAGCTCCCCGAGGATGCGTTCGCGCGTGGTCCATTGGACCGATGAAGGCGCAGCGTTGGGCGAGTGCCGGTGCGGAGCCATACGCGAGGCGGAGATTCTCTCAGCATTAGTCAAGTCGGACAGGTTCGGCACCGGGTTGTTCGTGCAGTTTGCGCGTTTTTCCAGGCAATCTCGCCTCGTTAACAAAATCTTCTCCGGTGCGTCACCAGTCCTTCACCGGGGCATCTACGCAAGGTCTTTAGCTTGGCCTGAGTGATGGAGAGCGCGCTCCAACCGGTCGATTCGCCTGACCCAGTGGTGAGTCCGCCCAGCCCGGTGGTCACGATCGGCGGACTCGAGATCAGGCCCGCCGAGCTCCAGGCCTTCGTGCACGGGGCGCGCGTGAACTTCACGGTGCGTGAGTTCGAGACCTTCTACGCGCTCGCCGAGCGCTGCGACCGGGTGGTCTCTCGCAACGAGCTGTACGCCGCGGTGTGGGGTGGAGCGATGCCGCACCGCGACCGCTCAGTGGACGTCTTCGTGCGCAAGGTGCGCCGCAAGCTCGCCGCCGTCTCGCCGGGCTGGACCTACGTGCACACCCACTTCGGGATCGGCTACCGCTTCTCGCCCGAGCGCGCGGTCCGCTAGCCGCTCGTCTTCGCGTTGTAGACCGTCTGGTCGAACGTCGGCAGCGCCGGGTCCTGGGCGTAGCCGAGGTTGTCGAGGCTGAACAGCGCCTCGATGCTCTTCAGCAGCGAGAAGTGGTTGAAGAAGTCGATCGTGTTGTCCGTGCCCGCCTTCACGTAGGGCGAGAGCAACAGCAGGCCGACCTTGCCGCCGCCGCCCGTCGGCACCACGCTGCCGCCCGTCACGTCGCTGGGCCCGGTCGTGCCCGTAGGTCCGGTCGCTCCTGTCGGTCCGGTTGAACCCGTGGCTCCCGTGGCGCCCGTCGGTCCGGTGGAGCCCACGGGCGCGACGCCGGCCAGGTTCGGGTACTGGGCCGGGTTGTCGCAGCAGCCGCTCGGGTCGGCGTTCGGCCCGGTCTGCGGCGCCTGCGCGAACGTGATCGCGATCATGCCGCCGTTCGTGTACGCGGGCGACTTCATGATCTCGGGCACCACCGTCTTCAGGAAGCCGTCCGCGGCGGCCATGCCCGAGGGCTGGCCGGGCGCGCATGGATCGTCCGAGCCGTCGTGGCAGCGGTTCGGCACGATGTAGGCGAGCGCCGGCGCGGTCTGCGGGCTGCGCAGGTCGTTCTTCAGCTGGTCGAGCCCCACGTCGTAGCTCGCGCACGACTGCGCGTCGATCAGCGAGTGGAAGTAGACGAACGGGTTGCGCCAGGTCAGGTAGGCGTCGCCGGGGCGGGGCGACTGCTCGCTGTCGGCACTGCCGAGCGCCGGGTGGCGGCAGGTCTTCGCCTCGCCCACGGGTCCGTTCCCCACATCCTCCGCGTAGGCCTTCCAGGACTTGCCGGCGGTGGTGAGCTGGTCGGCGAGCGTCTGGGTCTGCGCGGGGTACAGGCAGCCGTTGCCCGCCACCTGGCCGTCGTCCCCGATCGTGCCGGGCGCGATGTCGGCGAACTGCGGGCAGTCCACTGCGGTGTCCGGGGTCGGGCCCTGGCCGCTGAGCATGCCCACCTCGTTCGCCAGCTCGCCGCTCGTCACGCCGTAGTAGTTCTCCACGAGCTCGCCCTTCTTCACCAGCGTCTTGGCAAGGTAGGGCGCCGTGGACTGCTCGCCGAACGCGTCGGCCTCGCTCTGCTGCGACAGCACGATCAGGAACACGTGCTGGATCGGCGGGAGCGTCGGCCCCGCGGGCGGGGCGGAGTTGTCGCCGCCCGTCGAGTTCTGCTGCGGGGGCGCCGCGGGCGCCGGGCTTGCGACCGGCGCGGGTGCGGAGCTGGCTGGAGCGGAGCCACCGCCGCCGCCGGAGGTGCTCACCGTGGCGGTGTTCACAGGCGCTGCGGCAGGCGGGGGCGATTCGGCGAGGATCACGGGCGCGGACGCCGTCGGGGCCGCCGGGCTCACCGCGGAGCCGAGCACCACGCCGAACGCGAGCAGGCTCATCACGGCCACGGCGGCTGCCCGTGGCGAGGGCATCTGGAGGCCCGCCAGCCGGCCCGTGCGAGCGGGTTCCGCGGCCACCGCGGCGGCCACGGCTACGGGTGCCGCGGACACGGTCCCGCGGCCCAGATCGCCCAGCACGTCGCTCACGAACGGCGGCAGCTCGCCGCGCCGCGCGCCGCACTGAGTGCAGTAGCGCTGATCGTGCGCGAGCAGGGCAGAGCATTCCCCGCAGGTCATGGGCGGCAGTCTCGCGCTCGGGGACCTCCCGGTTGTGAAAATCTCGGCAACGACTTCTTCACATTTGGCCTCTGCCTCGCCCGGATACTGGGCGGGGCCGTGTCCACCGCGCCGTCCACAACCACGCACACAGACGCGCTCGAGACCACCCTGGTCGCCGGCGTCGGCGACGCGTGCACGAACTGCGGCGCGCGCCTGGCGGCCGAGCAGCGCTACTGCGTGGAGTGCGGCGAGCGGCGCGGGCAGGCCCGACTGCCGTTCGCCGACGCGGTCGAGCAGCGCACGCAGGCGGCGGCTGCCGCCGCGACGCCGCCGAAGAAGCACCGCGGCCTGACGGCCAACGGCGCCTTGATCGCCGGCGTGGGCACGCTGATCCTCGCGCTCGGGGTGGGCGTGCTGATCGGCCGCTCTGGCAACAACAGCTCGGGCAAGGCGGCGGCTGCGCCGCAGGTGATCCACGTCGACAGCGGCAGCGCGACCGGCGCCACCGGCGCTGGAGCCGTGGCGGCGGCGGGGGCTGCGGGCGGCAGCAAGGCCGCCAAGAAGAAGGCCGCGAAGGGCGGCGGCGGTGGCAAGAAATCGGCGCTGTCGAAGCAGACGGTGCAGCAGAAGGGCTCGAGCACGCCTCCCGCCGCGGTGAAGGTGGGCAGCCCCGGTCACGGCAAGGGCTACAAGAACGGCAAGTTCACCGGGGACTTCTTCGGGCAATGAAGGCTCCCAAGCTCACCATGCCGCGACGGCGCGCCGAGGGCACGACGGGCGGCCTTCCCACGCGGACGCTCGACCCGTCCGCCGAGGGCACCGTCGACCTCCAGCGCCGGCGCGACCAGCTCAGTGCGCGCGTGGCCGAGCTGCAGTGGGACCTCGGCGGCCTCGTCTACGAGATGGCGATCCGCGACCGCATCCGGGTCGAGGTGATCGTCAAGCGCGCGGCGCTCCTGCAGGACGCCGAGGCAGAGCTCGGCGAGGTGGAGCGGATCCTGCGCCTCGAGCAGAGCTCAACCGCCGGCAGCTGCAAGTCCTGCAGCGCGCCGCACTCGAGCGGCGCCGTGTACTGCTGGCAGTGCGGCGCTCCGCTGCTCGAGCAGATCCCGCACGACGCGATCACGACGACCAGCTAGCCGAAGCGGCCGGTCACGTAGTCCCGCGTCCGCGTGTCGGCGGGGCGGGTGAAGATCGTGTCCGTGTCGTCGATCTCGACGAGCGTGCCCACGCGGCCGAACTCGGTGTCGCCCAGGCTGAAGAACGCGGTCTGGTCCGCCACGCGCGCCGCCTGCTGCATGTTGTGGGTGACGATCACGATCGTGAAGCGGTTCTTCAGCGAGTGCATGAGGTCCTCGATCGAGGCGGTTGCGATCGGGTCGAGCGCCGAGGCGGGCTCGTCGAGCAGCAGCACGTCAGGCTCGATCGCGATGGCGCGCGCGATGCAGAGCCGCTGCTGCTGGCCGCCCGACAGCCCGAGCGCGCTCGACTTCAGCCGGTCCTTCACCTCGTCCCAGAGCGCGGCGCCGCGCAGCGCGCGCTCCACCCGCTCGTCGAGCTCGTGCCTCATGCCCAGGTTGCGCGGCGCCCAGGCCACGTTGTCGTAGATCGACTTGGGGAACGGGTTGGGCTTCTGGAACACCATCCCGATCCGCCGGCGGACCTCCACGCGGTCGACGCCGCCGCCGTACACGTTGTGCCCGTGGTAGAGGATCTCGCCGTTGATCCCGAAGCC
>DASXCV010000084.1:0-7393 GCA_036491015.1 Thermoleophilaceae bacterium | reverse complement strand
TGCCGTGATCCGGGGCGGGAACAGCATCTGGTGGGTAGTTTGACTGGGGCGGTCGCCTCCTAAAATGTAACGGAGGCGCGCAAAGGTTCCCTCAGCACGGTTGGAAATCGTGCGTAGAGTGCAAAAGCATAAGGGAGCTTGACTGCGAGACAGACATGTCGAGCAGGGACGAAAGTCGGCTTTAGTGATCCGGCGGTAACAAGTGGAAGTGCCGTCGCTCAACGGATAAAAGGTACTCCGGGGATAACAGGCTTATTCTTCCCAAGAGTCCACATCGACGGAAGAGTTTGGCACCTCGATGTCGGCTCGTCGCATCCTGGGGCTGGAGTAGGTCCCAAGGGTTGGGCTGTTCGCCCATTAAAGCGGTACGCGAGCTGGGTTCAGAACGTCGTGAGACAGTAGACCATTGCTGTCTATAAATCTGGCCAAATGCTGGAAACGCCGTATGTATCTCGCACTACTCATCGTCGACGTCTGACCCGACGTTTACGATAGTGACAACGTGTCGAGTGCGGCCAATCAGCAGGAAAGGCTGGATAGCTATATCGCGGGTTACGTCGACGGAGAAGGAAGTTTCTCGGTCTCGGTGCAGCGCAGTCCGACCTGTCGAGTCGGTTTTCAACTCGTTCCAGAGTTCCATGTCAGCCAAAACGGTGACAGGGCTCAAGTGCTCGAGTTGATTCGACAGAGGTTCGACTGCGGTTACATCAAGCCGAACAGCAAACACGATCGCGCGCTTGTCCTAGTAGTTCGACGACGTCAGGACTTGCTCGATCGGGTGATTCCCTTCTTCGAACGAAACCCGTTGCTCTCAACGAAACATGCGGACTTCGAGAAGTTCGCAAGCATCGTGCGGGAGCTGGCTCTCGGTCACCATCGCACGCCTGCCGGCTTCAGCCGGCTCCTCGAAACGGCGCTCTCCATGAATGGAGAAGGTCGCTTCAGGAAAGTGCGCTGGAATGAGCTGGTAGCTATCCAGAATCCTCAGAGACTGCACGCCAGACAGGGCCCGTGAGGGCCTGGAAGATACAGTCCGAGCTGCATGGCGACATGCAGAGTCAGGCAGAAATGACCTGACCTCCGCGCAGTAATCGAGCGGAGTAACAAAACTGTCGGTCCCTATCCACCATGGGCGCTGGAGCTTTGAGAGGAGTCGTCTCTAGTACGAGAGGACCGAGACGAACGGACCTCTGGTGTATCAGTCGTCCTGCCAAGGGCGCTGCTGATTAGCCACGTCTGGATGGGATAACCGCTGAAAGCATCTAAGCGGGAAGCCCACCTCGAGATGAGGCCTCCCATCTGCTAGACAGAGTAAGAGCCGTGGAAGACCACCACGTTGATAGGCCGACGGTGTAATCGCAGTAATGCGTTTAGCTGATCGGTACTAATGCTTCGAGGGCTTGACGGATTTTTTGATACCCCGTTGCTTGGTTACAACTGTGCAGTTTTGAGGGTCCGCCGAGGACTGGTCTCGTCAGTTTTCGGTGGTCATAGCGAGGGGGAAACACCTCTTCCCATTCCGAACAGAGTAGTTAAGCCCCTCAGCGCCGATGGTACTTGGCCCTCGCGGGCCTGGGAGAGTAGGTCGCCGCCGAGTTAATTAAGATCGAGCCGTCCTTAGGGGCGGCTCGATCTCGTTTGGGGGCTGCCACCCATGGGCGGAGGCGGGCCCCCACGTATGCTTCCGCCAATGTCCACTCTGGGAATCATCCTGATCGTGATCGCGGCACTCCTGCTGCTGCTGCTTGCCGGCGGCTTCGCGGGCGCCGCGCGACGGCGGGGCCACCACGCGCCGCACTACGACCGGAACCTGGCCGAGGCAGACCGCGCGCTCGAGCACGCACGGGCCGCCGACAAGGGCTGGGACCGCACAGCGCTTGAAGCGGCTGCCCGCGACGCGCTGTCGGGGGAGCGGCCCGAGTTCGCCTACAGCGAACTTGCGCTCGTGCTGGTGGATGACAAGCCGGGCATCAGCGAGGACCGTGCCCACTTCCTGGCCACCGGCCACGACGGCGAAGCACGCGTGGTGCTCGCCCGCCGTGACAGCGGCTGGGCGCTCGAGCACGTGGAGTAGCGCCACCCCGCGCCCGATGTGCCCGGCGGATAGCGTCCGCGTGGTGCGTGTGGAGGAGCTGATCCCGGGCTTCGAGCCGGAGAACGACCTCGAGCGGAGGGTCACCGAGGACCCCGAGTTGCTCGCGGGGCTCGCGTGGGGCAAGCCGCGGAAGGCGCATCCGGAGGGGAGGATCGCCGCGCACGTGGCCGATCTGCTCGCCCGGATAGATGCGGAGGGCTTTGCCGGCGAGGAGCGGGCGCGCCTGCGGTTCATCGCGATCGTGCACGACGCCTTCAAGAACAAGGTGCAGGAGTGGCGGCCGCGCAAGGGCGAAAACCATCATGCGATGCGAGCGCGGCGGTTCGCGGAGCGCTACACCGACAGCGAGGTGCTCCTGACCACGATCGAGCTCCACGACCGCCCGTACGGGATCTGGCGCGGGATGCGCCGCACCGGCGTGTTCGACCGGCGCGGCCTGACGCGCCTCATGGAACGCCTGCCGGATCCGGACCTGTTCCTGCATTTCGTGGAGCTCGACGGCGCCACGGAGGGCAAGAAGGCCGAGCCGGTGCGCTGGTTCAAGCAGCAACTGCGGGAGTGGCAAGAGGCCGCCTGACCGGGTCGGGAGCCTCGACGAGGATCGCGGCGGCAGGCGCGTAGCATCGGCTCGAGCGACCGAAAGGACCCGTCATGGACCACTCGCCCCAGAACATCTATCCCGTCCTCCGCTACAAGGACGCCCACGCGGCGATCGACTTCCTCTGCGAGGCGTTCGGGTTCGAGCGCCACGCGGTCTACGAGAGCGATGACGGCGCCGTCGAGCACGCGCAGCTCTCGCACGGCAGCGGCATGGTGATGCTGAGCACCGAGCGTGACGGCGACGACCGCGGCTACGGGAAGCAGCACGCCGGCCAGGGCCGGCTCTACGTGGTGGTGACCGATTCGGACGCCCACTACGCACGCGCGAAGGCCGCCGGCGCCGAGATCATCCGCCAGCCGGAGGACCAGGACTATGGCTCGCGCGACTACGCCGCCAAGGATCCGGAGGGCAACATCTGGAGCTTCGGCACCTATGACCCGGCCACGGCCACGGCCACGGCCGAGGAGGCATCATCGACGTCCTCGTGAGGCTCGCCCGGCGCGCCACGCTGTGAGCCCCGTCAAGGCGGCCAACCTGGCGCTGCGAACTGCTCCACCACTGGGGCCTCGATGAAGAGCCTGTGCGGAGCTAGAGCCGGATGCTCAGGCCTGGTCGTCCCACAGGCACGGCTGCAGCGGCGCCTCCACGGCGCCGCCACGCACGCGGCCCCGGGGCGGGCCCGAGGCGTCTGTGGCTGCCCGTGCGCCCCTAGCTCCGGAGCACACGGGCGGCCTCGACGCGGGTTCCGGGGCCGTTGCTGCCTCGAGCGCCAATCGGCCCGCGGGGGTGGCGGGCTTGAACGGGACTCGCGCACGGGGGAGTAGCGAGTCCGGGGCAGGAGGCGTGACCTCACGGAACCATTCGCTCCGCAGTCCCTCGTCGTCTAACCAGGCAAGTTCCTCCCAGCCTGGGTCTAGCCGAACCTCTCCGAGAGTGGCGAACTCCACCGCAACATCAAGTGCGCGGAGCAAGGGACGGGGGATGCGGGAGGCGGGGAACATGTGTTCGGGAAAGGTACGGAGGGGGTCGGACGGAAAAAGTTCCTGGGGCGGCCGCGGGTACTCTGCGGCGCGAGCCATGGCCGAGCGCTACGTCCACCGCCTGCGGGTCCGCTACAGCGAGTGCGACCAGCAGGGCGTCGTATTCAACGCGCACTACTTCGCGTACTTCGACGACGTCCTCACCGAGGTCTGGCGCGACGTGCTCGAGCCCTACGGCGACATGGTCGAGGGCGGGGTGGACGTGGTGGTGGCCGAGGCGTCGGCTCGCTTCCGGTCGCCGGCCCGCTTCGACGAGGAGGTCGACATCGTCTGGCGGGCCAAGAAGCTCGGCAACACGTCCATGACCGCCCGCATCGACGTGATGCGCGGCGAGGAGCTCCTCGTGGAGGGCGAGATGCGGCACGTCTTCGTGCACGCCGGCACGAGCGACAAGCGCCCGATCCCCGACGCCTACCGGACGAAGCTCGAGCCCTACCTGGAACCCGACGAAACCGAGTGAGAAATGGCGTGTGACCGGCTGGAATACGAGGGCGTCGACGCTGCCAAGTGGGCGCAGGCGCAAACGACGATCAGCAAGGAATACGGGATCGAGATCGACTCGGAACAGGGCGAGCAGTCGAAATCCGGCTTCACGCTCTCCTGGACCTACGACGCGGCCGCGCAGACGCTCGCGATCCAGTGCGTCGACAAGCCGTTCCTGATCCCCTGCGGAGTCGTGAACAGCCGCATCGCCGGGCTCGCGCAGCAGTGCGGCATCGAGCCCGCGGCGGCGTAGGGCTAGACGGTCGAGCCCAGCGAGGTCCAGATGTCGATCTTCGTGCGCGTGCGCGAGATCACCTCGTCGGTGAACTCGGACGTGGTGGCGTGGCCGCCCAGATCCGGCGTGCGGATGCCCGTGGCCGTGGCCTCGAGCACGGACTCGTAGATCGCGCGGGAGGCGAGGTCGGCCGCGCGGTTGCCCGACTGGCCGAGGTAGTGCAGCATCGCCGCGCCGGCCATGATCATGCCCATCGGATTGGCGATGTTCTTGCCGAGCAGGGCCGGAGCCGTGCCGTGCGGCGCCTCCGACATCACCACGCGCACGTCGTATTCGCTGTCGAAGGACAGGAGCACGGACTCCGCGCCGGCGATCGAGCCGAACAGCGGCAACACGAAGTCGGACAGGCAGTCGCCGTCGCGGTTGAGGGCGGGAATCACGAGCGGAGCGTCCGCCGCGCCCGATACGAGCCCCGCATAGGTGGCGTCGATCAACACGGGCTGGTACGGAACCTCCGGATGGCGCTCGGACGCCTCGTCGAGCTCCTCCTTGAGCATGCCCTCGTACACGGGCGAGACCGTCCACTTCGGCCCGCCGTACACGCGCCCGTGGATCTTCTGGGCGGTGCGGAAGCTGTATTCGGCCACGGCTCGGCAGACGCTGCGCGAGATGCGCTCGGTGCGGAGCGCGATCTCGTCGCCGTTCGAGTCCTCGCGCCACTGCTCGGCGCCGTACGCGTCGCCGACGGCCATCCGCACGACCGAGATCGGGTAGTGCACGCCCGCGATCGGCGTCACGCCCGGGATCCGGCGGCCGGTGCGGATGATCACCTTGCCGTCGATCTCCTCGCGCAGGATGCGGTTGGGGCTGCCCACGTCGTCCTTGCCCTCGGGCGTGATCGTGGCGGCCTTGATCCCGTAGCCGGCCTCGAGCATCGCGCGCGCGGCGGCGCTCACCACGTCGTTGTTCGTCCTGCGGCGATTCTCGAGCGAGAGGTCGTAGTGCTCGAGCTCGACCTCCACCTGCGTCACGCTCGGATCGAGCACCCGGACCGACTGCTCGAGCAGCTCCTGCCCGGTCTCGTCGCCCTCGAGCACGATAATTCGTGCGTCTGCCATCGGCCCCGGACTCTACCCAGCGAGACCCATGAGCGAAGAGACGTGCAGCTGGTGCGGAACCGCGGTCGAGCCCGACGACGGCTACCGGCTGGCGGAGCCGGCGGGCGCGCGGCGGGCGGCGTTCTGCCGGCTCGAGCATTTGGTGCCGTGGGCGATGCAGGGGCCGCGGTGGGAGCCGGGCGAGGTCGAGGAGCCGCCGGGCGCGGAGCTCGATCGCTGCGCCCAGTGCGACGCCCCGCTCGGCGACACGCGCGTCGTGCTGATGCGCCACCGCGGCGAGCACCGCATCCCCGACGCATTCTGCAGCGTGGAGCACGCCGCGGACTGGGCGAAGGCCGGGGGGCGCTGGCGCCCTTGAGCTAGCGCCGCTCGAGGATCACGAGCGGGATCACGCGCTCGGTGCGCTCCTGATAGTCCGCGTAGCCGGCGTAGTTCTCGACCACCCGCGGCCACAGCCGCTCGCGCTCCTCCGGCGTGGCCACGCGGGCGTGGACCGGGCGATGCTCGCGGCCCACCTGCACGGTCGTGTCCGGGTGCGCCTTGAGGTTGTGGAACCAGGCCGGGTTCTTCGGATAGCCGCCCTTCGAGGCGACGAGCACGAGGTCGTCGCCGTCGCCCTTCGTGTAGGTGAGCGGGCTGATGCGCGACTGGCCGCTCTTGGCGCCCACATGGGTGAGCAGCAGCGTGGGCGGCGCGAATGGGATGTGATGGCCGATCAGCCCACCGCTCGCCCGGTAGACGAACGCGTGGCCGCCCATCACCTTGCGGAGCAGCGGCCAGGAACGGTCGCCCAGCTCGCGCAGCTTTTCGCTCGCGCTCACGCCGCGGCGTCCTCGCGCGGGCCGAGGCCGAGCACGTCTGCCCGCTCCTCCATCGCGGCGATCACTTTCGCGATGTGCTCATCGAAGTCCACGCCCAGCTCCTCCGCGCCTTGACGTACCTCGTCCCGGTTCACGCCGGCCGCGAACGACGGCTGCTTGAGCTTCTTCTTCACCGACTTGGGGGTGAGGCCGACGATGCCGGTCGGACGCACCATCGCGCAGGCGGCGATGAAGCCGGACAGCTCGTCGACGGCGAAGAGCGTCTGCGACAGCTTCGTCTCGCGCGGCACGCCCAGAAACGTGGCGTGGCCCGCCACCGCGTTCACCAGGATGTCCGGGTAGCCGAGCTTGGGCAGCTCCTCGAGAGCGATGCGCGGGTGGCCGGTGTCGAGGTCCGGATAGCGCTCGTAGTCGAGGTCATGGAGGATGCCGGTGGCGGCCCACAGCTCCTCGTCCTCGCCCCATTCGCGCGCGTAGGCGACCATCGCGGCCTCGACGCCGAGCACGTGCTTGCGCAGGGACTCGGACTGCGTCCATTCGCAGAACAGCTCCCAGGCGGCGTCACGAGATACGTCCACTGGGCGAGGAAACTACCGCAGCGGCTCGAAGAGTCAGGTCGAATGGCCTTCGATACCCTTGCCCCTCCGCTCGCGTCCCCGAAACGGGCGGCATCTCGCATGGAGAAATTCGTCATTGAAGGCGGCTACCCGCTGTCCGGGACGGTGGTGCCGGCAGGTAACAAGAACGCCGCACTGCCCGCGCTCGCGGCCTGCCTCCTCACCGAGGAGGACGTGGTGCTGCGCAACATCCCGCGCATCAAGGACGTGGAGGCGATGGTCGGCCTGCTCGAGGGCATCGGCGTGCGCGCGGAGTGGCGCGACGACAACGTGATCGCCCTCAACGCCGCCGACGCGCGTCCCACCGACGTGGACGCCGAGCTGGCCGAGCGCATCCGCGCCTCGTTCCTGCTGGCGGGCCCGCTGCTGGCGCGCTTCGGCAG
>DASXCV010000083.1:0-2682 GCA_036491015.1 Thermoleophilaceae bacterium | reverse complement strand
CACCGAGCCGCCGATCACGAGCAGCCCGAACACGATCGAGCTGAGGCGGTGGTTGAAGAGGAAGCGCAGCCGCGGGCGCGCGATGCGCTCGAGGCGGCGGATCATCTTCATCAGCCCGCCGATGAACTTCTGCTGCTTGGGACCGGCGAGCTCGAGCTTCTTCCAGCGCTCGGGCAGCCAGATCTCGTCACGGCCGGCGATCAGCTGGAGCGCCAGCAGCACGGCGATGATCTCGAACACGTGGGTGGCGCCGCCGGTGGGCAGCGGCAGCGCGGGCACGCCGAGCAGCAACACGAACAGGATCGCGAAGCTCTTCTCCTCGAACAGCTCCGCCAGGCTGCCGAGCGTCTTCTCGCCATCGCTCTCGAGCCAGCGCTCCAGCGCGTCGCTGACCTTCACGGGTTCGAGGCTCGACTCGGCTGACATGTCACACGGACCATAGAGCCGGGCCGCGCGCGGGCGCAGGATCTTTACCGCCTCTTGACCACTCGCCGTCCACTCTAAGGACGCCATGGGAGGCACGTCCGGCAACGAGGTGCTCACGAGCGCTACCGGCGCCGTGCTCGCGCTGCTCCTGTTCGGGGAGGGGATCACGATCATCTGGATCGGGAGCCTGCGCGACGAGCACATGTTCATCGGGATGGCGCTGATCCCGCCCCTGCTGCTCAAGCTCGGCAGCACCGGCTACCGCTTCGCGCGCTACTACCTGCGCACGCCCGCGTACCGGGCGAAGGGGCCGCCGCTGCTGCCCATGCGGCTGCTCGCGCCGGTGCTCGTGGTGCTCACGCTCGTGGTGTTCGTGACCGGCGTCGTGCTGCTCCTGGTCGGGCATCGCTCGAACACCCTGTTCACGCTGCACAAGATCAGCTTCATCGTGTGGAGTGGCTTCTTCGTCGTGCACTTCCTCGTGTACGTGCCGCGCGTGCTGCGCTCGCTGCGGGACGACTGGACGCCCGCAGCCAGGCGGCGCGTGGCAGGCGCCCAGACGCGGCTGGCGCTCATGCTCGCCTCGATCGGCGGCGGCGTGGCGCTCGCGCTCGCGCTGCTGCCGCTGATCAGCGGCTGGCACGGCCACCACCATCACCACGGCTGAGTGCGTTCTCATCGGGACTTTGCCGCCCCTTGACCCACGTATCACCACCATGGACGCTGGGATGTCCGAGCACCGCTCTCGACAGAGCCCCTCGCGGCGCGACCGCGCGCTCCGGCGCGTCCGCCGCGGCACCTGGGCGATAGGCGCCGGCACGGCCGGCCTCGCCACCACGCTGTCGGTGGTGTCGGCGCACGCGTTCAAGGGCCACTCCCACGGCGCGGCGCCAGCCCCCGCGCCGAAGCAGCGGCAGCCGCTGCGCCGGGTCGCGGTGCCGGGTCCGCAGCACGTCCCGGCCATCGCCCACAACCCCGCTCCGCTGCAGCCGCCAAGCGCGCCGCCCTCGGCAACCCCCGCGCCGGCTCCGACCCCCAGCCCGGCCCCAGCTCCCACTCCAGCGCCCGCGCCGGCTCCGGCTCCGGTGCCGCAGCCGCAGACCTCGGGCGGATCGTGAGCGACCAGGCCGTCGCGAGCTGGCCCGCGCTCGGCTCCACGGCAAGCGTCGTCGTTTCCGGCCCGAGCTCCCTGCGGGCGGGGCGGCGCGCCGTGGAGTCCGAGCTGCTGGCGCTCGATCTCGCCTGCAGCCGTTTCCGCGACGACTCCGAACTGTCGCGGCTGAACGCGGGTGGCGGCCATCCGTTCGCCGCCTCGCCGCTCTTCCTCGAGGCGGTGGAGGTCGCCCTGAGGGCCGCGCAGCTCACGGGCGGGATCGTGGACCCCACCGTGGGCGAGGCGCTCGTGCTCGCAGGCTACGACCGTGACTTCGCGGAGCTCACGGACGCGCCCGTGTCGCTCGTGGCGCGGCGCGTGCCCGGCTGGACGAAGGTGCGAGTCGACCGCGCCCGGCGCACCGTGCAGGTGTCGCCGGGCGTGCTGCTCGACCTCGGCGCCACCGCCAAGGCGCTCGGCGCCGACCGCGCTGCCGCGGCCGCCGCGGCCGCCGCCCCCGGCGCCGGCATCCTCGTGAACCTCGGCGGCGACATCGCGACGGCCGGGCCCGCGCCGGCCGGCGGCTGGCCCCTGCGCGTGACCGACGACCACCGCGCGCCGCCGGGCGCGCCCGGGCAGACGCTCACGATCGCCTCCGGCGGCCTGGCCACATCCAGCACGACCGTGCGCCGCTGGGCCGACTCGGCTCACCACATCATCGATCCGCGCACGGGCCTGCCGGCGGACTCGCCCTGGCGCACCGTCAGCGTGGCGGCGGCCACCTGCGTGGACGCCAACATCGCCAGCACCGCCGCGCTCGTGCTCGGGGCGGAGGCCGAGCGCTGGCTGGCCGAGCGCGAGCTTCCCGCCCGGCTGGTGGACCGCTACGGCGCGGTGCGCACCACCGCGGGCTGGCCGTCCGAGCTGGAGGCGGCGGCGTGATCGTCGCGGCCGCGCATGGGCCGTCCGCGCTCTGGTACGCCACGCGCGGCACGGGCGCCGTCACGCTCGTGCTGCTCACGGCCAGCGTCGCGCTTGGCATCGCCGAGACCCGCGCCTGGCGGCCGGCGGGGGCGTCGCTGTTCGCGGTCACGTCGCTGCACCGGACGCTGTCGCTGCTCGCCGTCGCCCTGCTGTCGGTCCACATCGTCACGACGCTGCTC
>DASXCV010000082.1:0-2071 GCA_036491015.1 Thermoleophilaceae bacterium | reverse complement strand
GCCGTGCTCTGCCTCGCCTTCCCGGTGCACCCGCCGGGCAAGGGCGACGACCCGACGAAGAGCCGCCTGCCGGAGCTCGAGGCCGTCACCGTCCCGACGCTCGTCGTGCAGGGCGAGCGCGATCCGTTCGGAATGCCGCCGGACGGGCCGAACCGCACGGTCGTGCGCGTGCCCGGCAATCACTCGCTGCGGGACACCGCAGCGCTGGGACCCGCGATTTCCGATTGGTTGCAGGGAATTCGCGTATAGCATTGCGCCACGATGAACGGTCGGCCGGAGCTGCCTTTCGCCCGCCACCTGCCGCTGACTCGAGAGGCGATCGAGTTTGCGAATGAGCGTCACTTCGGGCAGCGCCGGGAGGCGGACAGCGGCGACTTCATGCTGCATCTGCTGGAGGTGGCCGCGCTGCTCGACCGCTCGAAGTATCCGGACCAGGTGGTGGCGGCCGCCGTGCTCCACGACGTGCTCGAGCACACCGACGTCGAGCGCGAGGAGCTGGAGCGGCGCTTCGGCCCCGAGGTGGCTGGTCTCGTGGCCATGGTGAGCGACCACCCGGGGATCGCCGACGAGGACGAGCGCAAGGCCGAGCTGCGCCAGCGGGTGCGAGGAGCCGGCGGCGACGCCGCCGCGATCTACGCCGCCGACAAGATCTCGAAGGTCCGCGAGCTGCGCCTGATGGCGGCAAGCGGGCGCAGCGGCCCCGAGACCGTGGTCGCGCGCCGCCGCTACCAGGACTCGCTCGCCATGCTCGAGGACGTGATGCCGGACGACCGCCTCGTCACCCTGCTGCGCGTCGAGCTCGAGGCGCTCGACGAGTTTTCGCCTGTGCCGCGTCCCGCCACGGCCGAGTAGGCGTTATCCAAACCGGCGCGCGCCGCCGTGCGCCCGCGCTACTCTGCCGCGCGGCAAGGGGCAATGCAGGGGTACAGGGACACGTGAGCGTCACGCGGCGACAGCTGTTGCGCGCGGGCGCGGCGGGCGGGCTCGCGCTCGGCGCGGCCGGTCGCCTCGGCGGCGGTCTCGCACGCGCGGGATTGCTGAACCAGCCCGGCGGGCTGCCCGACCTGCTGCGCGAGCCCGGCGAGCCCACCGAGGCGCTCCCGTTCGACCACCTCGTGGTGCTGATGATGGAGAACCACTCGTTCGACTGCTACTTCGGCATGCTCCCGCGGCACGGCCAGCCGCACGCGGACGGCTTCAGGTTCGACCGCCACGGGCGGCCGCTCAACCGCAACCCGTACAAGGGCGGTTACGTGCTGCCCTACCGCGCGCGCAGCGAGTGCCAGGGCTCGGTCACGCAGAACTGGAACTCCACGCACCAGCAGATCGACGGCGGGCGCATGGACGGCTTCGCGGCGACGTCGACTCAGGCGATGGTCTACTGGAGCGAGTCGGATCTGCCCTTCTACTACTCCCTCGCGCGGACCTTCACGCTCGCCAACCGCTGGTTCTGCTCGGCGCCGTGCCAGACCTACCCCAACCGCCGCTTCCTGATGGCGGGCACGGCCTACGGCAACATCTCCACGAGCACCGACAGCCTCGAGGACCCGCCGCCGCCCAACGGCACGATCTTCGACCAGCTCTCGGGGCACGGGATCAGCTGGCGCAACTACTTCACCGACCTGCCGTCCACGGGGATCATCCCGTCGATCCCCAAGCGCTATCCGGCCAACCTCGCGCCGATCGCCGAGTTCTTCGCCGACTGCGCGGCGGGCACGCTGCCGTCGGTGAGCCTGGTGGACCCGGAGTTCGGCGTGGCCGGCGAGGTGGGCGGGCCGCTGGCGTCGCTCGGGATCCCGGGTGCGGCCAAGGCGGGCGGGCTCGTGGGCGCCCAGGGCGGCAGCGAGGAGAACCCGCAGGACATCCAGATCGGCCAGGCGACGGCGGCGAAGGTGATCAACGCGGTGCTCAGCTCGCCGGCGTGGGCGCGGACCCTGCTCGTCTGGACCTATGACGAGCACGGCGGCTACTACGACCACGTGCCGCCGCCCAGCGCCGTTCCCCCGGACAACATCCCGCCGAAGCTCGGCCCGAAGGACGTGCCGGGCGGCTACGACATCTACGGCCCGCG
>DASXCV010000081.1:0-6235 GCA_036491015.1 Thermoleophilaceae bacterium | reverse complement strand
GTGCCGATCGCCGCCGCGGCGTTCGCGACCTTCGCCGGTGTGCTTGCGTCGTTTCTCGCGCTGATCAGGCTGATCTGGCCGCCAGACCTGGGAATTGGCCCGACGGATCGCGCGGCCGGCGTCTGGCTGGGCACGGCTGCCGCCATCGGGCTGGCCGTGTCGGCGGTGGCCAGCATGCGCGGCGAGCGCCGGGTGAGCTTCGAGCAGGTGCCCATCACCGAGTTGCCGGCGCCCCGCGGGAGCGGCGCGTGAGCTTCGAGCGCCTCACGAAGGGCGACGCGCTCGCCTGGGTGGCGGGCCTGGCGCTGCTGCTCGTGACCGCGATCGACTGGTACAGCACCATCCTCGGCAACGACGCCCGCGCGATCCAGCACGACGTGCAGGTGCCGGCCGGCCCGCTTGGCAGCGACATCCCGAGCACGATCAAGAGCCAGGCGGCGCTCGTGGCCCAAGGCCAGGAGAAGAACCTCTGGCAGGTGCACGGCGCGATCGACCGGCTGATGCTGATCGTGCTGCTGGCGGCGGCGATCTGCGCCGCGTTCGCGGCCGTCATGCGCGTGGCCGCGCGTCGCTACAAGGGCGGCTTCACGCCGAGCGGCGCCGCGGCCATGCTCTCCGCGCTGGGCATCCTGCTCGTGGTCTACCGGATGGTCAACCAGCCCGGCGACGACCAGGTGACCACGCTCAAGGCGGGTCCCTGGCTCGCGCTGGTCGCGCTCGGCCTCGTCTGCATCGGCGCCTCGCTCGCCTGGCAGGCAGAGGGAGACGGCAGTGCCTGGAAGGACGACCCCGCACCGGCGGGCGCCGAGGGCGCCGCCAAGCCCGGACCCGCGTAGCGCTTGCCGGAGGCGACCCCTCAGCGCGGGATGTATCCGCAGCGCGGCTTCCAGCTGCCGGTCGACGCCACCGACCTGCTGCTCATCCGGCACGGCGCCTCGCAGGCCGCGGTGCCCGGCGAGCCGTTCGAGCTGCTCGAGGGGCAGGCCGACCCGCCGCTCGCTCGGGAGGGCGTTGAGCAGGCGATGAAGATGGCCGAGTGGCTGGCCGGCGAGCAGCTGAGCTCACTGTTCGTCACGCCGCTGCAGCGCACGGCGCAATCCGCCGCGCCGCTGGCCGAGCGGAACGGGCTCGAGCCGGTCGTGGTGCCAGAGCTCAGAGAGGTGATGCTCGGGGACTGGGAGGGAGGCGAGTTCCGCATCCGGGTGGCGGACGGCGACCCGCTCGTGGCTCGGCTCTTCGACGAGGAGCGCTGGGATGTGGTGCCCGGCGCGGAGAGCATGGATGGCTTCGGCGAGCGGGTGGGAGCCGGGCTTAAGCGCATCGCCGACGAGACCGGCCCGGGCAACACCGCCGCCGCGGTGCTTCACGGCGGCGTGATCGCCGAGATCTGCCACCAGGTCACGCGCAGCCGGCCGTTCGCCTTCGTGCAGGTGGACAACACGTCGATCACGAGGCTCGTCCGCTTCGCCGACGGTCGCTGGCTGCTGCGCTACTTCAACGAGACCGCTCACCTGCGCTAGCGCGTCGCGCCCAGCGCTTGGCCCAGGTATCGAGCGGCGCCAGCGAGTGGATGAGCGTGCGTCCCTCGCTCGTGAGGGAGTAGCCGCCGCCGTCCGCGCCCGACACCACGCCCGCGTCGCTCAGCTCGCCGAGCCGCTGGGCGAGGACGCTCGAGGACATGCCGTCGCAGCGCGACTGAAGCTCGCGGAAGGTGAGTGCCTCGCCCCCCCGCAGCTCCCAGATCACGCGCATCGTCCAGCGCCGTCCGAGCAGGTCCATCAGGGCCATCATCGGGCGGCCTGTGGTGGACCCGCGGACGGGGCGCCCGGGGCTGGGAACGTCAGAATCAGAACTTGCGCGCTTCGGATTCAGAAGCTACACTCCGTGCTTCGATAGTCGAAGCAAAGGATAGATCGCATGACCACCACTGCCGCCGATCCTCGCATCCAGCCGCTCTCCCCGCCGTATGAGCCGGACGTGGAGGCCTACCTCAACAAGCTCATGCCGCCCGACAGCGGCATCGAGCCGCTGCGGATCTTCCGCACCCTCGCCGTGAACTTCGACCTCGCCACCCGCATGCGGCCGCTCAGCGCCGGTCTGCTGGCCCACGGCTCGATCGCGCCGCGTGAGCGCGAGCTCGTGATCCTGCGCACCACGATGCTGAACGGCGCGGAATACGAGTGGGGCGTGCACGCGGAGATCTTCAACGAGCTCACCCCCGAGGAGATCACGGCCACCGCGGGCGGCGCGGACGACTGGACCGGCAGCGACGCCCTGCTGGTCCGCCTCTGCGACGAGCTGCAGGTGACGGCCACGCTGTCCGACGAGCTCTGGGCACAGCTCTACGAGCACTGGACGCCGGAGCAACTGCTCGAGCTGCTGATCCTCGCCGGCTGGTACCGGACGATCTCCTACGTGATCAACGCGCTTCAGATCGAGCCGGAGTCCTGGGCGCCGCGCCTGCCGGCGTAAGGCCGTCGGCGACCCCGGCGGCGACCCGGCGCGCCACCGCCATCACGGTGATCATCGGGTTCACCCGCAGCGACGTGGGGAAGAGGCCCGAGTCCGCCACGTAGAGGCCCGGCACGTCGTGCGTCTCGCCCGACGGTGAGACGACCGACGTGCGCGGGTCGCGGCCCATGCGCGTCGTGCCCATCGGGTGGAAGCCCTCGAGGCGCATCTCGCCCGGGTGGAAGCGGCCCTGCTCGACAAGCGGGGTCTGCTCGCCCGGCTTGAGAACCGACACCCGGCCGACCTGCGGGTACACCTCGGTGGCCCCCGCGGCGAAGTGCACGTCGGCCGCGCGCGCGATGCCGAAACGCAGGGTGGCGGCATCGTCCTTCGTGAGCTTGTAGGTGATGCGCGCGCCGCCACCCGACAGCGCCACGCGTCCCTCCGAGCGGTCGGACAGGTGCACGCCGATCACGCCCAGGTGGTCGAACTGCTCGAGCCGCGCCTTGTACGGGGCGCCCGCGCCGCGCAGCCAGTGGCCGCCGAACGACAGCGGGCTGAACGTGGCCTCGAGGAAGAGGCCACGGTCGTTCCACTCGTCCACGGCCCAGCTCTGCATCACGCCGTCCCAGCCGTTCACCGGGTCGTCGTAGTGCGCGCCCACCCAGCAGGCGGGATGGATATGCAGATGGCGGCCCACCTCGCCCGACGAGTCCGCGAGGCGCTGGCGCAGCAGGAGCTCGGGCGTGCCGAGCGCGCCCGCCGCGAGCACCACGGCCTTCGCGCGCACCTCGTAGCCGCCGCGGCACTTCACGCCCACGGCGCGGCCGTTCTCCACGAGCACGCGCGTGACGCGCTGGCCGGCGCGGATCGACGCGCCCGCCGCCACCGCGCGCGGCAGCTCGGACACGTGCATCGCCATCTTGGCGTCGATCGCGCAGCCGGTGGGGCAGGAGCCGCAGCAGGTCACGTCGGCGGCGTTGCGCGCCAGCCCGTGGTTGGACACGCCCAGCGCGTCGGCCCCGATCCGGCACAGCTCGGCGTTGCGACCCACCGCGCCCTGCACCACCCGCGTGACGTTGAGCGCGCGCTCGACCGCCTCGAACTCGCCATCCAACTCGGTGGCCCAGTCGATGCCGAACTCCTCGCGCCAGCGCATGAGGATGTCGCCGGGAGCGCGGAAGCAGGTGCCCGAGTTGATCACCGTCGTGCCGCCCACGCAGCGGCCCACCGGCAGCGGGATCGCGGGCCGTCCCTCGGCCACGGTCAGCCCCGAGTCGCGGTACAGCTTGGGCAGCGACTCGAACACGTCGCGCGAGTAGGTGGAGGCGTCGTAGTGCTCGCCCTCCTCGACCACGATCACGGACACGCCGGCCTCGCTCAGCACGCGCGCCACCGACGCCCCGCCCGCGCCCGATCCCACCACCACAACGTCGCAGCGCTCCACGCCGTCAGGCGCCTGCATGGCGCCCCGGTGGAGCCGGAGGGGCGACGGCGTGCCCACGCAGCGCGACTCCACGCCGAGCACCCGCTGCACCCGCATGTCGCGCGAGTAGCCCACACCGGTGAGTGTCTTGAAGAGCAGGAAGAGGTCGCGCAGGAACGAGTGGCGGCTGCCCTCGAGCTTCTCCAGGTGGCGCGAGCGCTTGTCGAGCGGCAGGTGGGAGAAGCGGCGCGGGAACGAGGTGAGCTGGAGCGCACGCAGGCCGAGCCGCACCACGAGGCGCACGCGGGCAGGCGCGCCGGCCAGGTAGCCGGACACGGGCTCGGCCACGCCCACCTCGGAGGCCGACGGCAGTGCCCCGCCGGGCGGCAGCACCGCCTCGGCGAACGCGGCGAAGATCCGCAGTTCCGGCGCCGTCAGGCCCGGGGTGCCCCTTCAGGTGGGCGCGACGCGGCGCTCGAGCGGCGCCGAGATCACCCAGCAGCCGAGCACGATCAGCACGAGCGACCCGTCCACCAGGAAGTTCAGGAGATAGATGAACACGTTGTCGCCGAACACGAAGAACGCGCCCGCCGCGAGCGACGAGGCGGCCTTGCCCGCCGCCAGCACGAGCAGGAACGGCCGGTAGCGGCCGACGTCCATCGACACGACGAGCGCGATCCCGGTGATCACCGTCATGTAGGCGAAGCCGAGCGCGAGCCACAGCTTCTCGTCGCTCTGGGGAGCCGTGTGGAAGCTCCCGATCCAGTTGCCCACGTCGTCGATCCGCCCCAGCACCCCGTTCGGCGTGACGATGAACAGGATCCCGACCACGGCAAAGGTCGCCGCGAGCAGGCGCATGGTCAGGACCACTAGGCGTTCCGCTCGCGCCGGCTCCACGGTCGGGCATCCTAAACGCAGCCTCCGGCGATGAGGCCGCCTCCCTACAATCGCCGGTCGGATGATCGATCGCGACCAGGTGCTGCACGTGGCGCGGCTCGCCCGGCTGAGGCTCACCGACGACGAGGTGGAGCGCATGTCGAGCGAGCTGTCAGCCGTGCTCGACCACATAGAGAACATCTCGCAGCTCGATCTCGACGGGGTGGAGCCCACCTCGCACGTGGTGGAGCTCGAGAACGTGCTGCGCCCGGACGAGCCGCGGCCGAGCTGGCCGCGCGAGACGATCCTCGAGCCCGCCCCCGACGCCTCGGACGAGGGCTTCCGCGTGCCGAGCCCGGGCGCGGGATGAGCGACCTGCTCGATCTCACCGCCGCCACCGCTGCGCTCCGAATCCGCGAGGGCGAAATCCACCCCGGCGAGTTCTTCGACTTCTATCGCCAACGGGCCGTTGACGACAAGCTGGGCTCGTACCTCTGGGTCACCGAGGATGACTACACGCAGGGAGCAATGGACAGCCCGCTCGGCGGAGTCCCGCTCGGGGTGAAGGACCTCTTCTGCGTGGAGGGCGTGCCGAGCATGGCCGCTTCGCGCATCCTCGAGGGCTACCGGCCGCCCTATACGGCCACCGCGGTCGAGCGTCTCACCGCCGCGGGCGCGCCGGTGCTCGGCAAGACCAACATGGACGAGTTCGCGATGGGCTCGTCGAACGAGAACTCGGGCTTCGGCCCCGTGCGCAACCCGTGGGACACCGAGCGCGTGCCGGGCGGCTCGAGCGGCGGCTCCGCGGCGGCGGTGGCGGCGGGCAACGCGCCCTGGGCGATCGGCACGGACACGGGCGGCTCGATCCGCCAGCCCGCCTCGCTGTGCGGGATCGTCGGCCTGAAGCCCACCTACGGCGCCGTGTCGCGCTACGGCATGATCGCCTTCGCCTCGTCGCTCGACCAGTGCGGGCCGCTCACGCGCGACGTGACGGACTCCGCGCTGCTGCTGCGCCACATGGTGGGCCGCGACAAGTGCGACTCCACCTCGCTCGACTACCCGCACGAGGTCGAGCTGCCCACCGCGGAGCGCCTCGACGGCATCCGCTTCGGCGTGTGGGGCCTCGCGGAGGAGGGCGTCGAGCCCGGCGTGGTCGAGTCGTGTCGCGCGGCGATCGCGAAGATCGACGAGCTCGGCGGCTCGGTGGAAGAGATCGACCTGCCGCACGCGGGCTACGGCCTGTCCGCGTATTACGTGCTGGCCCCCGCCGAGGCGAGCGCCAACCTCGCCCGCTACGACGGCGTGCGCTTCGGCAAGCGCACCCCCGCCGGCGACCTCACCTCGCTCTACGAGGAGACCCGCCACGACGGCTTCGGCGCCGAGGTGAAGCGCCGCATCATGCTCGGCACCTACGCGCTCTCGTCCGGCTACTACGACGCCTACTACGGCCGCGCCCAGCGCGTGCGCACGAAGATCGCCGAC
>DASXCV010000080.1:0-4277 GCA_036491015.1 Thermoleophilaceae bacterium | reverse complement strand
GGCGTGCTGGTGGTGGCTGAGGCGCGGCGCGGGGAGCTGCGCGACGTCACGTTCGAGCTGATCGCCGCCGCGCGCGGGCTGGGCGGCCCGCTGACGGTGGCGGTGATCGACCACGACCCGGCGAGCTACCGGGACCGGCTCGCGCTGGAGGGCGTGGATTCGGTGATCGCGGTCACGACGCCCAATGAGCACTTCGAGCCGCATGTGTCGGCGCGGGCGTTGGAGGCGCTGATTGCCGATCAGCAGCCGTCGGCAGTGGTGCTGGGACACACGATCGACTCACTGGGCTTCGCGCCCGCGGTGGCCGCGCGCGGCGGCCACGGGTTCGCCAGCGATGTGACTCGCGTGTCCGGCGGCGACGAGCTCGTGGTGGGGCGCAGCGCGTACGGTGGAAAGCTCGAGGCCGAGGTGGACTTCCCGGGCAAGGACACGGTGCTCCTGCTTCTGCGAGGAGGCACGTTCGAGCCGGCCACAGGCTCCGGCTCGCCCGAGTGGCGCGACGCGACGGTCGAGCTGGGCGAGCCGCGCTCCGAGCACGTGGAGTTCCGCGAGGTGGAGGCCGGCGACGTGGACATCACCAAGGCGGAGTTCCTGCTGTCGGTGGGTCGCGGGATCGAGGACAAGGACAACCTCGAGCAATTCGAGGAGCTGGCGGACCGGATGGGGGCGACGCTGAGCGTGTCGCGCCCGCTGGTGGACGCCGGCTGGGTGACCAACGCGCGCCAGGTCGGCCAGTCGGGCAAGACCGTCAAGCCGAAGGTGTATTTGGCGCTCGGCATCTCGGGCGCGGTGCAGCACCTGGCCGGCATGCGCGGGGCGGACACGATCATCGCCGTGAACACGGACCCCGAGGCGCCGATCTTCAGCGTCGCCCACTACGGCGCGGTGGCCGACCTGTTCGACGTGGCCGAGCAGCTCGAGCAGCAGTCAGGCTAGATGCTCGCGCTCCTGGCAGCGGAGAAGACGCGGCCGGTCCTCTGGCACCTGAGCACCGGGCTCGAGGTGCTCTGGTACGCGCTCGCGGTGTTCTCCGTGTTCGTGTTCGCCTACGGCGTGGCGCGGCCGGTGGCGAAGTACAGGCGCGGCCGCGCGGTCTGGCTGCCGCCGCGCTCGGAGTTCGTGCCGCGCTTCAAGCGGGCCACGAAGACGCTGTTCGCCCACAGCTCGATCGCGCGGCGCGACCCGCTCGCGGGCTGGGCGCACCGCGGCGCGTTCTACGGCTTCCTCGTGCTGTTCATCGGCACGGTGATCCTCGCGATCGACACCGACGTGGTGCACCGCATCTTCGGCTACAGCTACTTCAAGGGGAACTTCTACCTCGTCTACTCGGTGGTGCTCGACGTGCTCGGGCTCGCGCTCGTGGGCGGGCTCACGGTGCTGATGGTGCGGCGCGGCATCCTGCGCCCCCGCAAGCTCGACTACGCGCGGCCAGACCGCGAGCCCGGCGAGGAGCAGTACGACCGCCGCGTGTACCGCGTGGGCGACTGGGTGTTCCTCGGCGTGCTGCTCACGATCGCGCTCACGGGCTACCTGCTCGAGGGCGTGCGCGTGGCGGAGACCAACCCGGGCTACAACGCGTGGTCGCCGGTGGGCTGGGTGTTCGCGCAGCTCTACAACGCGCTCGGGATCTCGCAGAGCGGCCTGGCCGACATCCGGCACGGCATCTGGTGGTTCCACGGGCTGCTCGCGATCTCGTTCGTGGCGGCGATCCCGTACACGAAGGCGTTCCACATGCTGTCGAGCTATGCCGGGCTCGTGCTGAAGGACCCGCTGGCGGGCAAGCGACTGCGGCCGATCCCGGAGGAGCTTGCGAGCGAGCCCGCGGGCTACGCCACGCTCGCCGACTTCTCGATCAGCCACCTGGTGCAGCTCGACGCCTGCACCAAGTGCGGGCGCTGCCACGAGGTGTGCCCTGCCAACATCACGGGGCGGCCGCTGTCGCCGCGCGACGTGGTGCTCGAGCTGCGCGAGCAGGCCAACGCGAGCATGAACGAGGTGGGGATCGGCGGCGTGCTCGGCACCCTGATGCACGGGTCGAACGGCGACGAGTCGATGCGCCGGGAGGTGGTGGGCGAACACGCGGTGCACGCCGACACGGTGTGGTCGTGCATGCAGTGCAACGCCTGTGTGGAGATCTGCCCGGTGGGCATCGAGCAGGCGCCGATCATCAATCAGCTGCGGCGGCACCTGATCGAGGAAGGCGAAATGGACGCCAACCTGCAGTCGACGCTGCAGGTGATCCACAAGTCAGGCAACTCGTTCGGGGAGAACCGGCGGCGGCGCGGGCGCTGGACCGAGGAGCTCGACTTCGAGGTGAAGGACGCGCGCGCCGAGTCCGTCGACCTGCTCTGGTTCGTGGGCGACTACGCGTCGTTCGATCCCCGCTCCCAGAGCGTCACGCGCGCGCTCGCCGAGATCCTGCAGGGCGCGGGCGTGGACTTCGGGATCATGTTCGACGGCGAGCGCAATGCCGGCAACGACGTGCGCCGCGTGGGGGAGGAGGGCCTGTTCGAGGCGCTCGCAGAGCACAACGTGGCGGCGCTCCAGGAGTGCGACTTCAATCGCATCCTCACCTCCGATCCGCACTCGCTGAACACCCTGCGCAACGAGTACCCGGACTACGGCGGCGAGTGGGAGGTGGTGCACCACACGGCGCTCCTGCTCGAGCTGATCGAGGACGGCCGGCTCGACGTGGACGGGCGCCTCGACTACCGCGTGACCTACCACGACCCCTGTTACCTCGGGCGCCACAACGGTGGCTACGACGCGCCGCGCGAGGTGCTGCGGCGGCTCGGCTGCACGCTGGTGGAGATGCCGCGCAACCGCGACAACTCGTTCTGCTGCGGCGCGGGCGGCGGGCGGATCTGGATACCGGACACCCCGGGCGCGGAGCGGCCGTCGGAGAACCGCATCCGCGAGGCGGTGTCCGTCGGGCCGCTCGACCTGTTCGTGGTCACGTGCCCGAAGGACGTGACGATGTTCGAGGACGCGATCAAGACGTCCGGCCACGCCGGCGACCTGCGGCTGGCGGAGCTCACCGAGCTGGTCCAGGAGGCGCTGGTAGCGGCGCCCGTGGCCGGCCCGGCGGTATGAGGGCCGCGGTGCACGTATGGCAGTCACGCTCACGCAGCTCACCGCCTTCCTTGCCGTCGTCAAGCGCGGCTCGGTAACCGCTGCCGCCGAGGAGCTGGTGGTCACGCAGCCGTCGGTGTCGGCGGCGGTGACTGCGCTCGAGCGCGAGCTGGGGGCGAAGCTCACGGAGCGCGAGGGGCGCGGCCTCAAGCCCACCGCGGCGGGCCGGGCGTTTGTGCCCTATGCGGAGCACGTGCTCGGCCTGCTCGAGCTGGGCGGTCGCGCGGCGCGCGAGGCGGTGGAGGACGAGCGCCGGACGCTGCGGGTGTCGGCGGTGGCCACCGCGGGCGAGCACTTCGTTCCGCTGCTGATCAAGGTGTTCGCGGAGCGCCACCCGGAGCTGATCCTCTCCCTGGACGTGGGCAGCCGGGCCAACGTGTTCCAGCGGCTGATCGACCGCGAGGTGGACGTGGGCATCACCGGCCGCGTGCCCGACGACCCGTGGCTGAGCGGCCAGGCCTTCGCCCCCAACGACCTCGTGATGGTCACCGCCCCGAGCGATGCACTGGCCAAGCGCCAGAAGATCGAGGTGGAGGAGCTCGACCACTGCACCTGGCTCGTGCGCGAGGAGGGCTCGGGCTCGCGCGCGCTCTGCCTGCGCTACCTGAGCGCCAACAACCTCCAGCCCAAGCTGCTCACGCTCGGCTCGAACGGCGCGATCCGCCAGGCCGCCCGCGTGGGGCTCGGCATCGCGCTGATGCCGCGGATCGCGGTGGAGGTGGAGCTGCAGCACGGCCTGCTCGCCGAGATGAGCGTGCTCGCCCCGCTGCCCCGCCGCGCCTGGCATGTGGTCTACGTGAGCGAGGGACCGGTGCGCCCAGAGGTCGAGGCCTTCGTGGAGTTCGTCCGCTCGAATGCCGCCCGCCAGGTCCTGGCCCGCGCCCGCGAGGCGTGAGCGACGCAGCTGTCTTCGAAAACGCACGGAAACCGTGCACTTTCAAAGACACCTGCAATCCGAGCACTCCTTATTGCAGGCGGTAAGCGTTCAGAGCACAGAGTCAAAAGCGGAGACCACGGCATGAGCCGTCGCCGGCGTCGCGTTCCCTCCCATCAACCCGATCCGCCACATCGCCGGGGCCGCCGGGCCGAGCCCGCCGCCCACCTCGATGCCGTGCTCCTGCAGCAGCCGCACCTGCACCGCACGT
>DASXCV010000079.1:0-13208 GCA_036491015.1 Thermoleophilaceae bacterium | reverse complement strand
GCTCACCGGCGACTTCATCGACGGCACGCGCGCCTACGAGCTCGGCCTGATCAACCGCGCGACGGAGCCCGGCGCCGCGCTCGACACCGCGCTCGAGCTGGCCGAGGCGATCGCGCAGAACGCGCCGCTCGCGCTCGTCGCTTCCAAGAAGATCGTGTCGCAGGCGTCAGGCTGGGACGAGGCGGAGGCCTGGAAGAACTCCGATGAGATCGCCGGGCCCGTGATGGTGTCCGAGGACGCGCGCGAGGGGGCGACCGCCTTCGCGGAGAAGCGCGCGCCCGAGTGGAAGGGCCGCTAGCTCGCGCTGACCCGGCGGCCCTGGTAGAGCACGCAGCCGGCGTGGTATGGATCGCCGCCCAGGAACACGGCGTGATCGGCTGCCGCCAGCGGCTCGCCACACGCGGGACAGACGGTGTCGTTGTAGGTGGGACGCCGCCGCCGGCTCCTTCCCGAAAGGAGCGCGGAGATACGTGAGCTTGGTGGGCGATTGGGCATGTTCGGGCGTCGGCAGCGTCGGTTGTGGTCCGGACAGCTTCCGAGGTGCCGTCCCAAACCGGGGTGACGCTCACGACACGAGCACTCGTGCGGCGGGCGTCCAAAAAGCCTATATCAGCGCGCCCCGGGCGTGACCGAGAGCGCGCTCGAATGCGCCAATCCGCCAGGATACGGTCGGCGAATGGGCGACAGGACGGAAATCCGAGAGCTGATCGAGAACTGGGTGGTGTGGCGCGACGCGGGCGACTGGGAGCGCTTCAGGACCGTCTGGCACCTGCCGGGGAAGATGATGGCCACCTGGTTCCAGGGCACGGCCGACGAGTTCATCGCGGTGAACAAGGAGGGCTGGGCGCGCGGCGTCCGCATCCTGCACTTCCTCGGCGGCAGCTCGATCGACGTCTCCGGCGAGCGCGCGATCGCGCAGACCAAGATGACGATCTCCCAGCGAGCCCAGGTGCACGACGTCGAGGTGGACGTGGTGTGCACCGGGCGTTTCTACGACTTCATCGAGCGCCGCGACGGCCGCTGGGGCCTCGTGCACCGGCAGCCGATCTACGAGAAGGACCGCATGGACCCGGTCGACCCCGCGGCGCCCCTCGAGCTCGACCGCTCCCTGCTCGAGAGCTTCCCGGTCGGCTACCGGCACCTGGCCTACCTGCAGGCGGGCATCGGTTACAAGGTGAAGCCCGACATGCCGGGGCTCGACGGTGCCGAGGTGGAGGCGCTCTACGCGCAGGGCGCCGGCTGGCTCGCAGGCGGCGACGCGCCGGCCTAGGCGTCCGCCAGCCGGAGCAGCTCCAGGTCCTCGCTCTGCCCGGTGGCGATCTCCTCCGCCACCGCCCGGCCGCCGATGAACCCGATCAGGTTGCCGTGCCCCGAGTAGCCGCCCAGTGCGTAGAGGCCCTCGTGTATGCGGCCGGCCACGGGCCGCTGGTCCTCGCTGAAGCCGACGACCCCGACCCAGCGATGGGTGATCTCGGCGCCGGTCAGGCCCAGGTCGTCGCGGAGGTAGCGCTCGAGGCGCGCCCACACCTCCGGGCTGCCCTCCTCCCGGTCGGTGTAGGAGCCGTCGCCGTCGAGGTCGCTGAAGCCGCCGAGCGCGATGCGTCCGTCCGGCAGCTGCTGGAAGTACTCGATGCCCCAGCGCGCGTAGACGAGGTTGTCCACTACGGGCTCGCCGAGCGGGGCGGTGGCGACCATGTGCAGGCGCCGCGCGCGCACGTTCAGCACGAGCGTGGGCACGGCGCCGTCGGCGGCGAGCACCGTGTGGCGCGCCCTCACCTCGAAGCCGTTGGCGATCACAGGGTTGCCAAGCCGGGCGTGCGTGCCCTCGAAGATGCGCGCGCCCGCTCGCTCGGCGTCGTCGGCGAGCGCGCGGATCCACTGCGCCGGCTGGAGCGCGGCATCGTGATCGACGAGGCAGCCGGCGTGGCCGATGCCCTGCAGCGCGGGCGCGAGCTCGTCGCGCTCCACGAGCTCCGCGGCGAAGCCGTCCTCGCGCAGCGCGTCGACGTGCAGGCGCACGTGCCGCGCCTCCTCCTCGGACGTGGCCAGCCGCAGCGAGCCCACCGGCCGCACCGCGTCGGCCACGCCCAGCGAGGCGGCCAGCTCCACCACCTCGCCCTGCACCTCCACGGTGCGGGCGTAGAGGCGCCGCGCCGGCTCGTGGCCCCAACGCTCGCGCGCGTCGAGATGGAAGGGCGCGCCGCCCGCGAGCAGGAAGCCGCCGTTGCGCCCGCTCGCCCCCGATGCGGCGGTGCGCTCCTCGAGCACCACCACCCCCAGGCCGCGCAACGCGAGCTCCCGTGCGCAGGAGAGGCCGCCCACGCCGGCGCCGATCACGCACACGTCGGCGCTCACGTCGGAGTCGAGCGCCGGGCGCGCTTCATACGGGTAGTCGAGCCAGTACGGAACTGTCTGCACCCGCGCTTTCTACTACGGTCGGCCCGCCGGGGCATTGACGCGCGCCGCGCGAGCCTTAGGCTGCCACTGTGGGCATCGATACCCGGCACCAGGATGTAGAGGCTGAGACGCGCGAACGGCTGACCCTGCTGGCCGAGGAGCAGGCGGCGCTCCGGCGTGTGGCCACGGCGGTGGCCGGCGGCGCCCAGCCCGATGAGATCTTCGAGCTCGTCACCGAGGAGGCAGGTCGCCTCCTGTGTGCCAGCTCCTCCGGGATGATCCGCTATGAGCCCGGTGGCCAGAGCGCGTACGTGGTGGGCCGCTGGCACGGCGAGGATCCGCTCGGGATGGAGGTGGGCACGCTCGTGCCCGTGTCCGGCGACACCGGCGTGGCGCACGTGCTGAAGACCGGCCGCCCGGTGCGCATCGAGAGCTTCAAGGGCCGCCAGGGCTGGATCGCCGAGGAGATGGACCGGCTGGGCTTCCGCGCCACGGTGAGCGCGCCGATCAAGGTGCAGGGCCGGATCTGGGGAGCCGTGATCGTGGCCACGGCGGGCGACGAGCCGATGCCACCCGAGACCGAGACGCGGCTCAGCGAGTTCGCCGATCTCGTCGCGCTGGCGCTCGACGCCGCCTCGGCCAAGGAGGAGCTGATCGAGTCGCGCGCCCGCATCGTGCACGCCGGCGACGCCGCGCGGCGCAAGCTCGAGCGCGACCTGCACGACGGTGCGCAGCAGCGGCTCGTGTCGCTGGCGCTGTCGCTGCGCATGGCGGCGGACGCGATGGATTCGAGCCCCGACCGCGGGCGCCAGCTGCTCGACCATGCGCGCACCGAGCTCGACCAGGCGATCGAGGAGCTGCGCGAGCTCGCGCGCGGCATCCACCCCGCCGTGCTCACCGAGCGCGGGCTGGCGGCGGCGATCGAGCTCCTGTGCTCGCGCTCGCCGATCGACATCGACGCCACGGTCATGCAGGAGCGCCTGCCACCGCCGGTGGAGGCGGCCGCCTACTACGTGGTGGCCGAGGCGCTCACGAACGTGGTCCGCTACTCGGGCGCCGAGACCGTCGCGGTGAAGATCGCCTCAAACGGCGAGCGCGTGAGCGTCGAGATCGCGGACAACGGCCGCGGCGGCGCCGACCCCACAGGCGGCTCAGGCCTCCGCGGCCTGGCAGATCGCGTCGAGGCGCTGGAGGGGACGTTCGAGGTGGAGAGCCCTGTGGGGGAGGGGACGAGGGTCAGGGCAGAGTTTGTAGTGAGCGGTGCGCAGTGAGCAGTGCGCATGGCTTGGGCTCGAAGCCGCGCACCGCGCACCGCGCACTAGTCACGCTTCTTCCTCGAACCAGACGACGGCGGAGACAGCACTGCCATCGTCGGCCTCATCACCGCGCGCGGAACCTTTCGTGCCACGCGCAGTCCGGCCATCCCGGCCCTCGCCCTGAACGGCGTTCCCCTGCCGACGCTGCGGCTCGGGGCGAAGCGGCGGGAGGGGAGCTGGTGGTGGAGCGGGGGCGTGTCCGCGGCGTCGCCGAGCGTGCGCCCGATCACCACGCGCTGGATCTCGCTCGTGCCCTCGAAGATCGTGTAGAGCTTGGCGTCCCGGTACCACTTCTCGACCGGGAGGTCGCGCACGTAGCCCCAGCCGCCGCACACCTGGATCGCGCGCTCGGTCATCGCCACCGCCACCTCTGAGGCCTTCATCTTCGACATCGACCCCTCGGCGTGGTGATAGGGGATCTTCTGCGCGCCCATCCAGGCTGCACGCCACGTGAGCAGGCGCGCGGCGTCGAGATCGGCGGCCAGCTCGGCGAGCGGGAACGAGATGCCCTGCTTCTCGAGGATCGGGCCGCCGAACGCCTCGCGCTCCGCCGCCCAGTGGCAGGCGAACTCGAATGCGGCGCGGGCCACACCGAGCGCCTGGGCCGCCACCATCGGCCGCGTCTGCTCGAAGGCGCCGAGCGTGGCGGAGCGCCCGCCGCTGTCCTCGCTGCGCGCGCGCTCGAAGCGGCGCGCGAGCTTCTTCTCGCCGCCGAGCAGGTGGTCCGCCGGCACGCGGCAGTTCTCGAACGTGATCTCGGCGGTGTGCGAGGCGCGGCAGCCGAGCTTCTCGAGCTTGCGCACCATCGTCAGCCCCGGCGTGCCGCCGGGCACCACGAACAGCGCCTGTCCCTGGTGGCCGAGGTCGGGGTCGACGGTCGCGTTGACCACGTGCACGTTCGCGATCCCGCCGTTGCCGATCCAGATCTTGGTGCCGTCGATCACCCACTCGTCGCCGTCCTTGCGCGCGCGGGTGCGCAGGTTGCGCACGTCGCTGCCGCCTTCCGGCTCCGACACCGCGAGCGCCGCCAGCTTGAGGTCGCCCGGCGAGCCGAAGCACTGCGGCGCCCAGCGCAGTAGCTGCTCCGGCGTGGCCGCCTGTGCCATCCCCGACAGCGCGAGCGCAGGCATCACGATCGCGAGGCCGATTCCCGCGCAGCCCCAGAACAGCTCCTCCATGAAGAGCGGCAGGGACAGCCCCGTGGGGTCGCCGATCAGGTCGCGGTAGAAGAGCGGGTTGTAGAAGCCCTGGCGCGCCGCCTCCTCGAGCACCGGCCAGGGGAACTCCTCCTTCTTGTCGTACTCCTCGGCCACCGGCCGGATCACCTCGGCGGCGAAGCGGTGCGTGCGCTCCACGAGGTCGTGGTGCGCGGGGGTGAGGCGAAGGTCGAAGCTCATCGCTCGAGGATCGCCACGACGCCCTGGCCGCCGGCCGCGCAGATCGAGATCAGCCCGCGGCCCTGGCCCTTCTCCGCCAGGGCCTTCGCCAGCGCCGCCACGATGCGCCCGCCGGTGGCGGCGAACGGGTGGCCCGCGGCGAGCGACCCGCCGTTCACGTTGAGCTTGTCGGTGTCGATCGAGCCGAGCGGCTCGTCGCGGCCGAGCCGCTCCTTGCAGAACTCGGGCGATTCCCAGGCGGCAAGCGTGCTGAGCACCTGTGAGGCGAAGGCCTCGTGGATCTCGTAGAAGTCGAAGTCCTGCAGCTTGAGGCCGGCGTCGTCGAGCATGTGTGGCACGGCGTACGCGGGCGCCATCAGGAGGCCCTCGTCCCCGTGCACGTAGTCCACGGCCTCGACCCTGCAGTGCGTGATGTGCGCGAGCACCGGCAGCCCGCGCTCCTCCGCCCACTCGTCGCTCGCGAGCAGCACGGTGGACGCCCCGTCCGACAGCGGCGTGGAGTTGCCCGCCGTCATGGTCGCGCCCTCCTTGTCGCCGTCCGCGAAGAACACCGGCCCCAGCTTCGCCAGCTTCTCCACCGACGCGTCCGGCCGCAGGTTCTGGTCGCGCTCGAGGCCGAGGTACGGCGTCACGAGATCGTCGAAGAACCCTCGCTCGTACGCCGCCGCGAGCCGCTGGTGGCTGCGCACCGTGAGCTCGTCCTGCGCCTCGCGGGCGATGCCCCAGTGCTTCGTGGTGAGCGCCTGGTGCTGGCCCATCGAGAGCCCGGTGCGGGGCTCCGCGTTGCGCGGGATCTGCGGAACGATCTGCCCGGGCCGGAGATGGCCGAGCAGCTTGAGCCGCCCGGCCGCCGACTTCGTGCGGTTGAACTCGAGCAGCACGCGCCGCAGGTCCTCGTTGATCTCGATCGGCGCATCGCTCGTGGTGTCCACGCCGCCGGCGATGCCGCACTCGATCTGGCCGAGCTTGATCTTGTTGGCCACGAGGATCGCCGCCTCGATGCCGGTGTCACACGCCTGCTGCACGTCGTAGGCGGGCGTGTTGTGGGCGAGCGCCGAACCGAGCACGCACTCGCGCGTGAGGTTGAAGTCGCGGCTGTGCTTGAGCACCGCGCCTGCCACCACCTCGCCGAGCCGCTCGTCGCGCAGCGCGAAGCGCCCGATCAGCCCGTCGAGGGCCGCGGTGAGCATGTCCTGGTTGGAAGCGTCTGCGTACGGGCCGTTCGAGCGCGCGAACGGAATGCGGTTTCCGCCGATGATCGCGGCCTTACGCGGGGTGTTCGCCATGCGTGCTAGTCCTCCGGAAACGGGTATAGGCGCTGTTGGTGTACCCGTTCGTACTCAACTATTGAACCTAGATGCCAGAGGTGTTGTGACTTGTCGGATCGCTATCAGCAGTTGATCGAGACCCCGCCCGGGCGTTTCGTCTCGAAGCAGCTCGGCTTGCCGCAGCCCGAGCGGCTGCGCCGCTACGAGCCCGGGCAGTCGCTGCTCGAGGGCCCGGCGCTGCTCGGCGGCGGCGGAGGCCTGCTCGAGCCGGTGCGCGACACGCTCACGACGGCCCGCGAGGAGGCGCACGACACCTTCAAGGACGGCGTGAAATACGGCGCGCTCGTGTTCGACGCGTCGGCGATCGCGTCGAGCGCTGAGCTGAAGCAGGTCTACGAGTTCTTCCACCCGGCGATCCGCAGCGTCCGCCCGAGCGGCCGCGTGCTCGTGCTCGGCCGCCCGCCGGAGTCGTCCGGCAGCTCGCGCGCCCACACCGCGCAGCGCGCGCTCGAGGGCTTCACGCGCTCGGTGGGCAAGGAGCTCCGGCACGGCGCCACGGTGCAGCTCGTGCAGGTCGAGCCGGGCGGCGAGCAGAACCTGGAGTCCACGCTGCGCTTCCTGCTGTCGGCCAGGTCGGCCTACGTGGATGCGCAGGTGGTGCGCGTCGGGCCCGGCGAGCTCGAGACGCCCGCCGATTGGGACAAACCGCTCGCCGGCAAGCTCGCGCTCGTGACCGGCGCCTCGCGCGGCATCGGCGAGTCGATCGCCGACACGCTCGCGCGCGACGGCGCCCAGGTCGTCTGCCTGGATGTGCCGCAGCAGGGCGATGCGCTCGCCGAGGTGGCCAACCGCATCGGCGGCGAGACGCTCCAGCTCGACATCACGGCGGACAACGCGCCCGAGCTGATCGTGCAGCACCTGCGCGAGCGCCACGGCGGCGTGGACGTGGTGGTGCACAACGCGGGCGTGACGCGCGACAAGACCCTCGGCCGGATGGACGCGGAGCAGTGGGACATGGTGCTCGGCATCAACATCGCGGCGCAGGAGCGCATCAACCACGCGCTGCTCGACGGCGACACGCTGCGCAAGAACGGCCGCATCGTGGCCGTTTCGTCCCAGAGCGGGATTGCCGGTAACGCGGGCCAGACCAACTACGCCACCAGCAAGGCCGCCGTGATCGGCATGGTGCACTCGCTCGCTCCGGAGCTGGCCACGCGCCCGGCCACGATCAACGCCGTGGCGCCCGGCTTCATCGAGACGAAGATGACCGCCGCCATGCCCACGTTCACGCGCGAGGCAGGCCGCCGACTCAACAGCATGTCGCAGGGCGGGCTCCCGATCGACGTCGCGGAGACGATCGCGTGGATGGCCTCGCCGGCGTCCGGCGGCGTGAACGGCAACGTCGTGCGGGTGTGCGGCCAGAGCCTGCTGGGGGCCTGATGATCAAGGTCTACGGAAAGGCCCTCGCGGGCGCCACGGTGCTGCCGGTGGCGCGCAAGCTGCCGGGTGTGAGCACGCCGCGTGAGCTGCCGCAGCGGGAGCTCAAGCGCGAGGGAGTGGAGGTGGACCGCGAGCACCTCGCCGCCTACGACCGCGTCTGCGGCTTCCGCCTGCGCGACGAGCTGCCGGCCACCTACCCGCACATCGTCGCGTTCCCGCTCGCGATGGAGCTGATGACCGACACGTCGTTCCCCTTTCCCGCGATCGGGCTCGTGCACATCGCCAACCGGATCGAGCTGCTGCGGCCGCTCACCGCCGCCGAGCCGTTCGACCTGCGCGTGTGGGCGGCGGACCTCGCCGATCACGAGAAGGGCAGGCAGTTCGAGATCAAGGCCGAGGCGAGCGTGGACGGCGCGCCGGCGTGGCGCAGCTCGAGCACGTATCTCCACCGCGAGAAGGGCGGCTCGAACGGCAAGACCTCGGCGCAGCGCGAGTCCGCCGAGGAGCCGCGCGAGGGCCACGCCGTGTGGGACGTGCCCGGCGACATCGGCCGCCGCTACGCAGCCGTGTCAGGCGATCGCAACCCGATCCACATGCACCCGCTTAGCGCGAAGCTGTTCGGCATGAAGACGAACATCGCCCACGGGATGTGGACCAAGGCTCGCTGCCTCGCGGCGCTCGAGGGCGAGCTGCCGGAGCCCTACACCGTCGAGGTGCGCTTCAAGCTCCCGGTGTTCCTGCCGGCCAAGCTGGCCTTCGACACCTACGAGAGCGAAGGGACCCGCCACTTCCACGTACGGGATGCCCGCAAGGGCAAGCCGCACGTGGAAGGGCAGGTGACCACGTAGAGGTCGCCTACGTCGGTCAGTCCTGTGTGCTGGGGTCCGCGGCCGTCTGCTGCGGGCGGAAGACGAACGCCTTCGTAATCGTCGGCGTCGTGGTGTTGCCGGTGTCGCCGCTCGAGGTGTCGCTGCCCGAGCCGTTGTGACACGAGGAGTGAGCCTTCGAGGAGTGGTCGCCGAAGCCGTGATGGCCGCCGAAGACCTTCAGCACGACCACGTCGGTGGGCTGGACGTCCGAGAAGTCCACTGCGCCGTCGCCGCCCGCGTCGGTCACCGAGTCGGCGAACTTCACCGCGGTGTTGTCCAGGTGGAACGTCTTCGTGACGGTCTGGTCGCCGCCGGTGTTCTGGTCGCCACTGTCATCCGACTTGCGCGCTGAGATGTCGTTGTGGTGACCCTTGAGCGTCAGCGTCAGATCGCCCGTGTAAGTGCCGTCGGCGTTCTTCGTGCCGTCGAAGCTCGCGTTCGTGCCGGCGATCACGAAGCCGTGATGGTGGTGATGGCGGAAGTGGTGGTGGCCGAAGCCGTTTCCGTCGCCGTTTCCACCGTGATGCGCCGATGCGCTGCCGACGGCGACCGTCAGCGTCAGCGCGGCGGCAACCGCGAGGATGCGTCTCATCAGATGACCTCCAAAGTCAGTCGTGTACCCCTGGCAGGTCTCCTACCCGGCTGGCGCGAAAGTGCGCACGGGATACCTCAAGCGGTGTAGCGGCTGTTAACGAACGGTGACCGGGATCAGGACGCTCGTCTTGACCCCGTCGTTGTCCGTCACGGTGAGCTTCACCTGGTAGCTGCCCGCCGCGGTCCACTTCCACGTGGCCACCGTGCCCGCGCTCGTGGTCGTCTTGTCGATGGCGCCGTCGTCGTTGAAGTCCCACTGGTACCTGGCGATCGTGCCGTCCGGATCGTTCGATCCGGTGGGGAGGAAGCTCACGTTCGCGTTCACCGCGGGCCACGCCGTCGTCACCACGCCGGCCGCCACGGGCGGCGCCAGCACGTGGATCTGGGCGGTGGTGGTGGTGGCCACGCCCCAGTCGTCGATCACCCGCAGGGCGATCGTGCGGGTGCCCCAGCTGCCGAACACCGCGCTCACCACCGAGCCGCTGTGCTCGAACACGCCGTCGTTATCGAGGTCCCACTCCCACGCGGCCACCGAGCCGTCCGGGTCGCTCGAGCGTGAGCCGTCGAGCGTGGCGGTCTGGCCGGCCACGATCTTCGCCGGCAGCGTGATCGTCGCCACGGGGGCGCGGTCCTCCACGCGCAGGTCGACCGTGCTCACGCTCTGCTTGCCGCGCGAGTCGGTCACGCGCAGGTGCACCGTGTAGTTGCCGGGGGTCGCGTAGTCGAAGCTCGAGTCAGTGCCGCCCGTCGAGTAGGAGCCGTCGTCGTTCATGTCCCACTCGTGCTTGACGACGCGCGTGGGCGAGCCGGAGTCGTCCGCGTGGCAGGACACCGTGGTGCCCGACGCGACGTCGCTCGCGTTGCAGGAGAGGCGGCTCTGCGGGCCCGCGTAGTCGTGCACGTGGATCGTGGCGTGGGCGATCGCGGAGTTGCCGTCGTTGTCGGTCACCTTCAACGTGGCCACGTAGTCGCCCGGCTGCGTGTAGGTGTAGGAGTGGCTCGCGCCGTCCTGGCCGAAGTCGCCGTCGCCGTTCATGTCCCAGTCGTAGCGGACGATGTGGCCGTCCGGGTCGGAGGAGCCGGCGGCGGTGGCGGTCACGCTCTGGTTCACGGTCGCGTCGGTGGGCAGGTGGATCGCGGCCAGCGGCGCGTGGTTGGCGTTCACGGTGACCGTGGTGGTGGCGGTGCTCGTGTGCTTGCCCGCGTCGGTCACCTTCAGCTTCACCGTGTAGCGGCCCGGCTTGTCGTAGCGATGGCTCACGTCCTCGCCGGTGGTGTCGAAGTGGCCGTTGCCGTCGAGGTCCCAGTTCGACTTCACCACGTTGCCCGAGCTGTCGAGGCTCGTGAAATCGATCGACTGGCCCGGCGCGATCGTGGTCTGCGGGTAGGCCGAGATGCGCGCCTTGAGGGCCACGTGCGGAACGCTGTTCGGCGCGGGCGACTTCTGGGGCGCCGGGTTCGACGGGTTGCCGCCGACGAGGCGCACGTAGCCCATGCCGTCGCTCCAGCGGTGCCAGACGCGGTGGACGGCGTTCGAGTAGTTGCCCTCGATGCTCGTGAGCGTGTGGGTCTTCGGATACACGGCCTCGACCACGCCCACGTGCTCGGGGAAGGTGATCAGCTCGCCCGGCCGCGGGCGCTGGGTCCACTTGCCGGTGGCCTGCGCCCACGAGCGGATCGTCGGCACGTAGCCGAGCCCATGGCCGCCGGGGCCGATCGGCACGCCCGCCTGGCGCGCGACGTAGGAGGCGAAGTACGCGCACCAGGGCGCGCCGTAGTAGTGCGGCGTGGTGGCGGAGTCGTAGCGGTAGATCGCCGGTGCCCTGTTCGAGCCGTCCGGGATCTCGTGCACGCCGTGGGCGAGCTCCTTGCGCGCGAGCTTCACGATCCGCATCGCCACCTTGGCGCCGGCGGCGTCCGCGGTGGGCGTGGCCTGCGCGGGTGCCGGCGATGGCTTCAGCGCAAGCGGCAGCGCGAGCAGCGCGCAGGCCGCGAGGGCGCGCGGAAACAGCCGGAAGCGTCGGGGGTGGGTCGGCATGGGTCCGAACCCGGTATTCGGCGGTAGGGGCGGGACCCGAATGGGTTATCCGTCCAGGCGTCGGCAGGCCGGCCGTTCCGTGGGTGTCCGCGGCTGCTAACGATTCGTAATCAGCCGCCAGGGGTAGGTCTTCGGTGGTGGCGGCAACCGCGACGCGACAGGGGCAGAAGCGAGCGCTCACGCGCGACGAGAAGAGCGTGCTGGGGCTGCTCGGCGTGCCGACGCTCGTGCTCGCGCTCGCGATCACCGTGGTCACCACCTACGTGCCGAAGCTGGCGCAGCAGTTCACGGCGTCGGCCACCGTGATCGGGCTGATCGTCGGCGCGGAGGGATTCCTCGCGCTGTTCGTGCCGCTGATCGTCGGCTCCTGGTCGGACCGGCTCGACACGCGCGTGGGCAGCAGGCTGCCGTTTCTGATCGCCGCCACGCCGCTGCTCGTCACCTCGCTCGCGGTGATCGGATTCATGAGCTCGCTGCTCGGCATCGCGCTCGCCGTGTTCGCCTTCTTCCTCGCCTACTTCGTGGCCTATGAGCCCTACCGCGCGCTGTATCCGGACCTGGTGTCCGACGACATCGCCGGGCGCGGCCAGAGCACGCAGGCGATCTGGCGCGGCGCGGGCACCGGCCTGGCGCTCGTGGGCGGCGGGCTGCTCTACGGCGTCGGGCGGGCGGTGCCGTTCGTGGCGAGCGCCGTGGTCACGGCGGTGAGCATGGTGGCCTTCACCGTGCTCGGGCTGAGGCGCAGGCGCAGGCGGCGGCGCGCCGAGCCGTCCGAGCCGGCGCGCGACGTGGCGCAGGGGCTGTGGAAGCGCGTGCGCGGCAGCGGCCCGCTGCGCGCCTACCTGGTGGCGAACGCGCTGTGGGAGCTGTCGCTCGGGGCGCTCAAGACGTTCGTGATCCTCTACATCACCACCGGGCTCGGCTACAGCGTGTTCACGGCGTCGGGCGTCGTCGGGGCGGTGGCGCTCGTGGTGCTCGTGGCGGCACCGGTGAGCGGGCGGATGTCCGACCGCTTCGGCTCGACCGCGGTGCTGCGCGCTGCGCTACCGGTGTACGGGGTCGGGCTGCTGGTGCCGCTGTTCGTGCGCTCGCCGTGGGCGCTCGCGCCGATCCTGCCAGTGATCGCGTTCGGCGGCGGCGTGATCATGACGCTGCCCTACGCGATGCTGATCCCGCTGATGCCGGAAGGCGGCCATGGCGCGCTAACCGGCTTCTACAGCCTCAGTCGCGGGATCGGCGTGATGCTCGGCCCGCTGCTCGCGGGAGTCGCCGTGACGGCGCTCAAGGGACCGCTGTCAGGCACCCACGGGTACGCGGCGATGTGGCTCGTCTGCTCGGCCTCGATCCTTCTCAGCATCCCGCTCGTGAAAGAGGTGGGAGCGGAGTAGCGCCTCTAGACTGTCGGGGCACTCGCGGGCGAAGTGTTGTGGTTGCACAGAAGCCTTCCAAGCTTCTAGGGCGGGTTCGATTCCCGTCGCCCGCTTCGCTCTACAAAGCCGAAACCGGATCGTTACTCGCGTTAACGACTGGGGCCGGGTCAACGTGGGGTCAACGAGGAGTAGCGCAGCGTGAGCCGCTAAGAGCCCTCCGCATCCGTTCATATCATGGGCTGGGATGCGACAGAAGGCTCCACCACTAGCCGAGACTGAGCGGTGTCCCTCACTGCGGTGCTAGCCGTGATCGGCGCCACTACCGGTACCGCGTCGGCCGTGGCGCAAGTGGGCGCCACGGTCCGCGACCGCCCTCGAGTGCGCGTGGGAATGGGCTTCACGCGCGAGGCCGGCCGAATGCCGGAAGCCTGGATAGATGTGCACAACGAAGGTGCCCGACCTACTACGGTGCGCGAGGTCGGCTTCTACGCAGGGGAGCAAGATTTTGCAACCTCGAGC
>DASXCV010000078.1:0-7484 GCA_036491015.1 Thermoleophilaceae bacterium | reverse complement strand
CCGCCCGGCAGCCCCGTCCAGGCGGCGGGGATGCCGCGGTAGGACCAGAACTCGAGCCGCAGCAGAAGGTCCTCGCGGCCGTCCGGCGCCACCTCCGTCACGCGGTTGATCGGACCGCCCCAGTCGATCAGCGTGTCGCCGTTCGGCTCGGGGCGGGCGCTCCCCACCCAGCCGGAGAAGAAGCCCTTCCCGGACGACGTCAGCGGCTTCGACGAGATCTCCTTCACGAGCGTGGCCCGCCTGTGCGCCGCGTCCAGCCGGAACACGAGCACGCGCGCCGGGTGCACCGGGCAGTGCGGGTTGCCGGACATGAAGGTGCCGCCGTTGTCGAACATCTCGATGTCGCCGTTCGGCAGCCGGTGCACGTCGTGCTGCCCGCAGAAGAACCAGCTCGGGTGGTCGCGCAGCAGGTGGAACTGGTCGCGCTTGCCGCCGAAGATCCACTCGGTGCGCCCCGTTGCGGGATCGACCGCGTAGATCGAGGACGTGTTGCGCGAGGAGATCAGCACCGTGCGCTCGGACGGGGTTGGCGGCGCGATCGAGTTGCCGTGGAAGTAGTCCCAGGCACCGCTCTTCGGACGCTCCTCGTAGCTGTCCCGCGGCGGCGCCTCCGCCAGCGAGCGCCACTGGAACAGCACCCTGCCGCTCGCCACGTCCACCTCCTGCACCACGAACTCGGTCACCTTGCCGGCGCCGCGCACACGCGCCGTCACGTCCGCCGAGATCCATGCGGCGCCCCGCGGCGTGACCTGCAGCTCGTGTAGGTTCGTGGCGTATCCGTGGGCAGCCCGGATGCGCGCGATCTCCCTGTAGTGCTCGTCGAGCAGCAGGTAGTAGCCGAGCCCGTGCGAGAGCTTCTGGAAGAACGCGAGCGCCGGCTGCCCCTTGTAGGTGACCACCTTGAGGTCGTGCACCTTGCCCGGCCGCGGCGAGTACCAGAGCAGCTTGCCGCTGTCCGACAGGATCATCGGCGAGAACTGCTGCCCCGGGTTCTTCTTCGGATCGGGGCGCGGCGTGACGAGGATGTCGTCCCCCGCGAGCGCCGCGCCCTTGCGGCGCGCCATGCTGAAGCCGGTGGGGCGGAAGCCCGGCAGCGTCCTGTAGCGGCGGTGCTGGAGGTGGCAGCTGAGCAGCCGCGACGACGACACCTTCACCGTCTCGCGCGCCTCGGCAAGCGCGCGGGCGTGGGCGGCGTGGACGCGCCGCTGGTGGGCCGCCACCACGCCGACCGCGAGCGCCGCCAGGCCGGCCAGGCACACGACGGCGAGCAGGAGTCTCCGGCGGCGGTTCATAAAGTCCACCAGGCTAGTAGAGAATGTTCATGAGAGTCGCTTTATCCGGCCTTGAACGTTCCGGACTGTCATCGACGCGTGCAGCCACCTCACCGCAAAGGACTGACGTGAACGAAGACGACTGGAAAGACCTGACCGACGACGACGCGAGCGACCCTCCCGATGACGTGTTCGTCGTCCGCCCCCAAGACGCGCGCCCGGACGCGCCGGGCGGGAGGGCAGCGCTCCCGGTCTTCAAGGTCCTCTACGGTCCGGCGGGCGTCGTGTGCGCCGATCTCGGGCGCGCCCACCGGCAGATGAACATCATGGCCGCGATGTCCAAGCGTCCACCCGACCCGCGCAGCAACTAGCCCACTAGATCGGCGCCGTCCGCGCGCCCACCGCGTAGCCCACCACGTTGATCACGAGGTGCACGGCGGTCACGACCACGAACGCGATCGCCGCCTGGCCGACGGACATCGTCCAGATCGGCAACAGCAGCACCCAGATCGCGAGCACGAAGTCGGCCTGGTCGTAGAACGACAGGAGCGCGCCGCCGAGCGTGTGCCGCTGCGTGCCGGGCGCGATGCCGATGCGCCGCTTGAGGAAGCTGTTGGGCAGCTCGCCCACCACCACGCCGAGGCCGAGCAGCACCCCGTAGAGCCACGGGCCGGCGTCCTGGATCCCGCCGGGCAGGTGGTGCCAGTACCACGGCCAGAGCGAGAGCAGAGCCGCCGCGGCCACCACCCCGACGAGCATCACGATCGCGCCGCGCCACGTCTTGTTGTCGCCGAACAGGCGCTTGCCGCCGATCGTCGCGCCGCAGTCGAGCGGCCGCTTGAGCCCCTTGAGCAGATCGAACGTCAGCACCGGCGCGTGCAGGATCGGCGCGCCCAGCACCGGCACGAACACCCACAGCGCGCTCATGGGGCGAGTGGCCCGGACAGGTCGAGCCCGCCCGCCACCAGGCCAGGCCCGGTGGCGCGGAAGGCGGGCACCATCTCGCTCGTCACGAGCCCAGTCTCGCCGGTGAGCTCGGACACCACCTCGAGCCAGCGCCGCGTGCGCTCCGGCGTGTCCACCACGACGGTCACCACCGGCACGTGCCGCCGCAGCGACAGCAGCCGGTCGCCGTGCGGCGCGTGGTCGCCGTGGTAACCCCAGAAACCGCGCAGCGCCGTGGCGCCGCTCGCGCCCTCCTCGCGGAGGCGCCGGATCAGCGCCACGTGCAGCGGGTGGCGGCCGTGGCGCGCCTGCTCGCTCGTGTAGACCATCAGCTTCTGCCACACGCCGAGGCCCGTGCCCGGGTCGCGCGTCGGCAACTCGGGCGGGTCGGCCACCGCCTCACCGTCGCGCCGGCAGACGGTCACGCGCTCGAGCGTGACGAGCGGCCGCCGCAGCAGCGAGCCGATCTCCGGCAGCACCTCCGCCATCCGCGCGCCGTCGCCCACCGAGATCACCATCAGCGGAACGTCGGCGTTGCGGCCGAGGAAGCGCGCGCGCCGGCGCTCGCCATGCGCGGTCCCGTCCACGCCGAGCAGCGCCGTGGCCCCCGCCACGCCGCGCCGGTGCAGCAGCTCCACCAGCTCGAGCACCGGCTCGGAGCGGCCGCAGTAGACCGTCAGCTTGGTCGGCCCGGACAGCTCCCCGCCGTCGACCGGCGAGTGGCCGAGGAGCCGCGCGCGCTCGAGCGTCACGAGCCCGTCGCCCATCACCGACTCGACCTCCGGCAAGAGCGCCTGGATCCGCTCGCGCGCATCCACGGCCACCGCCACCACCGGCAGGTCCTCGGACAGCGAGAGGAGCCGTGCGGTCTGCAGCCGCTGCTTCTCCCCGAAGCCCTCGGCCGCGCGCAGCAGCACGCTCGTTGCGAGCCGCTCGCGCTCGAACAGGTCGAGCAGCGCGTCGGCGAGGAACGAGCCGCCCGCGCGGTCGCGTTCGCCGAAGTAGATCGTGAGCTTGAGGCAGTCCGAGTTCATCCGATCGCCCGCCCGAGCGCCGCGGCGCCCACGCCCACCAGCAGGCTCAGCGCGATGTTCACGAGCGCGAGCGGCAGCGACCCGTCCTCGCCGAGCCGGTGTGCCTCGAGCATCCACGTCGAGAACGTGGTGTAGGAGCCGAGCGCGGCGGTGCCGGCGAGCAGCAGCGCGTCGCCGTGCAGCGCGATCCCCGCCACCAGGCCGAGCACGAACGCGCCGCTGATGTTCACCACGAACGTGCCCCAGGGAAATTCGGACGACGACGCGACCCGCTCGGCCACCAGGCCGTCGACGGCGAAGCGCAGCAGCGCGCCGAAGCCGCCGAGCAGCGCCACGGCTGTCCACACCAGCACCCTCACGCGACCACCCGCGCCCGCCGCACGAGTCCCGTCGCGAGCCATACCGCCGCGAAGCCGGCCAGCACGCTCGCCGCGGCGTATGCGAACGCGAGCCCCACGTCGCCGCGGTCGAGCATGCGCAGGAGCTCCACCTGCATCGTCGAGAAGGTGGTGAGCGCGCCGCACAGCCCGGTGCCGAGCAGCGGCCGCTTGTAGGCCGACAGCGGCAGCCGTTCCTGGAGCCGCGTGGCGAACCAGCCGAGCATGAACGCGCCGGCGATGTTGACCGCGAACGTGACCCACGGCCAGTGGCCGGCCGGCGGCGCGAGCCAGTCGGACAGCGCGGTGCGCGCGAGGCCGCCGACGGCGCCGCCGGCGAAGATGGCGGTCAGCTCCCGGACGTCGTAGCTCGGCATTTCGGAACCTCCACTCTCGCGGACACGGGGTAGAGGCCATCAGCGGCGACGCCGCGGTTATGGAGCGAGCCCCATCGCTCAACAGGCACAATACCGGCCGCCGTAGCCCTAAGAGAAGCCTTAGAGCAAGTGTCACAAAGTTGTTACAAAGTCCACAAGCGTGTACCCTGCGTGGCCCGCTGGGAGCCGCCGCCCGCCGTCTCTCCCGCCGCCGCGGGAATCACCCCTCCATGAGAAGAGAGAGAATGAAGCATGCCCGACCGATCACGCGATGCGGCGTTGGCGGGCTTCATGCTTGTCGTGACGGCAGTGCTGTGCGCGGGGGCAGGGGTAGGAATCGGGGCGGTCCTGGGAATACCGGCGCTGCTCGGCATCCTCGGGCTCTTCGTGGGTTTCGGACTGGGTTTCGCACTTGTCTACAACCGCTTTAAGGACATCTAGGGAGCCGGCCGTGAGCACCGGCTCACAGCCACCGAGCGCGCCGCTATCCGTGCGCCTGCTCGGCTACCTCGACATCACGCTGCTCGTGTGCGCGCTGCCGATCTTCATCGGCACGGGGCTCCCGCTCCTCGGCTGGATCGGCGGCAGCGCGGCCTATGTCGCGCAGCGCGTGATCTCCGCCCTGCTGCAGCGCAGCGCCGCCCAGACCGAGGACATGACGAGCTTCCTCGGCGTGATGGTCGGCGGCGTGATCGCCCGCGGCTTCTTCGTGGCGCTCGCGATCTTCGGCGTCGGACTCATCAACGGCACGGCGGGCGCCGCGGCCGGCTTCCTGTTCCTCGCCGCCTTCACCGTCAATCTCATGATGACGCTGATCCTCAACCCGCTCGCGGGCAAGGGCGGGTCCAAGCGATGAGCCGCCGCGTGATCATCGTGTCCGCCGTCGGCGTCCTCCTGGCCATCTGCGTCGGGCTGTTCCTGATCTTCGGCAGCGAGGGCCAGAACCTCTCCTACCAGCCTCAGAACGAGTTCAAGCTCGTCGACTGGGTCCCGATCCACATCGGCTCGCTCAACCTGAGCATCAACAAGGCGGTGCTGTACCTGTTCCTCGCCACCGCGCTCACGGTCTCGGCGATCATCTACGTGGCCAAGCGCATGGAGGACAAGCCCAACCGCGTTCAGACGGCGGTCGAGTCGATCTACGACCTCGCCTACACCAACATCACGCGCGGAAACATGGACGAGGAGATGGCGCGGAAGTGGTTCCCGTTCATCGGGACCCTGTTCCTATGGATTCTCTTTTCGAACCTACTCGGTTACATCCCGCTGCCCACCAACACCCTCGAGAAGTTCAACATCTTCGGCGCCCACATCCCCGGCTTCGCGATCTACGCGGCCACGGCCAACATCTCGATCCCGCTGGTGCTGACGCTGATCGTCTGGTTCAGCTACCACATCGAGGGAATCCGGGCCAAGGGCTTCAGGGGCTACATCAAGAGCTGGATTCCCGCCGGCACGCCCCGCCAACTCCTATTTCTCGTGGCGCCGATCGAGGTGATCTCGCAGTTCGTCCGGATCATCTCGCTGTCTGTCCGGTTGTTCGCCAACATCCTCGCCGGCCACCTGCTGATCCTGTTCATGGGCGGCGGCCTCGTTGTGCTGCTCGGCCTCGCGGCGGTGGGCCCGATCACCCTGATCGTGGCCATCCTCTTCTTCCTGTTCGAGGTCGTGCTGATCGCCGGCCTGCAGGCATTCATCTTCGCCACTCTCACAGCCATCTACCTCGGCGGCGCGGTCGCCGAGTCGCATTGATCTAAGGAGGATCATGGACCTCACAGGACTCCCTGACGTGATCGGAGCGGCCACGAACGTCGGCAAGCCGATCGCACTCGGTGTCGGAGCGGGCCTCGGAACGATCGGCCCTGGCATCGGCGTCGGGTACATCTTCGGCAAGGTGATCGAGTCGGTCACGCGCCAGCCCGAGATGCGTGACGAGATCACGAGCATCCAGTGGCTCGGCTTCGCGCTCACCGAGGCGATCATCTTCTACGCGTTCATCTTCGGCCTGATCGCGTTCTTCCTCTCGAAGTAGATGACGGGCGCGATCGACACCGTGCTCGCCGCGGACAGCGGCGGCAACTTCCTCGTCAGCCCCAACGTCGGGCTGATGATCTGGACGCTGATCGCGTTCGGCATCGCGCTGCTCCTGCTCCAGAAGCTCGCCTTCCCGCGCATCGGCGAGGCGCTCGACAGGCGGCGCAAGGCGATCGAGGAGTCGATCGACGCGGCCGAGCGCACCCGCATCGAGGCGGACGCCCTGCTCGAGGAGTACCGCGCACGCCTGCGCGAGGCCCGCGAGCAGGCGGAGGACATCGTCTCCCGCGCGCGGAAGGCGGCCGACCGGGTGCAGGAGGAGACGCTCGCGCAGGCCAAGGAGTCGCGCGAGGAGCTGATGGAGCGCACGCGCCGCGACATCGAGGCCGAGACGCGTCGCGCGCTCGAGGAGATCCGGGGCGAGGTGGCCAACCTCACGGTGCTCGCCACCGAGAAGCTCGCGCGCAAGTCGCTCGACGACGCCGACCACCGCCGTCTGGTCGAGGAGGCGCTCGACGAGATCGACTTCTCGCAGCTCGCGCCCGAGGGCGCCTCGAGCGGCAACGGAGGGTCCGCGGAGTAACGATGGAAGAGATCGCCGAGGTCTACGCGCGCTCGCTCTTCGAGGTGGCCCAGGATCAGGGGCAGCTCGACGAGATCCACGAGCAGATCGACGAGTTCGCCGACGTGCTGTCGGAGAACCGCGAGCTGCAGGTTTTCTTCTTCTCGCCCTACTTCAGCTCGGGTGAGAAGAAGGACGGCGTCGCTAAGGTGATCGAGGGAGGGAACGAGTACTTCGTTCGCTTTCTCGAGCTGCTCGCCGAGAAGCACCGGCTGCCGGTGCTGTTCCGGATCCGGCGCGAGTACGACTCGCTCTGGGCGAAGGAGCAGAAGCTGCTGGAGGTGTCGGTGACCAGCGCGGTGGACCTGGACGAGGAGACCGTGAAGGGCATCGGCGACAAGATCCAGGAGCAGACGGGACACAAGGTGGAGCTCGCCGCGACCGTCGATCCCGATCTGATCGGCGGACTCGTGATCCGGGTGGGCAACATGGTGCTCGACGCGAGCGTCCGCAACCGTCTCGAACGACTCAGGAGGCAGGTCGCAAGCGCGGCCTAGAAAGGCAACTTCTCACGCAATGCAGATCAAGCCCGACGAGATCACAAGCATTCTCAAGAGCCGCATCGAGGGGCTCGACGAGGGCGAGGCCGACCTGTCCGAGGTCGGCACGGTCCTCTCCATCGCCGACGGCATCGCCCGTGTCCACGGGCTCGACAACTGCATGTCGCTCGAGCTGCTCTCGCTGCCGCACGACGTCACCGGCCTGGCGCTCAACCTCGAGTCCGACAACGTCGGCGTGGTGCTGTTCGGCGAGTGGGACAAGATCGAGGAGGGCGACACGGTCAAGCGCACCGGCCGCCTGCTCGAGATCCCGGTGGGCGAGGG
>DASXCV010000077.1:0-5275 GCA_036491015.1 Thermoleophilaceae bacterium | reverse complement strand
GGCGAGCCGCGCGCGGTTCTGGAGCGCGCCGAAGCGGGCGCTCAGCGCGCGGATCTGGGCCGACTCGAGGTGGATGCGGTGCCGGAGCGCCTGCGCCTCGGTGTCCGTGGTGGCCTTGGCCAGCCGCTCGAGCAGGCTGTGGCGCAGCGCGCGCGCCTCGGACAGCTGGGCCGCCGCCGAGTTGTAGGGCTGCGTGATGTCGCCCGCGGTCTGGGTGCGAGAGCGCACGTCGGCGAGGCCGGACAGGTCGCTCAGCGTGCTCCGGAGCTGTGCCGACGGCACGCGCAGCACGAACGAGCCGCCCGTCGAGCCGCCGCGCCCGGTGGTGACGGTCGAGTGGAGCACGAAGCCGTGGTGGCTGTCGGTGACGGCGACGATCTGGTTGGCCACGTCGTCGAGCTTCGAGCCGGGTGCGCCGAGGGTGAGCTCGGCGGAGCGCTCCACGCGGCGCACGCCGGACGCCGGTGGGACGGAGGGAGCACTGCGCGCCTGGGCGCCGAGCGAGCTGGAAGGGGTGCCGGCCACGCTCGTGGGCGCTGGGGAGGCCTTGCCCGCCGCTTCGCTCGCCGAGCTGGCGGACGTGCTGCTCGCGCTGTTCGTCCCGCTGCCGCCGCCCGACAGCGACACGCCGATCACCACGGCCACCACGACCGCGAGGCCGCCCGCGATCGCGGGCAGCGGCGAGCTGGGCAGCCGGAAGCGCGACGGGCGCGGGAAGCGCTCGGTCACGCGACGCTCGAGCCGTGCGGCGAACTCGTCGCTCGGGCGCGGCGTCTCGGCCCGCAGGGCAATCTCGAGTTCGTGTTCAAGCGTCGTCATCGCAGGCCTTTCTGAGCTTCTCGAGGGCACGGTGAAGTCGGGTGCCGGCGTTCGACTCGGAGATCCGCAGCACCTTCGCGATCTCCGCGTGGGACAGCTCGCCGGCGAACTTGAGCGCCACGATGTCGCGCTCGCGGGGGTCGAGCGACGCGAGGGCGGCGCGCACGGTGTCGCGCCGCAGCGAGAGCTCCGCGTACTCGACGGGCGTGGGCGAGGCGACGTCCTCGAGCTCCACCTTCAGGCCCGCGCTCCGCTTGCGCTTTCGCAGCTCGTCGAGTGCCGCGTTGCGCGCGATCCCGAACACCCAGGCCTCGCTGCTGCCGCGGGTGGCCCTGAAGCTGCGCCGCTTGCGGTACGCGCGCTCGAACGCCTGCGCGGTCACGTCCTCGGCCGCGCCGCGGTCGCGCAGCAGGGAGGCCACATATCCGTACACGCGCGGGAACGTCCGCCGGTACAGCGCCTCGAAGCTCTCGCCGACGGGCAGATCCTCTTCAACAAGCGGCTGCAAAGGCTCGACTATCGATTCGCTCACGTGTTCAATACGCGCAAACAAAGGGTTCATCACGCAACTTTTCGCCCTTTCGTGGGCTCAATGAACAGCATGTTCCGACAGGGGACAAGGTTTCGCCACGTAGCTGCCCTCCTTGTGACCGGGATGGTGGCCGCGTGCAGCACCGCGAGCGCCGCGCCGCCGCCCAAGAATCTGTGGGCGACCGTCGACGTGTGCAACACGGCGGCCCACCCGGATCAGATGGGCGTGATCGCCAGCATGCCCGGGGACGGCAACAAGCGGGAGCGGATGTTCGTGCGCTTCCGCGCCCAGTTCTACGACGCGACGAAGAAGAAGTGGTTCGCCCTCAAGGACCAGCCGCAGCCGGGCTCGGGCCTGCCCCCGGTGGCCACCACGTCGGGCTGGCGCCCGGCCGGCTCCGCCTCGCAGAAGGCGGCCGAGCTGGGCTGGTACTTCACCGTGAGGAACACGGTGGCGGGCTCGAGCTCGCTGCTGCGAGGCGTCGTGGACTTCCAGTGGCGCGAGAAGCGCCGCACGAAGACCGGGCGGCGAACGGTGGTGCTGCGCACGCTGCACGCCAACACCAAGGGCCAGCACTCGACTCACGACGGCGACCCGCCGGGCTACTCCAGCGGCACCTGCGAGATCACCTAGAGGCGAAGCCCGGTTACGCGAGACCGGAGGTCGAGAGTCTCCATCAGACCGCGGGGCAGGATGCCCCGCGGAGCTAGAACAGCCGGGGGTCGTTCGTGATCACGCCGTCCACACCCATGGCCGAGAGCTGCTCGATGTGCGCGGCGTCGTCGACCGTCCATACGTAGAGCTGCCCGCCCGCCGCGTGCACCGCGCGCACCAGCCGCGGGCTCGCGAGCCGCCAGTGGCACATCAGCGCCTCGAAGCGGCCGGCACGGATCAGGCGTCCCGCCCGGATCGGCACGAGGCGGCGCGCGACCGCGGCGATGACGAGCGCGATCGGCTTCTGCCAGGAGCTCTTGGTCGGGTCGTTCGTGAGGCGCGGCACCGACAGCCCGCGCCGCAACCCGGGGGCGAGTTGCCCGATCAGGTCGATGCTGTCGAGGTAGTGGGTCGAGATCACCGTGCGCTCGGCCAGCCCGCGCGCGCTCAGTCCGTCCACCACCTCGCGCTCGTAGCCGGTGAGCTTGAGGTCCACGTCGAGCTCGACGTGTGAGTACGCTTCGCCGGCGAAGTGGTCGAGCCCCTCGTCGAGTGTGAGGGCGTCCGGGCGCCCGCCGTCCTCGTAGTCGTGTGCGAGGACGAGCCGGCCGTCGGGCAGTCGCAGCACGTCGAACTCGATCATGTCCACGCCGTGGTCGAGCGCGGCCTCGAAGCTCGCGAGGGTGTTGCCCGGGCTCACGTGGTCGGCGCCCTTGTGGCCAACCCGCTTGAGCGGCGGCAGGTGTTCCGCCCGCTCGCTCACGACTGGCAGCCCGGGCACCAGTAGACGGTGCGGTTGTCGTCGCCGAGGCCGCCGGACTTCACGAGCGCGCCGCAGCGCGGGCACGTGCGCCCGGCGCGCCGGTAGACCTTCGGCTGCGGCCAGTCGCCCGCCACCGAGCGCGCCATCAGCGGCTGCACGGCGTGGATGGCGGCAAGCGCCTCGGCGTCGGACACCTCACGCGTGGGACGGTGTGGATCCACGCCCGCATGGAAGCACGCCTCGGCGCGCCAGATGTTGCCGAGTCCCGCGACGTTGCGCTGGTCGAGCAGGGCGTCGCCGAACGGACGCGTGGGATCGTCCTCGCGCAGCCGGGCGAGGAAGCGGGCTTCGTCGAAGTCGTCGGCGAGCAGGTCGGGGCCGAGTGCCGAGAGCCGCTGGTCGAAGCGGGTGCGCGAGTCGGTGACGAGCTCGAGCAGCGGACCGTCGAACTGCACCACCTCGTGCTCGGGAGTGCGGATCACGAGCCAGGCGCGGCTCGGCGCGCGCCGCCAGCGCTGGCCGCGCCGGTACACGCTCCACTGTCCGCCCATGCGCAGGTGCGAGTGCAGCGTGAGGTCGCCGTCGAAACGCAGGAAGAGGTGCTTGCCGCGGGCGTCCACCGAGCGCACGGCGAGGCCGGACAGCCGCTCCGGCCAGCGGTCGAGGCGGTGGCGCGGGTGCGGAGTCTCGATCGAGACGATCTCGCGGCCCACCAGCGCCTCGCCCACCCGGCGCGCCGCGCGGTGAATCGTGTCGCCCTCGGGCATCAGGCGGTGAGCGTCAGCCGGCGCGGGCCCTGGCGGAAGCCCACATCGATCAGGAGCGCCTCGAGCTCCGAGCCCACCACCGGCTCGCCGTCGAAGCGCTCGATCGCGAGACGCTTGAGCCGGCCGCGGCGCACGTGGTCCGCCAGCGCCTCGAGCGCCTCGCGCAGCCATCCTTCCTCGACCTTGCGCAAGGGCAGTAGTCCCTTGCCGCCGCGTTCCACGTACAGCGCCGGCTCCGAGTCGAGGTACACCACGTAGGCGCCCGGCGCCCGCGCGGGGCGGCGCGCCGAGTCCTCGCGCTTGGGCCACGCCAGTGAGGCGCCGTACGCGTTGGCAGGGTCGGTGGTGGCCAGCACAAGCGGCCCGGGCGGCTCGTCCTCGCGGAGCGAGCGCAGGCGTTCCACGGCGCCGGGCAGCGCGAACTGCGCGCCCCCGAGCCCCTCAACGAAGTAGCCGCGGCGCGCCGTGCCGAGCGTCTCGAGGTTCACCAGCTCGCCGTAGAGCGAGGCGAAGCCGCCGGGCACGCCCTCGGCCAGCACGGTCTCGCGCGTGACGATGCCGTAGCGCTCGAGCAGCAGCTCCGCGAGCGCGCGCATGCGCGGCCCGTAGGGGGGAGCGTCCGCGAACAGCGGCGTCGTGAGCGACCAGCGGCCCTGAATCTGCGGCGCGGCGGGACGGCGCCGGCGGGCGAAGCGGCGGCCGCGCTCGCGCTCGGCCTTGGCGAGCGACAGCCGCGGCGCGCGCAGCGGGGCGAACGCGTCGTTCGTCACCTCGCCGGCCCACACGAGATCCCAGAGCGCCTCCTGCAGCTCGGCGGGCTCGGCCTCCGGGAGATCGACGAGCAGGTCGGTCCAGAAGCAGGCGCCGCGCTCGAGCCGCTCGCGCAGCGCGACGTGCAGCGGCTCCGCGGGAGGCTCGGCCTTCGACGGCGGCGGGCCGAGCCAGCGCGCGTCCTCGCGGAAGTAGAGAGCCACGCGGCCGCTGCCGCGCCCGAGCGCGCCCGCGCCCACCCACACCAGCTCGCCGCCGGCGCAGAGGGCGTCCATCCAGGCCTGCGAGTAGGCGCCCACGCGGCGCGGGAGCACGTCCTGCTCCCACACCTCGGGCGTGAGGGCCAGGCCCTGCAGCGGCACGAGGATCTCGCGCAGCCGGTCCACACCGGCGCCGCCGGGAGGCGAGGCATCCACGCCCTGCCACGCCGGGAGCAGCCGCGCCAGCGCGCGCTGGTCGGCGGGCTCCACCTCCTTGCGCAGCGAGGCCAGCGACGCCCGCCGCAGCCGCCGCAGCACCTCGGGGTCGCACCACTCGCGCTCCGCGCCGCCAGGACGAAGCTCGCCTCGGACCAGCTCGCCGTCGCGCTCGATGTCGCGCAGCACCGGCCCCGTGTCCACCCCGTAGCGGCCGGACAGGTCGGCCGTGGTGAACGGCCCGTGCGTGCGCGCGTAGCGGCGCGCGATGCGGCGCAGCGGCTCGTCCACCGGCTCGAGGAACGTGTCCGGAAGGCCGCCGGGCGGCACGGCGCCGAGCGCGTCGCGGTAGAGGCCCGCGTCCTCGGACGCGATGTAGCGCTCCTCGCCGCCGATCCGCATCTTGGCCGCGCGCCGCTCGTCCACCAGGCGCTCGAGCATCCGCTTGCCGGACACCGCCTCGATGCAGCGCGCCTGCGCCTCGCTCGCCGTCAGGTCGCCGATCGCGCGCAGCACGTCGTGCATGCCGTCGGCGTTTGCGGTGAGCGTGCGC
>DASXCV010000076.1:0-11052 GCA_036491015.1 Thermoleophilaceae bacterium | reverse complement strand
GCCTGCGCCAGGCGGGCGCGCGGCTGTCCGTGGGCAGCGACTCTCACGCGGTGATCGACGTATTCGAGGAGGCGCGCGCGATCGAGCTGGACGAGCGGCTCGCCACCGGCGTCCGCGGGAGCCATACGAGCGGCGATCTGCTCCGCGCCGCGACCGCCGACGGCTACCGTTGCCTCGGCTGGCCGGACGGCGGCCGCATCGCGCCGGGCGCGCCGGCGGACCTGACCACCGTCGGCCTCGACAGCGTGCGACTGGCAGGCACCGATATCCACGACGCCGTGGAGTCCGTGGTGTTCGCCGGCACGGCCGCCGACGTGCGCCACGTGATGGTGGGCGGCAAGTTCATCGTCCGCGACGGCGCCCACGTGGATCTCGACGTGCCACGTGAGCTGGCGATGACGGTGTGGCGATGAGCACGTTCGTCCTCGACAACATCGGCCTGCTCATCACGAACGACGGCTCGCTCGGCGAGGGTCCGCTGGGCATCGTCCGCGACGCAGCGCTCGTGCTCGACGGTCGGGAGGTCGCGGCGATCGAGCGCGCCGGGGCCCAGGCCGACACCCGGCTAGACGCCGGCGGCCGCTGCGTGATCCCCGGCTTCGTGGACAGCCACACGCACCTCGTGTTCGCGGGCGACCGCGCCGACGAGTTCGCCGCCCGTATGGCGGGCGAGCTCTACAAGGCGGGCGGCATCCGCGTGACCACCGACGCCACGCGCGCCGCGAGCGCCGACGAGCTCACCGCGCTCACCGAGCTGCGGCTGCGTGAGGGCATCCGCGCCGGGATCACCCATGTGGAGATCAAGTCCGGCTACGGGCTCGAGACCGACTCGGAGCGGCGCTCATGCGAGGTGGCGAGCCGCTTCACCGACGACGTGACCTTCCTCGGCGCCCACGTCGTCCCGTCCGAGTACGACGGCAAGCCCGACGACTACGTCTGGCTCGTCTGCGGCGAGATGCTCGAGGCCTGCGCCCCATACGCCAAGTGGATCGACGTGTTCTGCGAGGAAGGCGCGTTCGACGCGGAACAGTCGCGCGCGGTACTGGAAGCTGGCGCCGCCGCCGGCCTCGGCCTGCGCGTGCACGCCAACCAGCTCGGCGAGGGGCCGGGCGTGCAACTGGCGGTGGAGATGGGCGCCGCCTCGGCGGACCACTGCACCTACCTGAGCGACGCCGACGTGGAGGCGCTCGCGGCCGGCGACACCGTCGCCACCTTCCTCCCCGCCACCGACTTCTCCACTCGCGAGCAGTACCCGGACGCCCGGCGCGCGATCGACGCCGGGGTGAAGACAGCCCTCGCCACCAACACCAACCCGGGCTCGAGCTACACCACCTCGATGAGCTTCTGCATCGCGCTCGCCGTGCGCGACATGGGCATGACGGCCGACGAGGCGCTCCAAGCCGCCACCCTCGGCGGCGCCCGCGCGCTCCGCCGCGAAGACATCGGCCACCTGAGGCCCGGCGCGCGCGCCGACGTGACGATCCTCGACGCCCCCTCCCACGCCCACCTGGTCTACCGCCCGGGCGTCCCGCTGATCGCCGCGACCATCAAGGCGGGCGAGCTCGCCTGGTCGAACCCTGACGCCGCGCTGACGTAAAGCCCAGCCGCGGCCGCACCGCGCAGCGATCCCAGCTAGGTGCCCTATAGAGGCACCAGCTTGGGATTGCTTGCCACCTGGCGACTCTTTATTTCATGGGTCATGGGTCATCGGGCCTCGACTCGACCGCTGCTCGGACTCCCGCGGCTCCTAGGATCACTGGCCGTGGCCGTAGTGATCGCATCCGACCTCGGGAAGGACATCGCCGGGGAACCGCTCCTGCGCGGCGTGTCGTTCAAGCTCGAGCAGCGCGAGCGCATGACGCTGTCCGGCCGCAACGGCAGCGGCAAGACCACGCTCCTGCGCATGCTCGCCGGGGAGACGAGCGTCGACCAGGGCGAGCTCGTGATCAACAAGTCCACGCGCCTCGCGCTGCACGACCAGCGCCCGCCGCGCGAGCTCGACCTCAGCCTGCGCGACTACGTGCTCCAGGGCTGCGGCGACCTGCTCGCCCTCGAGCAGCAGCTCACCGAGCTCGAACAGCAGATGGCGACCGGCGGCACCGACCAGCAGACGCTCGATCGCTACGCCCGCGCGCAATCGAGGCTCGAGCACGCCGGCGGCTACAACTGGCGCCAGCACGCGATGGCGACGGTCCGCGGCCTCGGCTTCCACGACCCGGACCTCGAGCGCACGCTCGCCACCTTCAGCGGCGGCGAGCTCACCCGCGCCTCACTCGCGCGCGCGCTCGCGGGCGACCCCGACCTGCTGCTGCTCGACGAGCCCACCAACCACCTCGACATCGCGTCGCTCGAGTGGCTCGAGAACCGCCTCAACACGCTCGACGCCGCGATCGTGCTCGTGGCTCACGACCGCTGGTTCCTCGAGTCGGTGGGCACGGCGGTGCTCGAGCTCGAGGGCGGCCGCGGCCGCTTCTTCCCCGGCCCCTGGCACGCGTGGCGCAAGGAGCAGGCGGCGCGCGAGCTAGCGCTCGGCCGCGCGATCGAACGGCAGCAGGCCGAGATCGAGCGGCTCGAGCGCTTCGTGACCCGCTTCCGCGCCGGCACCCGCTCGCGCCAGGCCCAGTCACGCGTGAAGAAGCTCGCCAAGATTGAGCGGATAGGGCGCGACCCCAAGGACGGCAAGGCGCTCGGCTTCAGCTTCGACAAGCCGTCGCGCAGCGGCCGCGTGGTGCTCGAGCTGGAGCACGCCGAGCTGAAGGCTGGCGACAAGGAGCTGCTCCACGACGTGGAGATGTGGCTCGAGCGCGGCGAGCACGTGGCGCTCGTCGGCCCGAACGGCACCGGCAAGACCACGCTGATCGAGACGCTCGCCGGCCGCCGCGAGCTCGAGCAGGGCAAGCTGCGCACCGGCCACAACGTCGAGCTCGGCTACCTCTCGCAGCACGCCGAGGAGCTCGGCCGCCAGGGCACCGTGCTCGAGGTGGCGCAGCGCGCCACGGGCCTCACGCCCGGCAAGGCCCGGGCGCTGCTCGGCCGCTTCCTGTTCTCGGGCGGCGAGGTGGAGAAGCCCGTGGCCGAGCTGTCGGGCGGCGAGCAGCGGCGACTGTCGCTCGCGATCCTCGTGCAGTCGAGCTCCAACCTGCTGATCCTCGACGAGCCCACCAACCACCTCGACCTCGAGAGCCGCGAGGCGCTCGAGGACGCGCTGCAGGCGTTCCCCGGCTCGCTGATCCTCGTGTCGCACGACCGCGCGCTGCTCGACGCCGTGGGCACCCGCACGATCGCGATCGAGGAGCGCGGCCTGCACAGCTACCTCGGCGGCTGGGCCGACTATGTCCGCGCGCGCGACGAGAAGAAAGCCGCCGAGCAGGCCGCCGCGAAGCGGCCGAGCCCCAAGGGCGCGAACGGCAACGGCAACCGGCGGCGCGCCTCGCAGCAGCCGAAGCCCGCGGTCTCGAAGGACCGCAAGCGGCGGATGGCGAATGTGGAGACCCGGATCCAGGCGGCGGAGGCCGCGCTCGCCGGCCTCGAGGACGAGCTGGCCGACCCGGCCGCCTGGTCGACGCCCGAGCGCAGCGCCGATTCCGCCAAGCGCCACGAGCAGGCCAAGAAGGCGATTGAGCGACTTTACGAGGAACTGGGAACCCTGGAGGCATGAGCACGACCGACGGCCAGCCGACCCCGGAGACGCCGCGCGCGGCCCTCGTCACGTTCGGGGCGATCATGCTCGCCACCCTCCTGGCGGCGCTCGACCAGACGATCGTGGCCACAGCGCTGCCGAAGATCGTCTCGGACCTGAACGGCTTCGAGCACCTGAGCTGGGTGGTCACCGCCTACCTCGTCACCTCGACCGTCACCGTGCCGCTCTACGGCAAGCTGTCCGATCTCTACGGCCGCCGCCTGCTCTTCCTCGTGGCCATCACGATCTTCCTGGTCGGTTCCGCCCTGTGCGGCGCGGCGCAATCGATGGGCCAGCTGATCGCCTTCCGCGCGCTCCAGGGGATCGGCGCCGGCGGCCTGATCCCGCTGAGCCAGGCGGCCATCGCGGACCTCTTCCCCCCGCGTGAGCGCGGGCGCTACCAGGGCTACATCAGCGGCATGTGGGCGATCGCCGCCGTGGCCGGGCCGCTGCTCGGCGGCACGCTTGCCGACCACGCCTCCTGGCGCTGGATCTTCTACATCAACCTTCCGCTCGGCCTGATCGCGCTCACCGTCGTGATGCGCACGATGCCGAAGCAGAGCCAGATCCGCGAGCACCGGATCGACTACCTCGGCGCCGCACTGCTCAGCGGCTCGATCGTGGCCATCCTGCTCGCCACCGTCTGGGGCGGCACGAGCTTCCCGTGGGGCTCGTGGCAGGTGATCGGCACCGCCGGCGCGGGCATCGTGCTCGGCATCGCGTTTGGGTTCTGGGAACGGCGCGCGCCCGAGCCCCTGCTGCCGCTCGAGCTCTTCAAGATCCGCATCGTCAGCGTGTCCTGCGCGGCGGGCCTCGTGATCGGCGCCCTGCTGTTCGCCGTGACGATCTACGCGCCCGTGTTCATGCAGGACGTGCTCGGCTCCTCGGCCACCAACTCGGGCGCGCTGCTCATCCCGCTGTCCGCCGGCTGGGTGGTGTCGAGCGTGATCGTGGGCCAGCTGGTGGCCCGCACGGGCCGCTACCGGATGTGGCCGATCATCGGCAGCACGCTGGTCCTCATCGGCTTCATCCTGCTCACCACGCTCGGCACCGGCTCCACCCTCGCCACGGTCTCCGCCTACCTCGTGCTCGTGGGAATCGGGATGGGCGTGATGTACCAGATCTACGTGATCGCCTCGCAGAACGCGGTGCCGATGAGCCAGATCGGCGTGGTCACCGGGCAGCTCAACTTCTTCCGCTCGATGGGCGGCAGCTTCGCCGTCGCGGGCCTCGGCGCGCTGCTAACGGCCCGCCTCGGCGTCGAGCTCGTGAAGCAGCTCGGCAGGGCGGGCGAGCGGATCGATCCGAACGAGGTCGTGCGGAGCGGCGCCGCGCACGTCGGCGGACCGCTCGCGGGCGGCGTGCAGACCGCGCTGTCGAACTCGATCCACAGCGTGTTCCTCGTGTGCGTGCCGATCGCGGCGGTCGGCCTCGCGCTGGCATTCGCGCTGGAGGAGAAGCCGCTGCGCCGCCACACCGGCGAGCATGCGGAACCCGAGCGGGCCCCGGAACCGCAGGGAGAACGCGAGCCGGAAGCGGTGCGCTAGGCGGAGGCCGACTCGAGCGCGGACCACACGCGCTCGGAGGTGAGCGGCAGCTCGTACACGCGCACGCCGGTTGCGGCCGCCACCGCGTTCGCCACCGCGGCGGGCACGCCCACCACCGGCGGCTCCCCCACGCCCTTGGCGCCGAACGGCCCGTCGGGCGCCGGCACCTCCACCACCTCGCAGTCGATCGGCGGCACGCGGTCCACGGTCGGCACGGCGTAGCCCACGAACGACGCGGTGGTGGGCTGGCCGCTGTCGTCGTCCCCCATCGCCTCCATCAGCGCCCAGCCGATGCCCTGGGCGGCCCCGCCCTGCATCTGGCCCTCCACGAGATCCGGGTTGAGCGCGCGCCCCACGTCCTGGGCGATCACGTGTGCGAGCAGCTCCACCTCGCCGGTGTCGCGGTGCACGCGCACGTGCGAGAGGTGCGCCGCCGCGCCCGGCGCGCGGCTCGTCTGCGCCGTGCGGCCGTGACCCTCCACCGGCTCGTACTGGCCGCCGAAGCGCAGGATCTCCTTGGCCAGCGAGGTCACGTCCCGCGCCTGCGCGGGCGCGCCCACCGGCTGCACCTTGCCGTCCACGATCTCGAGGTCCTCGGGGGCGATCTCCATCTCGGAGGAGGCCACGCGCAGCAGCTGCTCGCGCGCCTCGCGCGCGGCACGCTCCACCGCGGCGCCCACCGTGTAGGTCACCTTGCTGCCGCCGCTCATGCCGGCGTAGGTGCCGCTGGAGGTGTCGGCAGCCACCACGCGCACCCGCTCGAGCGGGAGCCCGAACGCCTCGGCGGCGATGGCGGCGAAGGCGTTCTCTGTGCCGCTCATATCCACGGCGCCGGTCACGATCGTCACGCCGCCGTCCGAGTCGAGCCGGCACGCCGCGGCCGCGGGCTCGAGCCCGCCGGGCCACCAGCCGATGCCCACGCCCACGCTCTCGTTCTCCGGCAGCTCGTTCCGGCGCTGCCAGAGCGGATGGTCGCGCACGCGCTCGAGGCACTCCGTGCCGCCGAACACCGGGAACGGGCCGCCGTCGGGGCCGGGGTCGCCCTCGTGGAGCATGTTCTGGAGCCGCAGCTCGATCGGGTCGACGCCGAGCTGCCCCGCGAGGTCGTCGATCAGAGCCTCGATCGCGAATGCCGCCGGTGGCGCTCCGGGCGCGCGGTAAGCGCCGGTGCCCACGCGGTTCGTGGCCACGTCGTAGCCCGTGATGTCGCGTGCCTCCCAGCGGTAGGGACCCGACGAGAGCAGCGCCGAGATCGTCCCGATGCCGAAGTCGCAGTTGCCGCCCTGGTCGCAGATCACGCGCCCGCGGACGGCGGTGAGCGTGCCGTCGCTGCGCGCGCCGGCCTCCAGCTCGATCACCTGGCCGGGGGCCGGGTTGGAGGCCGTGAAGTCCTCGAAGCGCGTCATCGCCAGGCGCACCGGGCGCCGCAGCGCCAGCGTCGCCCCGGCCACGAGCGGCTCGATCACCATCAGCTTGCCACCGAACGCGCCGCCGAGCGGTGCCGGGCGCACCCGGATGCGGTCGAACGGCAGCCCGAACAGCGTGGACAGGTTCTGCCGCGTGGGGAACGCGCCCTGGGTGCTCGTGTTCAGCACGAGCTCGCCGTCCGGCTCGAGCCACGCGGTGGCGGTCTGCGGCTCGAGGTAGGCCTGGTACATGCGCGGGGTGACGAAGCGGCCCGAGGCCCGGACGTCGCTCCCGGCGAACGCGGCGTCCGCATCGCCCTGCGCGAGCCGCTGGCGGCCCGACACGTTGCCGGACAGATCCTCCGCCGGCGCCTCCTCCTCGTCGCCACCGCCGACGGCCGCGTGCGCGTCGCCCACGTCTGACTCCTCCACGCCGCCCTCGAGCCGGGCGAGCGGGGAGTCGGGCGCCATCGCGGCCTCCATGTCGAGCACGACCGGCAGGGGCTCGTAGTCCACGACCACGAGCGCGGCGCCGTCAGCCGCCGCGGCCTCGCTCTCCGCCAGCACGAGCGCCACCGGCTGCCCCGAGAACACCACCTCGCCGCGGGCGAGCGGCTCGGCAGCGCGGCCCGTCGCCTCCTCGGCGATCGGCAGGTCGTCCGCCGTGAGCACGGCCACGACGCCGGGCAGCTCGAGCGCCGCCGAGGCGTCGATCGCATCCACACGCGCGTGCGCCTCGGTGGACTGCACGAGCCGCGCGTGCAGCAGGCCGGGCACCGGGACGTCGGCCGCGTAGCGCGTCCCGCCGCGCACCTTTGCCTCGCCATCGAGGCGCGGTCGGCGTACGCCCACCGCGCCGAGGGCGGGCTCGGCGGTCTGGGTCATGCCGGCACCTGACGAAGCTGGGACTCGGGCTCGATGCCCCACCGCTCCGCCACGGCCACGAGCTCGTCGTCGAGCGGCCAGCGGTCGGCGCGCATCTCGCCGTTGTCGGGCGAGGCGCCCTTCAGCGCCATGCAACCCGTGTTGTCGCCGATGGCGCGCAGCTCGGAAAGGTCGTCGTCGCTCAGCACGATCTCCGCCGGCGTGGCCGCCAGCTCCGCGCGCTTCTCCTCCACCCGCCGGGCGTTCGGTCCCGCCTCCTGGATCAGCGTCGGCGCCGCGCATGCCACCGGCGCGTGGGCGAGATCCCACTGCGCGGCCAGCTGCATCATCGTCAGCCCACGGCGATCGGCCAGCGGGCGCATCCGCTCGAGCCGTTCACGACCCTGGTCCACCCAGCCGTCGGGCCTGAACAGGCGGTGGTCGCCCTGGCGCAGCTCGTGTCCCGGGAGCACGTCGTCCCAGAACAGCCCGCCGTAGTCCACCACGCGCGCGAGGAGGTTCACGTCATGCCGCTGCGCCGCGTCAAGGCACAGCTCGCCCGGCCACGGCTCCATCGGGTTGAGGATGATCATCGCCCAGTCGATCGAGTCGGCGAAGCGCTCGAAGCACGAGATCAGGTCGAGCGTGAAGCCGTTCGCGGGACCTGGCGCCACGCCCAGCAGGCGCGTGAGCCCTTCGGCGCGCAACCCCTCCATCGCCTCCCAGACCGCCGGCGAGGTGAAGCCCGTGTGGTCAGGGTTGTGAAGGAGCAACAGGTCGAACGAGTCCACCCCGCAGCGCTCGAGGCTGAGCTCGGCCGCCCTGCGCAGGTAGGAGGCGTAGCCGTCCTCTCCGCGCAGCCCGGGGTCGGTGAAGCGCGGGAAGCCGCGCGGTCCGTCGCGCTTGCCCTCGTAGAAGTCGTGCCCGAGCGCGCCGACGAGGAAGTAGTCCTCGCGCGGCAGCCCGGCGAGCGCCTTCCCGACGATCAGGTCCGCCTCGCCCTGGCCGTACACATCCGCCGTCAGGACCGTGTCGATCCCGTCGCCCGGCCTGAGCAGCGGCACCAGCCGCTCGTCCTCGAGCGGCTCGCCGAAGTGCATGAAGCGGCCGCCGCTCCAGCTTCCGACTGCTACGTGACCGGGGGACTCCATCGGTCCCCCAATCTACGACACGCGCTGTCCTAGGCGTTCGCGAGCCGGCGCCGGCCCCAGGCGAGGCGCGACTGGCAGGCGTAGTGCAGCACGATGAACCCGCCGGCGTAGATCAAGAGGTCGCCGATGCTCAGCACGTTTCCGATCGGCCACGGGCCGGGCACCGGGATCACGTCGCCGAGGAAGGCGACGTGAGCGTGCTCCACGTGGCCCGAGTTGTCGAAGCCGCCCGAGGTGTCGATCCCCGACACCCGCAGCGCGAACGAGCTGGCCGGCATCGTGCCGTCGTTGGTCGCGATGGCAAGCACGTTGAGCAGAGCCCCGAACGCCAGCAGCGGAATGCCGAACATGTGGCGGTTCGCGAACAGGAACCACGCCACCAGTGCGTATGACACGAAATGCAGCACCACGTGGACCTCGTGGCTGCCACCGCGGATCGCCGAGGTGATGCCCACCTGGATCACGCACGAGAGCAAGACCGTCCACGAGGCGCGTATGTCAAGCTCGCCGAGGCGCTTGAGGTCGCCGCCGGCCAGCGGCACGGTGGCGATCAACAGGGCGGCTGCGATCACGAGAAGCATCAGGCCAGCCTCAGGTTGCGGTCGAGTGCGGCTACTCCGGCGATGCGCCTAGTGGCTGGGACGCGCTCCGGCGACTTGTTCGCGTCCCACCAGCGCTCGAGCTCGTTGCACGGAACCGGGCGGCTGATGTGGTAGCCCTGCGCCAGCTCACAGCCGAGCTCGCGCACGCCGTCGAGAGTCTCGCCGTCCTCGATCCCCTCGGCCACGGTGCGCAGGCCGAGGTTGCGCGCGAGCTCGACCGTCGAGCGGACGATGATCTTGTTCCGCGCGTCCGAGCTCATCGCGAGCACGAACGACTTGTCGATCTTCAGCTCGCGCACCGGCAGGTCGGTGAGGTAGGCGAGCGAGGAGTAGCCCGTGCCGAAGTCGTCGATCGCGAACGACACGCCGATCTCGCTCAGCTCGCCCATCGCCCGCTTGGCCACGCCGGGGTCGACCATCAGGGAGCTCTCGGTGAGCTCCAGCGTGAGCAGCTCGGCCTTCACGCCGTGGAGCGTGAGCAGGCGCTGCACCTCGCGCGGGAAGTTGCGGTCGAGCAGGCTGCGAACGGAGATGTTGAGCGACAGCGCGATGCCGCGGCCCTCCTCCTGCCAGGTGCGCAGGTCGCGCAGGCCGAGCTCGATCACGCGGTAGGTGAGGTCCTTGATCAGGCCGGTGTGCTCGGCCACCTCGATGAACTCGAACGGCCCGAGCAGGCCGCGCTGCGGGTGGTTCCAGCGCACGAGGCCCTCGGCCGCCACCGGGATGCCCAGGGCGAGGTCCACCTGCGGCTGGTAGTGGAGCACGAACTGGCTCTCGTCGATCGCGCGCCGCAGGTCGCCGCCGAGCGCCAGGCGGGCGGGGCTGTGGTAGTCGTCCTCCGGCCGGTAGGTCACAAGCGGCGCCTGCGTGGCCTTTGCGCGGTACATCGCCACGTCGGCGCGCTCGAGCAGCGTGTCCACGTCGCCGCCGTGGAAGGGGTACCAGGCGAGCCCGACGCTGGCGTCGAGCTCGATGCTGATCCCGTTCGCCTCCACCGGCGTGCTCAGCGCGGCCTGCAACCGGTCCGTGGCCATCTCCACGGTCGCGGTGTCGGCGCCGGGCATGAACACCGCGAACTCGTCGCCGCCCAGGCGGGCGACGAGGTCCTCGGGCCGGAACGCCTCGCGCAGGCGCGGTCCGAGCTGGCGCAGCACGCGGTCGCCGTGCTGGTGGCCGAGCGTGTCGTTGACCTCCTTGAAGCGGTTGAGGTCGATCAGCAGCAGGCCGGCGTTACCGAGCTGGCTGCCGGACACCGCGCGGTTCACGCTCTCGCGGAACAGACGGCGGTTCGGCAGCTCGGTGAGGCTGTCGTGCGTGGCCATGTGCTCGGCCTTCGCGGTGCGCACCATCTGCCGGCCGGCGCCGTACACGGCGAGGAGCGGGACGAACAGCAGCGGGAAGAGGATCGGGCTGGCGTCGAGGATGGTCACAACAACGGGTGCGAGGCAGAGCAGCACCGCGCCGACCGAGAGGCTGAAGACGAGGTCCTCCTGGATTGCCCCCCGGAGAGGTGTGCCCACGTAGAGCGTGGTCGCGCGCGTAACAAGAAAGAGATTGACGACGAAGAAGCACGCCGATGCGACCACCACCGCCAGCAGGCCCGTTCCGTCGAAATGGCTGGGTAGCGGTGGCGAGTGACCCAGCAAGAGAGTGAGCACGCCGGCGGCCGCGCCGAGTGTGAGCGTGTACTGACCGATGTTGAAGCCGATCTGCCACCACGGCTTGCGTGCGGCGAGATCCTGCACCAGCGAAGCCGCAAGCTGGGCGGCGATCGCCGGGATGAGCCCCGCGCCGAGGAGCAGC
>DASXCV010000075.1:0-11420 GCA_036491015.1 Thermoleophilaceae bacterium | reverse complement strand
GTTCGACGAGGACTGGGCCAAGGGCGACAGGCCGCCGCCGGCCGAGGAAGACGACTCAGGCGACGGCGCGGCCGTGGCCGCGACGGCGTCCGACGAGGCTGCTGCCGACGCGGCGGCCGAGACGCCCGAGCCCGAGCCGGTCACCTCCGAGTAGCAGGGCCGACCTCAGAGACCGAACGCGGCGCGCATGCTCGGCGCCTTCCTCGCGGCGCCCAGGTGCTTCAGGCCGAGCATGTCCTCGGTCGTGCGCAGCAGCGAGTAGTGGGTGAAGCGGCCCGAGGCGCGGAGGCCCGGCTTGACCTGTGGCGCGATCACCAGCGTGGGGATGTGGTTGGACGAGCTGCCGTCGTCCTCGTCGTAGGTGAGGAAGATGGCGGTCCGCCCGGCCTTGTACTCCGAGCTGTTCACGAGCTGCGGGATGAACGTGGACAGGTAGCGGTCGCCGGTGCGCACGTCGCAGTTGTGGGTGTCGTGGCAGAGGTTGGGCGTGATGAACGTGAAGCGGGCCGAGAGGTCGGGGCTCTTGCCGAGCGGCACGTCCTGCCTCGAGCAGGCCGCGGTGATGCCCGTGTAGTACGCGGCCGGGTTGTGCTTGGGCGCGTACAGCGTGGTCGCGCTCCGCAGGCAGGGCTTCGGCATCGACTCCTGGAGCGCCCGCCAGCGGCTGCCGAGCTGGGAGAAGATGCTCGGCCCCTTGAGCGAGTGCGAGGAAGGGGCCGCGTCGTCGTGGACGCCGTGCGTGGAGCCTGACGTCATGGCGATGTAGTTCGGCAGGCTCGGGTGCGCCTCGGCGTGGAAGTTCGTGGCCGCGCCGCATGATGCCGCCAGCGAGCGCGTGAACGCAGAGTCCGGCGACCCGCCGACGAGGTCCGAGTACGACTTGTTCTCCATCACGATCCAGACCACGTGGTCGTAGTGGCGTGGAGCGGTGCTGCTCTTGCCGCAGGCGTGGATCGCCGGCGTGGCCGCCGGCTGGGCCGCCGCCGTGGGCTTGGGCGCCGCATCGGCGCCACAGGCGGCAACGGCCGCGGTAGTGCCGATCAGAACGATCGCGAGAGCAGTTCGCACGGCCATCGAGGGTAGAGGCAGTGCCTATGTCGGCTCTTACATCCGCCACATTCCTGACTTTGGCGGACAGTGTCCGCACAAAGCAGGAAGGTGAAGGGGGTCAGCGCCCGCAGCGGGCCAGCGCGTCCGCGTAGAAGCGGAGATACCGGGCCATGTGGGCGCGCCAGTAGCGACTGCCGTGCTTGCCCGGCCACACGTGCGGCGTCACGCCGAGCTCGCCGGCCAGGCGCACGTCCGCGGCGCGGAAGCGGTCCTGCGTGCCCACGTCGATCCACACGGGCGTGGAGCCGTAGGAGGGGTCCAGGGAGAGCAGGTCGTGGCGCGCGAAGTCGCCCGCGCCGTCGAACGAGCCGCCCATCGTGGTGCGCGCGGAGGTGAAGATCGCCGGCGAGTGGGCGCCCACCGCGCAGAAGCGCCCGGGCCACAACCGCGCGATGTCGAGCGCGCCGAAGCCGCCCATCGACGTGCCGCCGATGGCCACGCGGGACGGATCCGCGCCAAAGCGGCGGACCGCCGCGGGGATCACCTCGTTCACCACGTACGAGGCCCAGGCCGCGCCGCGGCGGTTGTGCCAGAAGCTCCCGCCGCCGCCGTACGGCATCACGATCAACGGAGCGCGCGGTCCGAGCGCGGCCAGCCCGGTGAACAGCTGGTTCGACAGCAGCATGTCCGGCGAGCCGCCGCGCCAGTGCAGGAGCACGAGCAGCGGACGCCGGCCGCGCGGCGCGGCATCACGAGGGATGATCGCGGTCTCGTCCAACGTGCGGCCGACGTCGGCGCTCCGCAGCCGGAAATGGACGACGTGCGCTCCGTGTGTCTGCAATCCGCGATCCGCAATCGCGTAGCTCGCCACGCCCAGGCCGGCGGCGGCGAGAGTCAGGAGGGTGGCGACGATTCGGAGTCGCGTGGATCGGGCCAGAGCACGCGTGACGATTCTTCAAGAATCGGCACAAAGTCCGAATGCTGCAAGTCCATGAGCGCACGTTCGATGCGCGGCGGGCCCGAGTCGTCCACCAGGACCATGCCCCCGGGCCAGTACGGGCTGCGTGCGGGAGAGCGGTCGAGGAACACCGGCTCGTACACCCAATTCCCGCTGTTGTGCAGGCGAATTCCGCTCGGGGTCTGCCAGCCCTCGTCGTGGTCGAGCGGCCCCATCCGGTGCGTGTGGCCGAAGATCACGTGCTCGGCCTCGATTCCGAGCCTGTCAACGACCTGACCCATCGCCAGCAGCCCCGCGTGCCGCAGCGCCGGCCCCGAGATCTCGGGGTTGAACGGTCCGAAGCCGAGGCGGTTGAGCGCCGCCACGCCGCCGGGCACGAGCGCGTCGCCCAGGATCCGCGCGCTGAGGCCGGGCTTTGCGTCCGACCGCGCAAGCAGCTCCCACGCGCGCTTCGACGGCGTGCCGGCGGCGGTGCGCGCCCGCTGCGCCATCTGGAAGCCGAGCGTGTAGAGCGGCGCCACCGTGCTCTCGTACTGCCCGACCGTCAACGGTCCCGAGGCCGGCAGTTTGGAGCGGCGCTTGGCCAGCGCGACGAGGATGTTCTCGATGGTCGGCACGGTGTTGTGGCAGTCGAGGTAGTGGCCGTGCGTGGCCCACACGTCATCGCGGATGCGGTAGCCGGGGTAGGAGAGCACGAGCTCGGACTGCGGCAGCCACGAGGCGATCTGGCCGAGCGGGCCCTCCTCGCGGCCGCCCACGCGGCGCTCGAACTGGCCGGCCGGCCGCTCGCCGAGCAGTGGGTGGTCGTGGTTGCCGGGCACGATCACGATGCGCTTGTCGCCCACCGTCTCGCCCAGCTCGCCGAAGAACGGGCGCGCGACGTCGAGGGCCTGGTCGATCGGTCCCTGGCGGAGCTCGACGGCGTCGCCGAGCAGCACGATCTGGTCCGCCTTGGCCAGCCAGGGCATGAGCTTCGAGCGCACGAGATGGCTCCGCAGCACGTCGTTCACCGGCCGCGCGCCCAGGTGCATGTCCGAGATCACAAGCGTCAGCACGACGTCGATCTTGGCAGCGCGCGCCGGGCGGCTACTCTGCGAAGTCCGTGAATTCGCTCTTCTGCCGCCACAACCGTTTCACCGCCGACTGCCCGATCTGCTCGAAGGGCACGGTGCTCGACTCGAGCAAGCCGGCGCCGCGGCCGCGGTCCGCGCGGCAGTCCTCGGGCGGCGGCAGGCGCGGCGGGACGGTGGCCTCGCGCGTGGTCACGGGGCCGTACGCATCGGCCGGTCCGTACGAGGATGAGGCAGGCGACTCCTACGACGTTCGGCTCGAGCGGGTGCCGGGCGGCGTGCGCCTCGCCGAGTGGGCTTCCGGGCAGATCCGGCGCCGCGCTCCCGTGCTTGCGCGCGAAGGGCTTGCGCAGCTGGTGGCCTCGGTGGGCCAGCGTGACATCCTCCCCGCGGCCGACGCGGAGAAGCTGGCGGCGGCCGCCTCTGCCGGGCCGGACGGCGACCAGGCGGCGCATGGCGCGAGCCGCGGCCGGGCTGGCGACATGCAGGAGGAGCTGCGCGTGGAACGGCTCGAAGAGGGTCGCCTGCGGATCGCCCGCTGGATCCTCCGCCCGGGCGCCGGCTGGGAGCTCCAGGAGGCGCCCGTGATGCTCCCCGCCGCTCGCTACGCGGAGGCCATCCGCGCGGCGGCAGGCGCCGGCGTGCTGGCGGACTAGGTCGTCCTGCCGGTGTCGTACAACCGGTAGATGCCACTTCAGCTCGTCATCGGGCCGGCCAACTCCGGCAAGGCCGGGGTCGTGCTCGACGCCTACCGCGCCAGGCTCGACGAGGAGCCGATCCTGGTCGTGCCCTCGCTCGAGGACGTCGAGCACACCCAGCGCGAGCTGGCCGACGGCGGCGCCGTGTTCGGCACGCGGGTGCTGCGCTTCAAGTGGCTGTTCCAGGAGATCGCCTCGCGAGCGGGCTTCCGCGCACGGGTGGCCTCGGAGGTGCAGCGCGAGCTGATCGTGGAGGACGCGGTGCGCTCGCTCGACCTTCATACGCTCCTGCGCTCGTCGCGGCGGCCCGGCTTCGTGCGGGCCACCGTGCGCCTGGTCGCGGAGCTCGAGCGCTCGATGGTCGAGCCCGCGCGCTTCACCCAGGCGCTCCGCGACTGGGCGGCGGCGGGTCCGCGCGCCGGCTACGCGAGCGAGGTCGCGGCAATCTACTCGCGCTACCGCCAGCGGCTCGACGAGGCCGGCCTGTGCGACGTCGAGCTGTCCCAGTGGCGCGCGCTCGACGCCCTGAGGCGCGAGGCGCCGGCGTGGGGTGACACGCCGGTGTTCGTCTATGGCTTCGACGACTTCACGCCGCTCGAGCTCGACGCGCTCGAGACGCTCTCGCGTATCGCCGGGGCCGACGTGATGGTCTCGCTCCCGTACGAGCGCGGCCGCGTGGCGTTCAAGGCGGTGGCGAAGGTGTTCGAGGATCTGTCGGCGATCGCCACCGAGCCGGTGGTGGAGCTGCCGCCGGTAAGCGACCACTACGCGGCCGAGTCGCGCGACGCGCTGCACCACCTCGAGCGCTCGCTGTTCGCCGACTCCGCGCGCAAGCGCAAGCACGGCGGCGTGCTGCGGCTGCTGGCCGCCGGGGGCGAGCGGGCGGAGGTGGAGCTCGTGGCGGCCGAGGTGCTCGGGCTCTTGCGCTCGGGCACCCAGCCGGGCGATGTGGCGGTGGTGTACCGCGACCCGAGCAGGTACGCGTCGGTGGTGGAGCAGGTGTTCGACGCGTACGGGATCCCGTTCTCCCTCGAGCGCAGGCTGCCGTTTCGCCAGACCGCGCTCGGCCGCGCCGCGCTCGCGCTGCTGCGCTGCGGCGCGCTCGACGGCAGCGAGACCGACCTGCTCGCCTACCTGCGGGCGCCCGGCAAGCTGCGCAACCAGGGACTCGCGGACTGGCTCGAGTCGAAGGCGCGCCAGGAGGCCGCGCGCAGCGCCGCCGCGGCGAGGGAGCTGTGGGAACAGGCCCACGAGGACTGGAAGCTCGACGAGATCGACCGCCTGGCGCGGGCCGCGAAGGCCGGCACGGCCGAGCTGATCGCGGAGCTGGGCGCGCAGATCGAGCGGCTCTTCTCCGCTCCCTATAGGCGCGCGGCGCACGTGCTCTCGGGCGCCGAGGTGGAGGACGCGCGCGCGTTCGCCGCCGCGAGCGAGGCGCTCGAGGGACTGGCCAAGCTCGGTACGCGCCTCGACCCGCGCCGGCTGCACGAGATCCTGGCCGAGCTCCCCGTACGCCTCGGTGAGCGGCCGCAGCCCGACCGCGTGCTTGTGGCCACGCCCGAGCGGATCCGCGCGCGGCGCTTCGACTCCGTGTTCGTGTGCGGGCTCGAGGAGGGCGAGTTCCCGCGCGGCCGCGTGCCGGAGCCGTTCCTCTCCGACGACGACCGCCGCGGGATCGCCACCGCAACCGGTCTCGTGCTGCCCGTGCGCGAGGACGAGCTCGACCGCGAGCGCCACTTCTTCTACGTGGCGGCGTCGCGCGCGGAGCGTTCGCTCTTCCTCAGCACGCGCTTCAGCGACGAGGAGGGCAACCCGCAGCCGTCCTCGTTCTTCCTCGAGGACGTGCGCGATCTGTTCACGGACATCGAGCCGCGCCGCCGCTCGCTGTCGGACATCGTCTGGAGCCCCGAGCACGCGCCTACAGAAGTGGAGTTCGAGCGCGCCCTGGCCGCGGCCGGTGACCGCTTCCTGCCGCCCGTGCCCGCCGGCCTCACTGCGGAAGCGCTGCTCGAGCGCTTCCGCGAGCAGGAGGCGTTCTCGGCGAGCGCCCTCGAGACCTTCGCCGACTGCCCGGTGCGCTGGTTCGTGGACCGCCAGCTCCACCCGCTGGCACTCGAGCCGGACCCGGAGCAGATGGTGCGCGGCAGCTACGCCCACGAGGTGCTCGAGGCCACGTTCAGCGGGCTCCGCGAGGAAACGGGCTCGGCGCGCATCACCCGCGACAACCTGGCCGACGCCGAGCGGCTGATGCGCACGGCGCTGCGCGAGAAGCAGAGCTCGTTCCTGCTGTCCCCGTCGCAGACGCGGGTGCGCGCGGCGGTGCGGCGGCTCGAGTTCGACCTGCTCGCGTACCTCAGGCACGAGGCGCAGCGCGACGGCGTCTTCGAGCCGGAGCGCTTCGAGCTGCGCTTCGGGCTCGGCGACGACAGCCTGCCGCCGGTTCCGCTCGAGCGCGAGGGGATCTCGGTGCGCGGAATGATCGACCGCATCGACACGTGGAACGGCTGGGCGCTCGTGCGCGACTACAAGAGCGGCCGCAGCGTCTACCGGGTGGCCGACTGGCGCGAGAAGAACCGGCTGCAGGCCGCGCTCTACATGATCGCCGTGCGCGAGCTGCTCGGGCTCAAGCCCGCGGGCGGGGTGTACGTGCCGCTGGCGGGCAGCGAGCGGCGGCCGCGCGGACTCGTGTCGGACGAGCTGCGCGAGGAGCTCGGGTCCGACTTCTTCGACAACGACTTCCAGAGCCCGGGCGAGGTGGAGGAGCGGCTGCGCGAGGCGAGCGAGACCGCGTGCCAGCTCGTGACCCGCCTCCGCGGGGGCGACGTGCACCCGTGCCCGGACACCTGCAAGTGGTCGAGCGGCGGCTGCCAGCACCCCACGATCTGCCGCCACGAGGAATGAGCTTCGAGTTCACAGCCGAGCAGCTGCACGCGATCGAGTCGCGCGAGGGATCGCTGTTCCTGCACGCGAACGCGGGCAGCGGCAAGACCTCGGTGCTCGTCGAGCGCTTCGTGCGCGCGGTGCTCGAGGACGAGGTCGCCGTCGACCGCATCCTGGCGATCACGTTCACCGAGAAGGCGGCGGCGGAGCTGAAGCAGCGCATCCGCGCGCGCTTCCTGGAGCTGCGCGAGCGTGAGCGGGCGCGCGAGGCCGAGGGCGCCTGGATCAGCACGATCCACGGCTTCTGCTCGCGGCTCCTGCGCGCCCACCCGCTGGCCGCCGGGATCGACCCCGAGTACCGGGTGCTCACACAGCCGCAGACCGACCGCGTGGGCATCGACGCGTTCGAGCTCGCGCTCGAGGAGTTCCTCGAGGCGGCCGCGCCGGAGGATGCCGCCGCACGGCTCGAGCTGCTCGCCAACTACACCCCACAGAAGCTCGAGCGCATGGTGCGCACGGTCCACTCGAACCTGCGCTCGCGCGGCGAGCTGCACCCGGCGCTGCCCGAGCTGCCGGTGCTGACGGCGGACGGCGGCGAGGCGGACGAGCTGCGTGCGGCGCTCGAGGCCGCCCGGGCGGGACTCGCGGGCGTGAGCGGAAAGACGGTGGAGCGCGAGCTCGGCAAGATCGTCAGCTGCAGCGAGCTGCTCGCGGAGCTGGGCGGGAAGCTCGGCGATCCGAAGCGCCTCGAGAAGCTCGCGCCCAAGCCGGGCACCACGCGGGCGCTCCATACGCCGGAGTTCGACCGCCTGGCCGACGCGCACAAGGACTACCACCGCGCGTGCGTGCTGCTGCGCGAGACACACGACTACAGGCTGCTGCGCGACCTCCTGTCGCTGTACGACGACCGCTTCGCGCGCCTGAAGGAAGATCGCTCGGGGCTCGACTTCGAGGACCTCCAGCTGCTCGCGCGCGACCTGCTCGCGGCCGACGAGGGGCTGCGCGAGCGCTACCGCGAGCGCTTCGCGCACGTGATGGTCGACGAGTTCCAGGACACGAACCGGCTGCAGACCGAGATCCTGGGGCTGCTCGACAGCGGCAACGTGTTCACGGTCGGGGACGCAAACCAGTCGATCTACTCGTTCCGCAACGCCGACGTCGGCGTGTTCCGCGACGCCCGGGAGAGCGCGGCGGCCGGCGGCCGCGACGCCCGCATCGCCCACAACTTCCGCAGCCGCGGCGAGCTGCTCGCCGCGCTCAACCTGGCGTTCGGCGACGCGTTCGACCACGGCTTCGAGCCGCTGCGCGAGCCCGACGGCGTGGATCGCGGCGCGCCGCGCACGGACCCGAACGTCGAGCTGCTCGTGGTCGATTCGGTCAAGCAGCGCTGGGTGGACGTGTTCGGCGAGAACGGCGAGTCGCCCTTCGGCCCCGCGCAGACGCCGATCTGGCGCGCGGCCGAGGCGCGCCTGCTCGCGCACCGGATCGCCGAGCTGGCCGGCGCGGGCGGGCCGTTCGCCCCCGGTGAGGTGGCGGTGCTCGTGCGCGCGAGCACGGACATCGCGCTGTACGAGCGCGCGCTCGCCGACCAGGGGCTCCCCACCTACGTGGCCGGCGGCGGCGGCTACTGGAGCCAGCAGCAGGTGGGGGACCTGCGCGCGTACCTCGCCGCGCTCGCCAACCCGCTCGACGAGCTCGCGCTGTACTCGCTGCTCGCGTCGCCGGTCGTCGGCGCCTCGATCGACGCGCTCGCGCTGATCGGCATGCAGGCGAGGGATACGCAGCGCAATGTCTGGTGGGCGCTCAGCGATGGCTTCGACTTCGATCAGCTGGCGCCGGCCGATGCCCAGAAGCTGTCCGCGTTCGTCGCGCGTTTCGCGGCCGAGCGCGAGGAGGCGCCGCGGCTGTCGCTCGAGACGCTGATCGACCGCGCGGTCACCCGCTCGGGCTACGACCGCGTGGTGCTGCGGATGCCCGACGGCGAGCGCCGGATGGCGAACGTGCGCAAGCTGATGCGCCTCGCTCGCGAGTACGAAGCCGACGAGGGGCGCGACCTGCGCGGCTTCATCGACTTCGTGGCCGAGCAGGACATGCTGCGCGCGCGCGAGGGCGAGGCGCCGCTCGAAACGGAGGGAATCGACGCCGTGCGGCTGATGACGGTTCACGCGGCCAAGGGCCTCGAGTTCCCGGTAGTGGCGGTGGCGGACCTTGGTCGCGTGGCGTTCAAGGACGACGACGCGCTGCGCGTGACCGAGGACGGGCGCGTGGGCCTCAGCGTGGCCTCGATGGCGGGCGGCTCGACGAAGGGGATGGCGCTCGAGGAGATCGAGGAGGAGCAGGCCCGTCGTGCCGACCAGGAGGAGCGGCGCGTGTTCTACGTCGCGATGACCCGCGCCCGCGAGCACCTGATCGTGAGCGGCGCCAGCGATCTCGACAAGTGGCCGGAGCCGAAGCGGCTGGGCGCCCCGATGGACTGGGTCTGGCGCGGGCTCGCGCCGGACCTGCCGTCGCTCGGCCCCGAGGGCGTGTCGGTACGTGCCGCCGACAACGGGCGCGAGGTGCGTGTGCGCTGCGTGGTGTGCTCGCCCGCGGATGTCGAGGGGGTGCTGCCGCGCGAGTCCTGGGCGCCGCGCAGGCTGGCGGCCACAAACGGGTCGGGACCCGCCGGCGTGCAGCCCGCGCTGCTCGCCGCGGTGGAGGCGGCCGGGGCGCCGCCGCTCGGCAGGCTGTCCTACTCGAGCCTCGAGAACTACCGCCGCTGCTCGTACCGCTTCTACCTCGAGCGGGTGGCGCGGCTGGGCCTGAAGACCGCCGAGCTGGCCGACGCCGCCGGGGAGCCGGTGCCCGAGGGCCTCGACAAGCTCAAGCGCGGCACGGTCGTGCACCAGCTGATGGAGCACTTCGACTTCGGTCGGCCGCGGCCGCCGGACGCGGGCGATGTCGAGGAGCTGCTGCGGATGCAGGACACGAGCTTCGACGCCGGGGACGTCGAGGACATCCGCGGTCTGATCGACAACTTCGCACGCTCCGAGCTGTGCGCTCGGCTGGCCGCGGCGCCGCGGGTGCGGCGCGAGCTGTCGTTCGCGTTCACGCTGCGCCCGCACGGGGCCTCCGGGGCGAGCCTGCTCGTCAACGGCGTGGTTGACGCCTATGCGCTCGAGAGGGGGGCGGAATCCGCGCTCGTCGTGGATTACAAGAGTGACCCCGCGCACGGGGTCGACCTGGAAGCGGCATGCAACGAGAAATACGGCACCCAGCGACTGATCTACGCCCTGGCGGCGCTCCGCTCGGGCGCGCCGGCGGTCGAGGTGGTGCACTGCTTCCTCGAGCGGGCGGACGAACCGGTGAGCGTGGCGTTCGCGGCCGCCGACCTGCCGCGGCTCGAGGCGGAGCTGCTCGGGCTCGGCGAGGGCGTGATCGAGGGCCGGTTCGAGCCCACGCAGCGCCCGCACCGCGAGCTCTGCGCGACCTGCCCGGGCCTCGAGGCGCTCTGCTCCTGGCCGAAGGAGCGCACGCTCGCGACGCTGGATCCGCCGGTCTGACGCCTACTCTCGACCGTCCATGACCTCCGATCCGCTCACCACGGGCACAGAGGCCCGGCCGGCTGGAATCGACGGCTACCCGGGGCCGTTCCCGGTGGGCCGCTACGCCGCGGGCCTGCGCGAGAAGCTGCGCGAGTTCGCGCACGTCTGCGTGCTCGGCGAGGCGAGCGGGGTGCGCTTCGGGCGCGGTCCCAACGTCTACTTCGAGCTGCGCGACGGCGACGGCGGCCTGCCGTGCGCCATGTGGCGCGACGACTTCGAGCGCTCCGGCCTCTCAGAGGACGACTTCCGCGACGGGGTGGAGGTGGTCGCCGCCGGCGGCTGCGACTACTACACGGGTGGCCCCACGGCCTCGCCGCGCTTCACCTTCCGCGTCAAGCAGCTGCGGCTGGCCGGCGAGGGCGATCTGCTCGCGCGGCTCGAGCGCCTGCGGCGGCGGCTGTCCGAGGAGGGATTGTTCGAGCGCCAGAAGCTGCTGGCGCGGCCGGCGCTCCCGCACCGCATCGGCGTGGTCACGGCGGAGACCGGCGCGGCCCGGCGCGACTTCCTCGCGGGGCTCGAGCGCCGCGGCTGGCGCGGCACGATCGTCTGGGGCTACGCGCCCGTGCAGGACCGGCGGGCGGCGGGGGCGATCGCCACCGCCATCCAGGACCTCGCCGCCGTCGGCGAGGTGGAGACGATCGTGGTCACGCGCGGCGGCGGCAGCATCGCCGACCTCTGGGCGTTCTGCGACGAGACGCTCTGCCGCACGGTGGCGCTGCTGCCGGTGCCGGTGATCAGCGCGGTCGGCCACCACGTCGACCGGACGCTGATCGACGACGTCGCGGCGGTCTGCTGCTCCACGCCCACGCATGCGGCGGAGGCCGCCGTGGCCGTGGACTGCGGCGCGGCCCGGCGCGCGCTGCTCGAAGCCGCGCGCCGGATCGACAAGCGCGGGCGCACGGCCGTGCTCGACCGCGCGCGGGCGCTCGTCTCCTTCTCCCGCGCGCCGCGCGAGCGCGTGACCGCGCACCGCACCCACCTGCGCCAGAAGGCGCGCGAGATGCGCGCGGCGTGGCGTCGCGGGCTCGCGCTGCGACTGGATCACCAGCGCCGGATGGCCACGCAGGACCTCGACCGCAAGCGCGAGGTGGCCGCCGCTGCCGCCACCACGGAGCGCGCGCGGCTCGGCACCCGGGGGGCCGCGCTGTCGCGGGCGGCCGGCGCGCTCGAGGCGCGCCGC
>DASXCV010000074.1:0-15643 GCA_036491015.1 Thermoleophilaceae bacterium | reverse complement strand
CGCCCGCGTTGATGCCGCGCACGACGCCGGCCTGGAAGACCTTGAACTGCGTGTCCGCGACCGCGTCGCCCAGGTCCACGATCTCCAGCGCGAAGCGCAGGTCCGGCTTGTCGGAGCCGTAGCGGGCCATCGCCGCCTCGTAGGCCAGCCGCGGCCACGGCGGCGGCGTGACGGGGAAGCCCGCCTCCTCGAACACGCGGGCCAGCAGGCCCTCGGTGACGCCGAGGACGTCCTCCTCGTCGACGAAGCTCATCTCGAGGTCGAGCTGGGTGAACTCGGGCTGGCGGTCGGCGCGCAGGTCCTCGTCGCGGAAGCAGCGGGCGATCTGGTAGTAGCGCTCGTAGCCGCTCATCATCAGCAGCTGCTTGAACAGCTGCGGCGACTGCGGCAGCGCGTAGAACGCGCCCGGGCTCAGCCGTGAGGGGACGAGGAAGTCGCGCGCGCCCTCGGGCGTGGAGCGGGTGAGGATCGGCGTCTCGAGCTCGAGGAAGTCGTTGGCGTTGAGGTAGTCGCGCATCGCCCGGTTGACGGTGTGGCGCGTGGCCATCGCCTCCTGCATGCCGGAGCGGCGCAGGTCGAGCATCCGGTGGCGCAGGCGGATCATCTCGTCCACCTGGCCGTCCTCGTCGACCGGGAACGGCGGCGTCTCGGACGACGCGAGGTGCTCGGCGTCGCTCACCGAGAGCTCGATCTCGCCCGTGGCCAGGTTCGGGTTGACGTTGCCCGCCTCGCGGCGGACGACCTCGCCGGCGGCGGACAGCACGTGCTCGGGGCGCAGGCGCTGGGCGAGCGCGTGCGCGTCGGGCGCCGTCTCCGGGTGGAAGACGAGCTGGACCACGCCCGAGCGGTCGCGCAGGTCGATGAAGATCAGCCCGCCGTGGTCGCGCCGGCGGTGCACCCAGCCGGCCACGCGGATCTCCTGGTCCACGTTGTCGGCCCGGACCTGACCGGACCAGGTGTCGCGGTAGCCGTTCGGGCGCGGAGGCTTCACGCGAGGATCTCCTTGAGCGCGGTGAGCGCCGCCGCCATGTCCGGCGTGTCGCGCTGCTCGCCCGAGCCCATGTCCTTCACGGACACGCCCTGCCCGAGGATCAGCGTCACGCGGGCGCCCACGCGGTCGGCCTGCTTGAGCTGGCCCTTCAGCGAACGCCCGGCCTGCTCCATCTGCCCACTGAAGCCGGCCTCGCGCACGGTCCGCAGCGCGGCGGCGGCATCGCGGGTGGCCACGTCGCCGTCGCTCGCCACGTACACGTCGGGCACGGGCTGCTCCGTCGCGAGCCCGTCCGACACCATCAGGATCCGCTCGATGCCCGACGCGAAGCCCACGCCGGGTGTGTGCTGACCGCCGAGCTGCTCCATCAGCCCGTCGTAGCGGCCGCCGCCGCCCACGCCTGATTGCGCGCCGAGCGCGTCGCTCGTGAACTCGAACACCGTGCGCGTGTAGTAGTCGATCCCGCGCACGAGCGCGTCGTCGACGTCATAGGTCCGTCCCGCGTCGTCGAGCAGCGCGCGCACCTCCGCGAAGTGCGCGGCGTCCTCCTCGTTCAGGCGCTCGAGCAGCTTGGGCGCTTCCCTCACCACGGCCTGAGTGCCCGGATGATCCGAATCGAAAGCGCGCAGCGGGTTCGCGTCGAGCCGGCCGCGCACCTCGTCGGACAGCTCGCCCTCGCGCGAGCGCAGGTACTCGCGCAGCTCGTCCGAGTAGGCGCGGCGGGTCTCGGGGGTGCCGAGGCTGCCGATCCGCAACCGCAGCCCCTTCGCGCCGACTCGCTCGAGCAGGTAGGACAGCAGCAGGATGGTCTCGGCGTCGAGCGACGGGTCGTCGGAGCCGATCGCCTCGATGCCCAACTGGTTGAACTGGCGGAAGCGGCCCGCCTGCGGCGTCTCGTGGCGGAAGAACTGGCCGAAGTACCAGAGCTTCACCGGCTGCGGCTGCTTGTGCATGCCGTGCTCGAGGTACGCGCGGCACACCCCGGCCGTGCCCTCGGGCCGCAGGGTGAGCGAGCGGCCACCCTGGTCCTCGAAGGTGAACATCTCCTTCTGGACGATGTCGGTCGTCTCCCCCACGCCGCGCGCGAACAGCTCGGTGGCCTCGAAGATCGGCGTCTCGATCCAGCCGTAGCCGGCCGGCTCGAACAGCTCCTCGCAGAGCGCGCGCAGCTTGGCGCGGCGCCTGCCCTCGTCTGGCAGCACGTCGAAGGTGCCCCGCGGGGCCTGCAGTTTCCCGCCGCTCGCCACGTCAGCTAGCGAGCTCGGCGAGGAACGGATTGCTGGCGCGCTCGGCGCCGAGCGTGGTGAGCCCCATGTGGCCGGGGTGAACGGTGGTGTCTTCCGGCAGCGAGTCGACGAGCGAGCGGATCGACTCGAGCAGCGTCGGCCAGTCGCCGCCCGGCAGGTCGGTGCGGCCGACCGAGCCCTGGAACAGTACGTCGCCGCTGAACACGGCTTCCTCGTCGGGGATCGAGAACGTCACATGGCCCGGGCTGTGCCCGGGAGTGAAGAGCACGTCGATCTCGAAGTCCGCGAGCTCGAGCTTCTCGCCGCCGCTGAGCGTGTGCTCCGCGTCGTAGCTCTCGTACGGACCGAAGCCGGGCCACGGCACGAAGCTCATGATGTCCGCGAGCACGGGCTTCTCGATCTGCGGCACCCAGACCTCGGCGCCGGTCGCCTCGGCCACCGGCGCGACCGCGCCCACGTGGTCGAAGTGCGTGTGCGTGAGCAGGATGCCGTCGAGCTCGACGCCCAGCTCGTCGATCGCGTGAAGGAGCCTGTCGGACTCGTCCCCGGGGTCGACGATCAGCGCGCGGTCTGAGCCGTCGCGGCGGAACAGGTAGCAGTTCTCCTGCACCGGCCCCACGGTGAACATGCGCACGTCCATCGGGCCTCCAATCTATCGCCCGGCCTTTTTGGCCTTCGAGCGCATGCGGCGGGTGTACACGGTGCGGTCGGTCCAATAGCCGAGCGGCGTGTAGAAGAAGAACACGAGCACTGTCCAGATCACGACCTGCGCGGGCGGGCGCTTGAAGACCACGAGCAGCAGCACGCCGAAGACGATCGACGCGATCGCCGCCTTGTTGGCCGCGCCGCGCCAGCTCGGCGGGCGCATCATGCGCGCCTCGCGGGTCTGCTGCGGCGTGGCCTTGGTCTTGGACGTCTGGCGGGTGTTGCGGTTGTGGGCGGCCTTCTCGACGCTGCCGGCTGCGGTGCCACGGTGCTTGCGCCGGCGCTTCTTCTTTGTCTGTGCCATCAGTCGAGGGAGCGTAACGCGTTCTCGATCAGTTTCCGACCGGCATCGAAGTCGCGAATGGGCAGATCGTCCGGAAAGTCAGCGAATGCTGCGGCGGGGGCCAGGCCCACGAGCTCGGCCTCGGCCACGGGCGCGTGGCGCCTCACCTCCTCCACCAGCACGCGCAGCGGGACAGCGGCGTGGTCATGCACGTTGAACGACACCTGGGCTCGGTTGCGCGCGGGCAGGTAGAGGCCGATCGCCCTGACGCCGGCCGGACCGCCGCCGGACTCCCGCAGACGGGCGGCGATCGAGCGGGCGAGCTCCACGTCGTCCGTGTCGAGATCGAGGTTGAACGCGATCAGCGGTGGGCGGGCTGTGACGAGTACGGCGCCCGCCGTCTCGTGGAGCAGTGCGGGTCCGTAGTCCGGCTTCAGCTCGCCCGCCGCCATGCGCTCGGCGAGCCGCGCCGGGCCGCCCTTGCGGATGGCCGCGCGCTCGCGATTGTCGGGGCTCGTCGCGAGACCGCCGTACAGGAAGACGGGCAGCTCGAGCGTGTCGCCGAGGAGCGCCGCGGTGGTGAGCGCCTCGGCGCAGGCGGCGCCGCGCGTGGCCTCGTCGAGGTAGACGACGGGCGCGACGTCGAGCGCCCCCACGTGCGGGTGCACGCCCCGATGGCGGCGCAGGTCGATCCTCGCGACGGCCGCCCGGGCGCCCGCCACGAGGGCCGCCGCGAGCTCGCCCTGGCGCCCCGCGAGGCTGTACACGCTGCGCCCGTGGTCGGGGTCCGTGTGCAGGTCGAGCAGCCGCGCGGGAGCGAACGCGCGCCCGATCGCATCGATCGTTTCGGCGTCGGTGCCGTCGCTAACGTTGGGCACCGCGAGCAGGAGGGGACGGTCGCTCACCGCCGATACTCTTCTACAAGCGGGGCTCCGTAGCTCAGTTGGTTAGAGCGCACGACTCATAATCGTGAGGTCGGTGGTTCGAGCCCACCCGGAGCTACTCCCTACGCGCAGCCGCCCGCGCCGTCGCCCCAGCTGGCGGTCGCGATCAGACGCACAGCGCCGCTCACCTGCCGCCTCCGACCGCTCGTCAGCTTCATGACGCACGTCCCCCGGCCTGCACCGGCTTCATTCCTTCATTAAGTAAAGTATTAAGCGCGTGATCATCTTCCGGAGACTGCTTGGCTTCCTCCGGCCCTACAAGGCCGGGGTTTTGTGGTCCTTTCTCCTCGCCGGACTCGCGATGGGCACCGGCGCGCTCATTCCCTACCTGGTGGGCCGCACGGTCGACCAGGTGCGCGGTGGGCACACCGAGCTGTGGCCGCTCGTGGGCGTCATCCTCGCCGCCGCCACCCTGCGCTTCGGGCTGAGCGGCGCGCGACGACTCGTGGCCGGGCAGGTGTCGCTCGGAGTCGAGTACGACCTGCGCAACCGCGTCTACTCGCACCTGCAATCGCTCGAGCTCGCGTTCTTCGACGAGCAGCAGACCGGGCAGCTCATGTCGCGCTCGACCGTGGACCTGCAGGCGGTCCGCTTCTTCCTCGGGTACGGGCTGATCTTCCTCGCGCAGTCCGCGCTCACGATCGTGATCGCCGCCGCGGTGATGTTCGCCGTCAACCCGCCGCTCGCCGCGCTCACCCTCGCCCCCACGCCGTTCGTCATCTGGATCGCGTTCGTATACGGGCGCAAGAACCGCCCGGCGTCGCAGGAGGTGCAGCAGCGGATCGCCGAGCTCACCGCCGAGGCGGAGGAGAACGTGTCGGGCATCCGCGTGGTGAAGGCGTTCGCGCAGGAGGAGCGCCAGCTCGCACGCTTCCGCCGCTCGGTAAGGCGCGTGTTCGACCAGTCGATGGTGTCCACGCGGCTGAGCGCGTTCTACTCGCCCCTGATCGGCTTCCTGCCCAACCTCGGCCTCGCGGCGCTCCTGTTCGTCGGCGGGCGCCAGGCGATCAGCGGCACGATCACGGTCGGCGACTTCGTCGCGTTCTACGGCTACGTGATGTTGCTCACCGGGCCGATGCGGATGCTGGGAATCGCGCTCGGGCTCGCGCAGCGCGCAGTGGCGTCGGGCGCGCGCGTGCTGGAGATCCTCGACCGCGAGCCGCAGCTCGTCAGCGCGCCGGCCGCGCAGCCGCTGCCGGCCGGCAGCGGGCGCGTGGAGTTCCGCGACGTGAGCTTCGGCTACGGCGACGGCCAGCCCGTGCTGCACGACATCGACCTCGACGTGGAGGCCGGGCGCACGGTCGCGCTGGTCGGCCCGACGGGCTCGGGCAAGTCGACGCTCGTGATGCTGATCCCGCGGCTATACGACGTGAGCGACGGGCGGGTGGTCGTCGACGGCGCGGACGTGCGCGACCTCGAGGTCGGCTCGCTGCGGCGCGAGGTGGCGTTCGTCTCCGACGATCCCTTCCTGTTCTCCGCCAGCGTGCGCGACAACATCGCCTACGCGCGCCCCGAGGCGTCCGACGACGAGGTGTTCGACGCCGCCGAGCGCGCCGGCGCCACGGAGTTCATCGCCGAGCTGCCCGACGGTTACGACACGCGCATCGGCGAGCGCGGCTACACGTTGTCGGGCGGTCAGCGCCAGCGGATCGCGATCGCGCGTGCGCTCCTCAAGGACCCGCGCATCCTGATCCTCGACGACGCCACCTCGAGCGTCGACGCCACCACCGAGAGCCGCATCACCCGGGCGCTGCACGAGCTCACGCGCGGCCGCACCACCTTCATCATCGCCCACCGTTTGTCGACCATCGCATTGGCCGACGAGATCGTCGTGCTCGAGGACGGCCGCATCGCCGCGCACGGCACGCACGACGAGCTGCTCGACAGCTCCGACCTCTACCGGGAGATCGCCGAGAAGGGGCTGCCCGACCAGGTGTTCCTCAACCGCAAGCCGCTCGAGCAGGCCGAGGAGGTGGGCCTGTGAGAGAGCGCCTGACCGTGTTGTGGCACGTGCTCCGCCGGCAGGAGGACCAGCGCGCGCGCAAGCTGCGCGGGCTGCTCGACCTGCTGCGGCCCTACCGCCTGCGAGTGGCGCTGACGCTCGCGGTGCTGGTGGTCGGCACCGCTGCCGGCCTGGCGCCGCCGTACCTGGCCGGCCGGGCAATCGACTCGGGCATCAAGAACCAGGACCTCAAGGCGCTCGACGTGATCGCACTGTTGTTCGTGGTCAGCGCGGTGTTGAACTGGCTGTCCACCTGGGCGCAGACCTACCTCGTGGAGTGGGTCGGGCAGCGCGCCCTGCAGGACCTCCGCCTCCAGATCTTCGCGCACCTGCAGAAGCTGTCGATCGGCTTCTACTCCCGCAACAAGGCGGGTGTTGTGATCTCGCGTCTGACGAACGACGTGGAGGCCCTCGACCAGCTCGTCACCGACGGCGTCGTCACGCTCTTCGACGCCGGCCTGACGCTGTTCGGCACAGCGGCGATCCTGCTGATCCTCGACGCCCGGCTCGCCCTGATCACGTTCTGCATCCTCCCGGTGCTGTTCATCGGAAGCCTGATCTTCCGGATCGTGTCCGCCGAGGCCTACCGGCTGACGCGCGAGAAGATCGCGTTCGTGACGGCGTATCTGCAGGAGACGCTGTCCGGGATCCGCGTGGTGCGCGCGTTCGGGCAGGAGCCGCGCCATCTGTCTCAATTCGCCGAGCTGAACGAGGAGAACCGGACGGCGAACATGAAGACGGTCAACCTCAACGCCGTGTACTTCCCGTCGGTGGAGTTCCTGTCCGCCGTGTCGACCGCGGTGCTGCTCCTCTACGGCGGCCACCAGGTGCTGACGGGCAACGGCGTGACGATCGGCATCCTCGCGTCCTTCGTCTTCTACCTCCAGAGCTTCTTCGACCCGATCCAGCAGCTCTCGCAGCTCTACACGACCTATCAGGCGGGCATGGCCGCGCTCGACAAGGTGTTCGAGTTGCTCGACGAGGAGCCCGACGTGGTCGAGCGCCAGGATGCGATCGACCTGCCGCCGGTGCGCGGCGAGATCCGCTTTGACGACGTTTGGTTCGCCTACGGCGGCCCCGGTGGGGAGTACGCGCTCCGCGACATCGACCTCGCCGTGCCGCCCGGGCAGACCGTGGCGCTCGTGGGCGAGACCGGCGCGGGCAAGTCCACCTTCGCGAAGCTCGTGTCTCGCTTCTACGACCCGACCGAGGGCAGCATCCTCGTGGACGGCTACGACCTGCGCGACGTCAGCGAGGGCTCGCTGCGCTCGCAGCTGGGCGTGGTGCCGCAGGAGGGCTTCCTCTTCTCGGGCACGATCCGCGACAACATCGCGTTCGGCCGCACCGACGCCTCGGCCTCCGAGGTGGAGGACGCGGCGCGCGCCGTGGGCGCGCACGAGTTCATCGAGCGGCTGCCGGAGGGCTACGACACGGAGGTGGGCGAGCGCGGGGGCCACCTGTCCGCCGGACAGCGGCAGCTCGTGGCGTTCGCTCGAGCGGCGGTGGCCGATCCGCGGATCCTGATTCTCGACGAGGCCACCTCGAACGTGGACGTCCAGACCGAGGCGAAGATCGAGCACGGTCTGCGGCGGCTGCTGGCCGGACGGACGGCGATCGTGATCGCCCACCGGCTATCCACGATCCGCGGAGCGGGCCGGATCCTCGTGATGGAGCACGGCAGGATCGCCGAGCAGGGCACGCACGAGGAGCTGCTCGAGCTGGACGGCGAGTACGCGCGGCTGTATCGCGACTGGGCCGAACAGGCCTCGGCGTAGCCGTTAGCGAAACTGGGCGACGAAGGCCCGGAGCTCGCGGCGAAGCTCGGCTGAGTCCTCGAGCCACGGCAGATGGCCCACCCCTCGAAGTGAGACGAACCCTCCGCCGGGCAGCAGCTCGGCAAGCTCGCGCGGGCCCGCTGCGCCGATCGGATCCGCCTCGCCGTGGAGTACCAGCGAGGGAATCGTCAGCCGTCCGAGCCGCTCGTCGATGCCGTGAAGGTGGCGCTCCCAGTCTTGTTCCAAGGCCGCGACGACGTCCGGGTTCGTCGGGTAGCCGGCGAATCGCGGCGTGTTGAGTGCGTTGGCGCGCTCGGCGAAGTCGGTGAGCCACCACAAGTCGCGCAGGCGCGTCCGCGCCGGCTCTCCGGCGCCGCCAGCGAGCTCGCGCTCGAGCGCCTCCACCTCGGCCCGTTCCGTGGTGGTGAGTCGCGGGAGGCGCTTGGCTCGGCGCTCGCCTCCCCAGCCCCAGCGCACGCCGGGGCCGTTCAGCATCAACAGGCCGAGCGTTCGGTCGGAATGTTCCAGCGCATAGAACAGCGCCAGATGGGCGCCCCACGAGTGGCCGGCCACGAGCCAGCGTTCGTGTGCCCAGTGGCGCCGGAGCGCCTCGACGTCCGCGACCAGCGTTTCGATGCTCCACGGACCGCCGACGGTCGAGCGCCCGCCGCCCCGCTGGTCGAACCGGTGCACCTCCGCGATGTCGTCGACCAGAGCCGTGAGCGGAGCGAGGTTGTCGTAGGCCCCGGGGCCGCCGTGGCACAGGACGAGCGGGACCCCGCGGCCGGAGGTGCAGGTCCAGAGCGCCGCGCCGTCCACGGCGACGATCTGCTCCCGGGCGGCGGTCACCAGCCGACCGTAGCTTGCGCGGCACGCTGCGGCCCGCGAAGTTCCCGCGGCGAGCAGTATCCGAAACTGCCTCCCCCGTCGTTCCGTTTGCTTTCCTCGACACGAACATATGTTCGTATAAGGATCGGACGGAAGTGGTCGACTATGGTGTCCAGGCTCCCCGGAAGGGCCGGTTGGCGCTGGCTACAATCCGCGGGCTAGGGTGAATTACGCGTTCACCGTTTGTCGATGGGGAATGGTGTAATCGGCAGCACGGCTGTCTCTGGAACAGTTAGTCCAGGTTCGAGTCCTGGTTCCCCAGTTAGCAAGAAGGCCCGCCGTCGGCGGGCCTTTTCATAACCCGGCCAGGTCCGTGCCCTCGTCCGCGAGCTCGGCGCGGTCCGGGGCGGTGCGGTCCTTGATGAAGCGGGTCGCGTGCTCCAGGTCGTCGGAGCGCCCGACGGTGAGGGCGGCCTTCACGGCGCCGTCGTCGCCCAGGTAGAAGACGGTGAAGTTGGCGTCGTCGAGCGAGCCGCGGATCACGGTCTCGCCGGAGCCCGGGCCGACGTACTCGTAGCCGACCCAGTCGGCCAGGTCCGAGAAGAAGTAGGGCACCACGTCGTGCGGGGTCGGGCGGCCGAGCATGTTGAGCGCGGCCGTCTTGCCGTGGTTGAACGCCACGTCCCAGTGCTCGATGCGCATGTACGATCCGTGCACCGGGCTGTCGTACTCGCAGATGTCGCCGGCCGCCCAGATCTCGGGCACCGAGCTCTCGAGCGTGGACGAGCACTTCACCCCGCCGCCGTCGCCGATCTCGAGCCCCGCGTTCTTCGCAAGTGACACGTCCGGGCTCACGCCGGCGCCGATCACGACCATGTCCGCGTCGAGCTCCTTGCCGGACTTCGTGACCACCTTGCCCACGCGGCCGTCGGAGCCCTCGAAGCGCGCGAGCTCGTCGCCCCCGTGCACCTCGATCCCGTGCTCCTCGAGCACGCCCTGGAAGAAGCGGCCGACCTCCTCGCCGTAGAAGCGCTCGAGCGTCACGTCCTCCTGCATCACGATCGAGCACTTCTTGCCGAGCGAGGTGAGCGACGCCGCCACCTCGGTGCCGATGTAGCTGCCGCCGATCAGGACGACACGCTCGGACTGCTCGGCGTCGTCGCGAATCGCCTGGCTGTTGCCGAACGTGCGCAGGTAGTGGATGCCGTCGAGATCGCAGCCGTCGACGTTCAGCCGCCGCACGTTCGAGCCCGTGGCGAGCAGCAGCTTGCCGAACTCGATCTCCTCCTTGTTCGAGAGCTTTGCCACGCGCGCTTCGCGATCGACGGAGAGCACGCTGGTGCGCGTCATCAGCTCGATCGTCTGCTCGGTCCACCACTCGTCGGGCCGGAAGAGCGTGTCCTCGCGCGTCTCCTTGCCCTGCATGAAGCCCTTGGACAGCGGCGGCCGGTTGTAGGGCGGATCGGGCTCGCGCCCGACCAGCAGGATCGTCCCGACGGCGCCCTCCTCGCGCAGCCCGCGCGCGCAGTTGGCAGCGGCCAGGCCGCCGCCGATCAGCAGGAACTCGACCGAGCGATCCGCCATCAGGCCGCCTCGGCGGGCGGCTGGAAGCGTTCGGTGATCTTCGCCTCGAGGCCGGTGTCGAGCACGATCAGCACCTCGTCGCCGGCCTCGATGACCGAGTCGGAGAGCGGCACGAAGCCGGTGCCATGCCGGAGGATGGCGATCGCGAGCGAGCCGTCGGGCAGGCCGAGGTCCTTCACCAGCGTGCCCGCCGCGGGCGAGCCCTCGGCCACCTCGATCTCGATGATCTCGAGCCGCTCCTGCGGCAGGTCGAGCAGGTGGAGGAAGCCGTAGCGCGGCACCTCGTGCTCGATCAGGCGCAGGATCAGGTCGGTGGCGGACACCGCGGGCTTGATGCCCAGAAGCTCGAAGTGCTGGAGGTTGCGCGGGTTGTTGCAGCGCGCGATCACGCGCTCGACGCCGTACTTCTCACGCGCGACCTGGCAGATGAGGATGTTGTCCTCGTCGTCGCCCGTGACCGCGATCACCATGTCGGCGCGCGCGACGCCGGCGCGCTCGAGCACCCACAGCTCCGAGCCATCGCCGTAGTGGACCGCGTGCTCGAGCTCCTCCTCGACCATCGCGAAGCGCGACGGCTCGGACTCGATCACGGTCACCTCGTTGCCCTTGCCGATCAGCTCACGGGCGAGGTTCCAGCCGACCTTTCCGGCTCCCACGACGACGATGTACATGGCCTAGCTCCTCACCTCTGAGCGCACGGCGTCCTGGAGCATGTCGATCGCGACGGCGGTCGGACAGACCGTGCTGAGACCCTGCTCGCTGTACCACTGCGCGCGCGCCGGGTCGAGCACTCGGACGACCACGGTGGGCACGTTGAAGCGGCGCTTGGCGAGCTGGGCGATCACCAAGTTGGTGTTGTCCCCGTCGGTGGCCGCGACAAACGCGTCCGCGCGCTCGATGCCGGCCTCGGTGAGCGCGTCTATCTCCAGCGCGGTGCCGACGGTGAACTGGCCGCCGAGGTCCTCCCACGCCTGATCCTGGTTCTTCTCGAGCAGCGCGAGCGCCTCAGCGTCCTCGTCGAGAACGGATACCTGGTGGCCCTCCTGCAGCATGGCGCGGGCGACAGTCGAGCCGACCCTGCCGCAGCCGACGATAAGGACGAACATATTGAGCCCACAATAGCGGCGCTAGGGCGCCGCTGCCGCTCTCGGCTCAGTAAGCAGTAGGGAGTAGGGAGTAAGGAGTGGGGAGCGCCGCAACTCGGTCTCTACTCCCTACTCCCCACCCCCCAACTCCCTATGGCGCCACGCCCTCCCTGATCCCATCCTCACCGCTCGGGGCCGCCGTGAGAATCACTCTGCACGGGGCCTTCTCCACGATGTAGCGGGTCATCTCGCCGACGAAGCGCTCGCGCGGCCCGCCGCGGCCTCCGAGGAGCGCGCCGCCGCGCACGCGGCTCGGCTGCTCCGCGGCCACCACGATCGCGTCGACGCCGCGGCGCTTCGCCTCCTCGACGATGCCGGCGCCCACCGAGCGCGCACGCACCACGGCCGTGGCCACCTCCACGCCCTCGTATTCCTCCCCCACTTCCTTCGCGCGCGCGAGGGCGCGGCGCGCCTTGGCGATGCGGTCGTCGGGCACGCGGGCATCGAGCGGCAGGGACATCGGAACCTCGAGCACGTACAGCGCCTCGATCACCGTCCCGCCCTCGCCCGGGTCGCCCTCCTCCGAGGCGAGGCGGCCGGCGGTGCCGATGATGTCGTCGTCGAGTGTGCCGCCGAACACCGGCACGAGAATGCTGCCGTACTCGACCTCGGGCGGCTCGTAGAGCGCCGCCGCCGGGATCGTGAAGCGCCGCCGCAGCGACTTGCCCTGGCTCTTCCGGTAGACGACGTAGAGCACGATCCCGCCCGCCATCCACGCGCTGCCCACGTAGCGGGCGCCGGAGTGGAGCACGAGCACGCTGATCCACGCGAGGAACGACAGCACCGCGCCCAGCACCGCCGGCGCGGGCACCGATCTGCCCCGGAACTCGAACGACAGCGGCACCCTGAACGGTCGCTCGAACTCCGGCTCGCGGAAGCGCAGCGCGACGATCGACACGTGCGCGATCGTGAACGCGAGCATCGCGCCGTAGGCGAAGATCCCGGCCATCTGCTTGAGGTCCAGCGTGAGGACGAGGACGAACGACAGCCCGGCCGCGATCAGGATCGCCACGAACGGCGCCGCGGGATCGCCGTGCAGCTTGCCCACCGCGCTCGGGATCTGGCGGTTGGTGGCCAGCGAGTAGGCGAGCCGCGAGAGCCCGAGCATCTGGCCGTTGAGCGCGGTCACCAGCACGAGCGCCGCCACGCCACCCACCGTGTAGCGCAGCACGTGCACGACCCAGTCGGGCGAGTAGGCAGACACCACCCCCAGGATCGGCGCCTCGAGGTCCTTCCCGCCGAGCGCCGTGTGCCCGTTGATCACGGGCAGCGCCATCAGCGCGATGATCGAGATGCCGACGAACCAGACGAGCACCGTCAGGGTGCCGAGGCCCACGAGCCGCTTGAGGTCCGGCCCCCGCATCCGCAGCTCGCCGGCGAGCCCCGACGCGGCCTCGATACCCGTCAGCGCCACAGTCGCGATCACGGCGCCAACGAGCAGGTTGGCCCAGGTGGGCGCGCTACCGAGGTGGATCGAGTCGCTGATCGTTCCGAAGTCGAAGACCTTGAAGGCGCCTACGGCGACGATCACGAACGCGAGCGCCAGGTTCACGAGGCCGAGCCGCAGCACGAAGCGGTAGCGCTCCGCGGACAGGCCGCGGATGTTCGCGAACGCCACCCAGGCGATCGCCGCGCCCGCGATGGCGTGCTCGGCCACCTTGTCGTCCATCCAGCCGCCGAACGCGGCGAGGTAGTGGGCGATCGCGAACGAGCCCATCGCGATCACGAGCAGGTAGTCGAGCAGGATCGCCCAGCCGGCCACGAAGCTCCACAGCTCGTTGCCCGCGTAGCGCGCGAAGGTGGACGCGCCGCCGCGCTCCGGGTGAAGGGCGTTGCCCTCCACGTAGGTCATCATCGTGAGGACGAAGAAGAGCGCCGCCGCCAGGAACACCGCCGGGGTGAGGCCGAGCGAGTAGCCGGCCACCACGCCGAGGATGAAGTAGATCGACGACCCGGCGGCGCCGAGCGCTATGGCGAAGATCGCCGGGACGCCGTAGCGCTGGGAGTTCACTTGTCGTCCTCAGGCGGCGGCGTGAGACGGTTGGCGATCACCACGCGCAGCGCGCCCAGGATCGCGAACGCGACGCCGATCACGACGCCGAGCGACAGCGGGCCGCCGCCGTGGGCGAGCGTGACGATCACGATCACGATGCCGACCACGCAGATGACCGCCCCGACGGCGCGAGTGGACTCCCTGTAGGTGCGCTGCACCGGGGGCATCTTAGAGCGGGCCGATGCTGCTCTTGTAAAGGTCAGGCGGCGGTGGGGCGCGGTGTGGAGACCTGCCGTGGCACGCCGCCGTGGGCCGACGCGCCGTTGGGCGCCGCCTCGATGATCACGCGGCAGGGACGCTCGGCAAGCACGGTCTCGAGCGTGCGGCCGAAGAGCGAGCCCGGCGGGCGCCGCTTGGGGGCGGACATCACGATCGCGCGCGCCCGGATCGCCCGGGCCTCTTCCACCACGCGCCGCCCGGCCTCGCCCGGCCGCACCTTCTCCCAGTGCCCGGTCACGCGCCGGCCCCCGATCACGCGCGCGGAGTCGATCGTGGCGGTGGCGCGCGCCTCCTGGTCCGGCATCGCGGCCCCGATCGGCGCCGTGGTGGGCACGGTGATCAACACCACCACGTGGATGCCCCGGCGCCGGCGCGCCGCGAGCTTGACGGCCGTGGAGACCGCCTCGGGCGCGTAGTCGTCGTCCTCGAACGCGACGAGCACGGACTCGTACTCCACCTCCCGCTCGACCACCGGCTTCGGCACCACGACCTTGGCGGTCTGCGTGAGCGTGAGCCCCTGGCTGCGGCGGTAGAGCACGTAGGTGACGATCCCCACCGCCAGCCAGATCGTGCCGAAGATCAGGGTCGAGATGTTGAGCACCGTGACCACCACCCAGGCGATCCCGGTGCCCAGCCCGCCGCCGATCGCGAACAGCGGCAATTCGTGGCCGCGGATCGTGATCTGGCCGGGCCCGCGGTAGGGACGCTCGCGGTCCGGCTCCTTCGTGCGCAGCTTGATCACCGCGAGGTGGGCGATCGTGAACGAGAGCATCGCGCCGAACGCGTACATCTTGCCGAGGAAGTCCGCCTGGCCAGGCAGGATCGTCACGCACGCGATGACGCCGAACACGAGGATCGCGATGTAGGGCGTGCGGTACTTGGGGTGGAGTGCCCGCAGGCGCTCCGGCAGCTGGCGGTGCTGGCCCATCGAGTACGTCAGCCGGGAAACGCCGATCACGCCCGCGTTCGTGGCGATGAAGAGGATCGTGGCGGCGAGGATGCCGACGTAGATCTCCGCCGGTCTCTGCAGCGCGCCGAGATTGATGTTCTTCACCACGCCGAGGATCGGGTCGGCCGCGTAGGTGGTGGCGAGCTCGGTGTGGCCGTTCACGACCGGCATGGCCGACAGCGCCACGGACGGCAGGAACGCGTAGATCGCGATCACGGCGATCACCACGCCCGCGATCGAGCGCGGGATCGTTCTGCCGTAGTCGCGCGCCTCTTCGGCCATGTTCGAGATCGTCTCGATGCCGGTGTAGGCCACCATCCCAACCGGGATCGCGATCAGGAAGTTCGCGACCGTCGGGAACGTCCCCAGGTGCACGTTGTGGACGAGGATGCTCGGCGAGAACACCAGGACGAGGCCCACCACCACGAGCACGCATTGGGTGGCGAAGTCGGCAAGCGCCAGGAAGATGTTGAGCCCAGCCGCCTCCTTCACCCCGAAGATGTTCAGGGCGCCGAGCAGGATCACCACGATGATGCCGCCGATGATGTCCCCCGGCGAGTGGTGCAGCGCCGGCCAGAACACGCTCAGGTAGTGCGGCACGAAGAAGGCCGATATCGCGACCGTGATGATGTAGTTGAGCATCTGGCCCCACGCGGCGAAGAAGGACCAGAACTCGTTGAAGGCGTGGCGCGCGAACGACGACGAGCCGCCCGCCTCGGGGTACATCGCGGTGGCCTCGGCGTAGGTGGCGGCGGTGGCCGCGAAGATCACGCCGGAGATGAGGAACACCACCGGCGTCATGCCGAGCGCCAGCACCGCCACGAGCCCGAGCGCGTAGTAGATCGAGCTGCCCACATTGCCGTAGGCGGTGCTGAAGAGCGCGCCCGTCCCCAGGACGCGTTCGAGTGCTTGGTGCTT
>DASXCV010000073.1:0-16813 GCA_036491015.1 Thermoleophilaceae bacterium | reverse complement strand
CCGCCGAACGTGCCCGGCGCGTACGCCGGCACGTGGCCGCCGAAGTCCTCGAGTGCGAGCTGGCGCCTGCGCACGTAGACCGGCTCGCGCTCCTTCCAGTGCATCAGCACCGGGGAGGCGATGAAGATCGACGAGTACGCGCCCGACGCCACGCCGATGAGCAGCGCGAAACCGAAGTCCTGGAGCGTCTGCCCGCCGAAGACGAGCAGGGCCATGATCGGCAAGAGCGTCGACAGCGTGGTGGCGAGGGATCGCGTAAGCACCTCGGCCATCGAGCGGTTGACGATCTGGGAGAACGTGGCCCGCGGCATCCGCGGCACGTTCTCGCGTATTCGGTCGAACACGATGATCGTGTCGTAGAGCGAGTAACCGAGGATCGTCAACAGGGCAGCGACCGTGTCGGCCGTTACCTCCCTCTGGAAGAGGGCGTACACGCCCGTGGTGATCAAGAGGTCGTGCGCCAGCGCGATCAGCACCGGCACCGCGTACTTGAACTCGAATCTCATCCCGATGTAGAGCGAGATCAGGATCAGCGACGCGATGATCGCGATCACCGCCGTCTTGGCGATCTGCGCCCCGAACGTCGGCCCCACCGAGTCCGCGGAGAAGTTGGCCCGCACCACGCCGAACTTCTGGTTGAGCACGTTCTCCACCGAGTCGACCTTGTTCGGCGGGAGCTTCTTGACCGTGATCTGGAAGACGTTCGGCCCGAGCTGCTTGTCCTGGACCTGCTGGATCTTCGCGTCGCCATAGCCGAGCGGCGCGATCGCGTTGCGCACGTCGTTGACCGACGCCTGCTGCTGCACCGGCGTGGTGATGCGGGTGCCGGACTCGAAGTCGATGCCGAAGTTCACGCCGAGCCCCGCGATCGCGAGCGCGCCCGCGCAGATGATCGCTCCGGACATCGCGAAGAACCACTTCGAGTTGCCCATGAAGTCGAAGTGCCAGCGGATGCGCTCCTTGCCGGCGGCGAGCGCGTGCTTGGACCGCAGCATCTTCGTGCGCGCAAGCGAGCCCAGGAGCGCCGAGGTGAACAGCACCGCCGTGAACAGCGACACGAGCGTACCCACGAGCAGCGTGAACGCGAAGCCCTTGACCGAGCTCGTGGCGAGCATGAAGAGGATGAAGGCGACGCCGATGGTGACGACGTTCGCGTCGATGATCGCCTTGAGGGCCTTGCCGTAGCCCTGTGAGATGGCGCGCGGGATCGAGGCGCCACCGCGCACCTCTTCCTTTATTCGCTCGAAGATGACGATGTTGGCGTCGGCCGCCACGCCGAGCGTGAGGATCATGCCCGCGATGCCAGGCAGCGTGAGCGTGATCGGTATCAGCTTGATCAGCCCGTACAGGAGGATCGCGTAGATCACGAGCGCGAAGGCCGCGACAAGGCCGAGCACGCGGTAGAAGCTGAGCAGGAAGATGAGCGTCAGGAAGAGGCCGACCGCGCCCGCGATCAGGCCCTGATGCAGCGCCTGCTTGCCGAGCGTCGAGGACACCTGCGTCTTCGAGATCAGCTTGAGGTTGATCGGCAGCGCGCCGATGCGGAGGTTCTCGGCGAGGTCGTTGGCCTCCTGGATCGAGCCGATGTTGTCGATCTCCGCGCCCGTGCGGCCGTCGATGCCGTCCGGGTTCTGCTTGAAGTCCACCGTGGCGAGCGAGACGATCTGGTTGTCGAGCGTGATCGCGAAGCGCTGATCGGCCTGCCCCGCCGGAGTGCCGAGCGGCAGGAGCTGCCTGGCGCCGCGGTCGGCGATGCGCTTGGTGGTGGCGGCGAACTGCTTGCGCCCGAAGTTGCTGAAACTGAACGTGACGTTCGGGTTGCCCGACTGGTCGGTCTGCTGCTTGGGGTTCTTGATGTCGGAGCCCGACAGCGCCGAGTCGTCCTGGACCACGAAGTAGCCGGGCGGCGGCGTGCCGGGCTTGGCGCCCTGAGTGGCCGCGGCGCCGATGACCACAACGCCCTTCGGCACCTTCAGCACCGTGCTTCCCTGCGGCGGACCGGCGCTGCCGAGGCGCGTGAGCAGCGTCGCGCACTGCGTGCCCTTCGTGACCGGCCGCGGCGCCGGGGTGGGCGAGCCCTTGCCGAGCTTGTCCGTGTAGTCCGACAGCAGCTCGGGGCAGCTCGCCTCAGGACCGGTGATCAGCTTCGGGTTCTGGTTCTTCCCCGGCTTGGGGCCGAAGAGGTAGTACTTGTCGCCCGAGGTGTCGTTCTTGTTGTCGTAGTACTGCTCGATGAGCTTCTGGTTGCCGCCGAACTTCTTGACGACCGCCGGATCGGCGCCACCCGCCGGGATGTCCGTGGGCGTGGCGCGGGTGCGTGACTGCGAGCCGCGCACCACCGCCTGGTAGAGACTGAAGATCGGGCTGTTCGGCGCGTTGTTGGTGGCGGCGCTGTCCGGGTCGACCAGCTTGTTCGGCCCCTGGTAGATGTTGGGCTCCCAGTCGTAGAACTGGAGCTGCGCCGTGCTGCCCACCTGCTGCTCGGCGCGCGCCACGTTCTTCACGTCCGGCAGGCCGATCGAGATCTGGTTGTCGGCCGAGCGCTGGATCTCCGGCTCGGACACGCCGAGGGCGTCGGTGCGCTTGCGGATCGTGGTGATCGCCTGGTCGATCGCCTGCGGCGTGACCTTCGGCACCTGCGGCGTGGGCTCGCCCTGGTAGATCAGCTGGACGCCGCCCTTGAGGTCGAGCCCGAGGCGCGTGGGCTTGCTGCCGATGACGAGGAACGACAAGAGCACGAGGCCCAGCACGACCAGCAGCACGAATAGGTTGCGCCTCTTGCTCGTCATCGCGTCAGGACTTGGGGGTGAGCACGAGCAGCAGGCCGCCGTCCTCGTCGTAGGCAGGGAAGATGTCGGCCTTCGCCGGCTCGGGGCGGTCGCCCTCGGCGTGGACGGTCACCGGCTTGTCCAGCACGCGCACGCCCCACTCGAGCGCCGTACCGATGTGGTCGTCGCCGTTCTGGAAGGTGAGGCCGAGCACCTCGCGCACCGGCTGACCGACCGCATCGGTCTCACCGAGGCCGGTGAGCTCGCGCACGCCGCGACCGAAGCCGATCACGCGGGCATCCTGATCGCAGATCACGAAGGCCGCGTTGGGCGCGGGGTAGTAGTCGTCGAGCAGCTCAAAAAGGAAGCCGAAACCGCACTTCGAGCAGCCCTTCGCGCGAGTTGTGAAACCTGCGGTGCGCTCCCCCGAAAGCGTGCGATTGCCGCAGCTGGGACAGATGAAATGAGGCATTGTGTTCCTGTCGAAGAGTAGGCGCTCCCGCGCGCCACGGACTTAGACCAGCTTAATTCGGCAGCCTAGCCGCCGAGTCCACCGAACAGAGAGAAGGCGCGCGATCCGGGCGCGTTGGCTATGACCTCGCCATAGGACGCCTCCACGGCGATCCTCGCCTCGGCTGGGACCTCCCCCTTGAGACGCTCGGCGAGCTGGTTGCCGTCGTCCTCGCTCGGCACGGGAATCACGAGGAAGCGCCAGCGCCGCAGCGGCTTGAGCCCCTCGCCCTCGAGCTTCTTGGCGAGCGCCTTCGTGGAGCCGTGGTCGGGCAGGACGATCTGCACCTCCCACTCGTCCATCTTGTCGTACGCGGACTCGGCGCGCTCGGTCTCGGTCAGCTTGTCGCGCTCCGCCTTGACCCCCTCCGGGGTGTCGGGCAGGGCCTTGGACGGGTCCTCCCAGCGCTCCTCGACCTCGTGCCAGCGGGTGAGCTCCACCTCCGCGGCCGCCTGCGCGTCGCCCGCGTGGTCGGAGAGGAACGAGTTGACCACCTGCATGGCGGCCTCGGCCTGGTCGCGCGTCTCCGCGTAGAGGAACAGCAGCGGGCCGTCCTGGCTCACCACCACGCGGCCGTGCAAGCGTTCCGCGAGATCGTGTTCGAGCTCGTTCGAGTGCAGGAAACCGGTGAGCCGGCGCCCGTGCTCCTCCTCGTGAAACTCGACCTTTACGCGCCAGTCCTCAGACATGCCTAGAACAGGCTAGCCGCGTGCTGGGCCGGGCGCTCTATGCCCAGGTGGGCGAACGCCGCGGCCGTGGCCACGCGCCCGCGCGGGGTGCGCTTGAGGAAGCCCCGCTGGAGGAGGTACGGCTCGTAGACGTCCTCGATCGTGTCGGCCTCCTCGCCCACCGCCACGGCCAGCGTGGACAGCCCGACAGGCCCGCCCTCGAACTTCTCGCAGATGGTCCGCAGGATGTCCCGGTCGAGGCGGTCGAGGCCGGCCTGGTCGACCTCGAGGAGCTCGAGCGCCTCCTCCGCCACCTCGCCGTCGATGCGGCCCGCGCCACGCACCTCGGCGTAGTCGCGCACGCGCTTGAGCAGGCGGTTGGCCACACGCGGAGTGCCGCGCGAGCGGGCGGCGATGGTGGTCGCGCCCTCCTCGTCCACGTCGACGTCGAGGATGCCCGCCGAGCGGCGCACGATCTTGGCGAGGTCGGTGGGCTCGTACAGATCGAGCCGGTGGGTGACGCCGAAGCGATCGCGCAGCGGTGTGGTGAGCAATCCCGCACGCGTGGTAGCGCCGACCAGCGTGAATGGCGGCAGGTCGAGCGTGACGACGCGCGCGCCCGCCCCCTGGCCGACCGTGATCGGCAGCCGCCGGTCCTCCATCGCGGGGTAGAAGGTCTCCTCGAGCGCGCGGGGCAGGCGGTGGATCTCGTCGACGAAGAACACCGAGCCGGGCTCGAGCGCCGTCAGGAAGGCGGCGATGTCGCCCTTGCGTTCGAGGGCCGGGCCGGCCGTCTGCACGAACGGCACGGCCAGCTCCGCGGCCACGATCTGCGCGAGCGAGGTCTTGCCGAGCCCCGGCGGCCCTGCCAGCAGCACGTGGTCGAGCGGCTCGCCGCGCTGCTTTGCCGCCTCGATGAAGACGGTGAGCTGGTCCTTCACCGCCTGCTGGCCCACGAAGTCGCCCAGGCGCCGCGGCCGCAGCGAGCGGTCGAGCTCCTCGTCCGCCGCTACCGCGGGCGCCGCCTGGATGCGCTCCACCCCCGGCGTGCGAATGCCGCCGTGCTCGGTCACCGCGCCGCCCTCAGCGCCTCGCCGATCAGTTCCTCGGGCGTGTCCCCGGCCACCTCGGACAGCAGGTCTTCGGCCTCCTGCGAGCTGAAGCCGAGGCCGACGAGCCCCTGGCGCGCGAGCGTGTGCGGGTCGTCGGTCTTCGTGATCACGATCTCGTCGAGCGCGGCCTCGCCGGCCACCTTCTCGCGCAGCTCCACGATGATCCGGTCCGCCGTGCGCTTGCCGATGCCGGGGACCGCCTGGAAGCGGGCGCTGTCGCCCGCCGCGATCGCCCGCAGCAGCTCGCGCGTGGTGCCTCCGGACAGCACCGCCAGCGCGACCTTCGGCCCGACGCCTTGGACGCCGATCAAGAGCAGGAACAGCTCGCGCTCCTCCTCGTTCCCGAAGCCGAAGAGATAGATGCCGTCGTCGCGCATCACGAGATGGCTCTGGAGCAAGATCTCCTTGCCGACGGCGGGCACGCCCTTGAGCGTCTCGGCGGAGACCGCGAGCCTGTAGCCGACGCCCGCGCTCTCGATCACCACGTGGTCGGGCCGCCGGACCGTGACCTTGCCCCGCACCGACGCGATCACGCGAGCACCGCCTTCAGCACCGCGCCGTTGGCGTGGCAGATGGCGACTGCCAGGGCGTCGGCCGCGTGGTCGGGCTCGGGCGGCGCGGGCAGCTTGAGCAGAGCGCCCACCATGCGCTGCACCTGGCCCTTGTCGGCGCGGCCGTTGCCGCACACGGCCTGCTTGACCACCTGCGGCGTGTAGGAGAAGCACGGCACGCCGGCCTGACCTGCGGCCAGCAGGGTGACCCCGCGCGCCTGGCCGACAGCGAACGCGCTGCGGGCGTTCTGCCCGAAGAAGAGGTCCTCCACCGCCACGGCGTCGGGCTCGTGACGCTCGATCAGGTCGCTGACGTGGCCGTGGATCTCGGCCAGGCGCTGCTCGAGCCTGTCGACGGCCTCCGTGCGGAGAACGCCGCCATCGAGCGCCGCCAGCGTGCTGCCGCGCGCGAGCACCACGCCGTAGCCGGTGTGCGCGGTGCCTGGATCAATGCCGAGAACGACCACCATCCGAGTGATTCTGCGTCCCGGGGCGGACGCCTTGTCGGGAGTACGGAGTTGGGAGTAAGGAGTAGGGAGTTTCGCCAGTCTCCCCAGCGAGGCCCCCTACCCCCTACTCCCTACTCCCTACTCCCTACTAAGTCAGCCGATCACGAAGTCAGCCGACATGTCCTCCACTTGCACCTGATACTTCCCCGCCATCACCTGCGGCACCTCTGTGCCGTCGATGTCCGCCGGCGTGAGGGCCAGCGAGGAGGCCGGGAAGCTCACGTGGACCGTCTTCGACTGCCCGGCGGACACATCCACGCGCGCGAAGCCCACGAGCCGCTGCGGCGGCACGACGATGCCCGCTGTCTCAGTGGGCTGGTGGACGTACACCGGCACCACGTCGATGCCGTCGCGCGCGCCCGTGTTCGCCACCGTGAACGTCGCCGTGCCCGAGCCGTGGCGTGACACGGACGACGACGCGCTCAGCCCGCTGACCTTGAACGTGGTGTACGACAGTCCGAAGCCGAACGGGTAGAGCGGGTTGTAGCCGGAGCCCCAGCCCGAGTTGGTGCCGGGCAGCTGGTCGAAGAACTTGGGCTCGTCACCCAAGGTCGACGCTCCGCCGGCGTTGAAACCGGACTGCTGCAGCGGCGCGTCAGTCGGCCAGGTGACGGGCAGCTTGCCGCTCGGGTTGACGGTCCCGAACAGCACGTCCGCCACGCCCGCACCGCCCTCGGTGCCCGGCAGGTACGCCATCAGCAGCCCGTTCGCCTGCTCGGCGGGACCGAGCCCGAGCGGCCGGCCCGCGATCACCACGACGATCACCGGCTTGCCCGTGGCCTCGAGCGCCGAGATCAGCGACTGCTGGTCGGGAGTCAGCGCCGGCGACGGGTTGTCGCCGAGACCCTCGGCATACGGCGTCTCGCCGACGGCGACGATCGCGGCGTCGGCATTGCTCGTCTCGGACACCGCCTGTGACTTGTCCTGCGTGTAGACGACCTGGGTCGACGGCGACACCGCCGCCTTGATGCCGTCGAGCACCGTGGTGCCCGGCGGGATCTGGTCGGCAGGCCCGGCGCAGCAGGCCTGACCGCCGCCGAACGCGCCCTGCCAGCTCACGCTCCAGCCGCCGAGCTGGTTGGTCATCGAGTCCGCGTTCGGCCCCGTCACCACGAGCTTGCTCGCGTCCTTGGACAGCGGCAGCACGTCGTTCTGGTTCCGCAGCAGGGTGACCGACTCGTCCGCGGCCTGCCGAGCGAGCGGCTTGTTCCCGGTCACGGCCGCGTCCGCCTGGGACGGGTCGACGTACGGGTGGTCGAACAGGCCGAGCTCGAACTTCAGCGCGAGGATCCGCCGCACCGACTGATCGATGCGCGCGACCGACACGCTGCCGTTGTGCACGTCCTCGAGGAGCGCGGCATCCCAGCCGCTCGGGTTGTCCGGCTCCATCGCCATGTCCACGCCCGCGTTCACTGCCTTCGCGACCGCGTCCGCGAGATCCGCGGACACGTGGTAGGCGCTCTGCAGCGCCGGCACGTCGCCGTAGTCGCTGATCACGACGCCCTTGAAGCCGAGCCGCTGGCGCAGCTCGGTAGTGAGCAGGAAGTGCGAGGCCGTGGCCGGCACGCCGTTGATCGAGCCGGAGTTGACCATCACCGTGGCCGCGCCGGCGTCGATCCCCGCCGCGTACGACGGCAGGAACGTGTCCTGGAGGTAGCGGATCGGGAGCTGCTCCTCGCCGCGGTCGTGGCCGTTGATCGACTGCGAGTAGCCGGCGAAATGCTTGACCGTCGCCGCCACCTGCGGGTGGCCGGCGCTGCCCTGCATCCCGGCGATGTTGGCCGCGCCCATGGCGCCGGAGAGCATCGGCTCCTCGGCCCAGGTCTCGTAGTAGCGGCCCCAGCGGTTGTCACGCGCGAGATCCTGTACCGGCGCGAAGTCCCAGTTGCCGCCCGTGGCCACGAGCTGCTGGCGGGTGGCCGCGCCCGCCTCGTGCGCGAGCGTGGTATCCCACGTCGCGCCCATGCCGATCGACTGCGGGAAGAGCGTGGCCTGGTACGGATGACCGAAGCCGTGAACCGCGTCGACACCGAAGATGATCGGAATGTGCAGGCGAGAGTGGTCGATCGCGTAGTGCTGGACGGCGTTGTACATGTCCGCCCAGCCCTTGCCCGTGTTGTCGGTCGGGTTATCGGTGCCACCCGCGAGGATCGAGCCGGTGCGGTCGCTGATCAGGACCTTCTGGAGGCAGGCCTGCTGGAGGGGATCGGCGTTGCTGCCGCTGCAGTTGCCGTCGCTGGGGTTGGACGGGGCGCGCAGCTTCTCGTCGACGATCTGGTCCATCTGCCCGATCTTCTCCTCGAGCGTCATGCGGCCCAAGAGGTCGTCGACCCGATCCGCGGTGCGCGCGTGGGGGTCGAGGTAGGTGGTGCGAGTGTTGTGGCGGGCGTTGTGCCGGGCAGCGGTCGTCGCGGCGCCGGCACTGGCCGCGGTTACCGCGGCAGCGCTCAGCATCGCGGCAGCGCCGAGCGCCGCGGTGATGCGTCTCATGAAGGAACTCCTCCCTATGTGCGTGCGGCCAGGCCGCGGGGAGGGCTGCCTCCCAACAGCTTCCTGGTCACTCTCTCCCATTGTTCGGAACCTGTCGGATTCCGAGGCCAGGCAAGGTACTCCTGCCCGCTCCAGTGGTCAAGTAAATTCACGTCCCGATCTAATTTGCGCTGAATTTGCCCGTGAACGTATGAGACTCGACCGTCAGTGCGGGATGGAAGCGTGAGCGGCTACTCTGGCTCGCCCGCGGATCTGGGACGCGCCAACCGCCGGCGCGTGGTCAAGGTGCTGCAGGAGCGTGGCCCGCTGAGCCAGGCCGAGCTCGCGCGCGAGTCCGGGCTCTCCCCCGCCACGATCTCGGCGATCGTGCGCGCCCTGCTCGCGGAGGAGCGGCTCGAGCGCGAGAGCTCGCGGCGGGGCGCGCCGCTGCGGCTCCTGCCGCTTCCCGGCTTCGTGCTCGGCTTCGACTACGACCAGCGGCACCTGCGCGTGGCCGTCGCCGATCGCAACGGCGGGGTGATCGCCGACGCCGCGAAGGCGCTGCCGCGCGACCACGACGCCGCCACCGGGATGAGGGCCGGCGTGACGATGGCGAAGCTGCTGCTGCGCCAGGCGAACGGCAGCCTCGACGACGTGGTGGCCGCCGCTATGGGGCTGCCGGCGCCGCTGCTCGGCGAGTCCCACCTGGTGGGATCCAGCTCGATCCTTCCCGGCTGGGTGGGCGTGCGGGCCGACGAGGCGCTGGCGACCGCGCTCGGTCATCCCGTGGCGGTGGACAACGACGCCAACCTGGGCGCGCTCGCCGAAATGACGTGGGGCGCCGGCCGCGGCATGAGCAACCTCGTCTACCTCAAGCTCGCAACGGGGATCGGCGCGGGCATCGTGGTGGACGGCTCGATCGTGCGGGGCGCCGCGGGCACCGCCGGCGAGATCGGGCACACGACGATGGACGAGCACGGCGAGGTGTGCCGCTGCGGCAACCGCGGCTGCCTGGAGACGGTGGCGGGCGCGGACACCCTGCTGCGCCTGCTCGCCGCGCGGCACGGGCCGGACCTGGAGCTTCACGAGGCGATCGACGCGGCCCTCGCCGGCGACGCCGGCTGCCGTCGTGTGATCGGCGACGCCGGCCGCCACATCGGCGTCGCGCTCGCGAACCTCGTGAATCTGCTCAGCCCCGAGCTGATCATCGCCGGCGGCGAGCTGGCCGCCGCGGGCGACATCCTGCTCGACCCGATGCGCGAGGCGGTCGGCCGCTTCGCGATCGACACGGCGGCCCGCGCCACGAGCCTCGCGCCCTCCGCGCTGGGCGACCGTGCCGAAGTGCTCGGTGCGGTCGCGCTCGCGGCCTTCGGGAGCGAGGACGCGTCAGCGGCGTGAGCTCGGAGCGGGTGACGGCCCCACTTCGGTGTGATTTTCTTCCTGCGCATGGACTCGCCTGACGACGGCATCGCGATCTCCTACAAGGCGCTGCGGCGCGGCACGGCCGTGCGCTCGTCCGACGGCGTCGATGTCGGGAAGGTGCGCAAGGTGCTCGACAACGCGCGCGAGAACATCTTCGACGGCATCGTCGTCGAGACCCGGAAGGGCATGCGCTTCGTCGACGCGCCCGAGGTCGAGCACATCGCCGAGCGGGCGGTCACGCTGACGATCACCGCCGAAGAGGTGGCGGAGCTGTCCGAGCCGAGCTCCCTGATGAAGCAGCGCTTCAACCAGGCCGGCATCGTGCGCCGCACCCGCCGTGCCGGGCGCGACTGGAAGCGGCGCTGGGACAACCGCTAGCTGCTCAGAGGAGCGGCTATGGGTGGGCTCCGAACTGCTCCTGGCCGATCACCGGTCGGAGCACGTGCTCGACGTCGGGTGTCGCGAAATCCTTGCGCAGCACGTCGCGGTCGAGCGCGTTGCCTAGCGCGGCCATGATCATGCCCTGGTCGAGCGAGAGGTAGGAGTTCGAGACCGCGCCGGTGGTGACGTTGACGCTGTCGCGGAAGCCCCACCTGCCATAGAGGCCCGGGAAGTTCCGGGCGAGGCGCTCGAGATTCGACAACGCCGCATCCGGCGCGAAGCGCAGCGCCAGGAAAGACGCGTGCGGCGTCACCACGCCGCCGCTGTAGGCGGAGGGCGGCGGGTCGGGCTTCGGGTCTCGCCCCGGGCAGCCGGCGAAGCCGTGGTCCACCAGCGTGCCCGCCTCGTCCGAGGGGTTGCCGTTCGGGTCCATGCCCACCGCGTCGACGCCGTAGGCCGCGTAGCCGCCCTCCGGCGTGTTCGACGGCGAGAAGCCCCAGTAGCCGTAGCCCGCCTCCTGCATGCCGTGGTAGATCTGCGCCCGCACCGTGAGCGGGTGGTTCACCCCCCAGCTCTGCGGCGCCCAGCGCTCCTCGGGCACGAACAGCGCGGGCATCAGCGCCTCGAACATGCTCCCGCCCCACGACGGCGTGACGAGCATCCCGTCATATGGATACGCGCCCTCGAACACGTTCACGCCCTCGTACGTGCGCGTCTCCCCCACCGGCTTCGTCTCCTGAAAGCTGTAGTCGCAGGTGTCGGGGAAGGTGCGCCAGGTGCCGTAGTACTCCTTGGCGGGCAGCTCGCCCTTGGCGATCCCGATGTAGCTCGAGATGCGGCTCTCGCTGACGACCGTGTCGTAACAGCAGGGCGCCTCGCCCGTGGAGGGCGCGTAGGAGAACTCGATGCGGTTGACGTCCGGCCGGTAGTAGAAGCCGAAGTCCATGCTCTTGTAGAGCGCGCCCGCGCGAGCGGCCAGCTCGGGCACTCCCTGTGCCACCTCGCGCAGGCCGACGGCCAGCCAGCCGTTGTCGACCGACGAGAGGATCGGCGTGAGCGGCGCACCCGTCGGCGGCCAGGTGGTGAGCTTGCCGCCGGTCCGGTGGTCGTACCAGTTGTAGAACTGGCCGCCCGGCTCGTAGCGCTCCATCCGCTCGAGCGTGCCCACCGTCTTCGACAGCCGTGAGACGAGCTCGTGGTGGTCGATGATCCCGAGCCGCTCCGCCACCACGGCGCTCCACATGTAGGCGCCGATGTTGGTGGTCGACGTCTGGACGCTGCGCGTGCCGTCCGAGTCGAGGCTGTCGGCCGGCAGCCCCGAGCGCTCGTCCGTCATCGCGACGAACGAGGCCCAGGTGTCACGCGCGTAGTGCTTCAGCACATCGCGCGAGCCGCCGGCCGAAGCCCCCGCCGGCATGCTCAACAGCAGAACGAGCACACCGGCGAGGGCGATCCGCCTCATCCCTCTCACCCCGAGCTGACCTGGAACGAGTCGTGCAGGGTCGCGTCCGAGCTGTCGCCCGCATAGACGTCGATCGTGCCCGGCTCGACCACGAACTTGCCGCTGTTGTCGTAGAAGCCCACGTCGCTCTTGTCGAGCGTGAACTTCACCGTCCGCGACTCGCCCGCCCCCAGCGTGACCCGCTGGAAGCCCCGCAGCCTGCGCACCGGCTGCTCGATGCTCGCCACCGGGTCGTGGATGTACAGCTGCACCACCTCGTCGCCCTGACGGCTGCCCGTGTTCTTCACGGTCACCGACGCCGAGATGCTCCCGCTCGGCGACATCCGGCTCGAGCTCAGCTGGAGGTTCGAGATGTCGAACGTCGTGTAGCTGAGGCCGAAGCCGAACGGGTAGAGCGGCGCGCACGACGGGATGTCCCGGTAGCGCGAGTTGTACTTCTGCGTGGCGTCGCAGGGACGCCCCGTGGGGTCGTGGTCGTAGTAGATCGGCACCTGCCCGACGCTGCGCGGGAAGGTCACGGGCAGCTTGCCGCCCGGGTTGACCTTGCCGAACAGGACGTCGGCCGCCGCATTGCCCGCCTGGACCCCCGGGAACCAGGCCTCGAGGATCGCGTTGGCCGAGCTGTCGACCTGTGTCAGGTCGAGCGGGCGGCCGTTGAACAGGACGACCGTGAACGGCTTGCCGGTCGCCTTGATCCTGTCGATCAGCTCCTGCTGCTTGCCGGGCAGCTGGATGTTGCTGCGCGACTCTGCCTCGCCGCTCTCGCCGCGGGTCTCGCCGAGCGCCAGCACGATCTGCTGTGCGCTGTTCGCGGCGGTCACGGCGGCGTCGAAGCCGGCGTCCGAGCCACACTCGTCGTTCGGCGGGTCCGGCGGATCCTTGTCGAGGATCTGGCAGCCCTGCGTGAACGTCGTGCTCGGGTCCTGGGCCTTGATGCCCTGGTAGAGCGAAACAGCGTCCTCGTCACGACCCTGGCCCCACCACGGGCCGAGCATGTCGTGCTGGTCGTCGCCCAGCGGGCCGATCACCGCCACCGACTTGCTCGTGTCGAGCGGCAGCTCGCCGCCGCCGTTCTTCAGCAGCACCATCGAGCGGCCCGCCGCCTGGCGTGCGGCCGCAACCGCATCCGGGCGGAGCTGCGCCGCGTCCGCCTTCGACGGGTCGACGTACGGGTGGTCGAACAGCCCCGCGCGGTACTTGATCCGCAGGATCCGGCGCACCGCGTCATCGATCCGGGCCATCGAGACCCGGTTGTCGGCGAGCAGCTGCTTGCCGTAGGTCACGAACTCGGTGCTCACCATCTCCGAGTCGGTCCCGGCGTTCAGAGCGGCTGCAGCCGCACCGGCGCCGTCGGCCGCGATGCCATGACCACACGGCCCCGTGTCGGGGTTCGAGGGCGGGCAGGTGCGGAGCTCGTCGACGGCCGTGTAGTCCGACTCGATGAAGCCGTCGAAGCCCCACTCCTTCTTCAGGATGTCCGTCTCGGTCTGCTGGTTCGCACAGCCGGGCACGCCGTTGATCGAGTTGAACGAGCACATCACCGTGTCCGCGCCCGCGTCGATGGCGGCCTTGAACGGCGGCAGGTACATGTTCCGAAGCCGCGCCTCGGACATGTCGGTGGTGTTGTACTCACGCCCGCCCTCGGGCTGGCCATAGGCGGCGAAGTGCTTCACGCTCGTCACGACCTTGTCGGGCGCGCTGTAGTCGTTGCCCTGCGCGGCGCGCACGCGTGCCGCCGCGAACACCGAGCCGAGGTACGGGTCCTCGCCCGCGCCCTCGGAGATGCGGCCCCAGCGGGGCTCGTGCGAGACATCCACCATCGGGCTGTAGATCTGCTTGATCCCGGTGGCCGCCGTCTCACGCGCGGCGAAGTGGTCGTCCGCTGTGGCCACACCTGGGTCGAAGCTCGAGGCCTCGCCCAGCGGGATCGGGAAGATCGTCCGGTAGCCGTGGATCGTGTCGTAGGCGAAGAGGATCGGGATGTGCAGCCGCGAGTTGTCCACCGCCGCGTGCTGAATCTCGTTGATCTTCTGCGGGTCGGTGAGGCTGAAGACCCCGCCGACGCCCTTCTCCGCCTCGGCGGTTGTGATCTGGCCGTCGGAGAGCAGCTGGAGCTGCTCGAGCTTCTCGTCCGTCGTCATCTTGGCGAGCAGCGAGTCGACCTTCTTCTCGATGCTCTGGCTCGCCGGTTGCCGCGTGTTGGTCAGCGCGCCGCTGTCGCTCGCCTTCGTGGCCGCCAGCACTCCGCCGGCGATCGCCGAACCGAGCGCAACGACCGATGCCGCGATCGCGGCCGTGCGTACTCCTCGTCCCATGGGTTTCTCCTCCCCAGGGCGTGGGCCGCGAACTGGACGGGTCGCCCCACGCCGTCAGTTGAGCTGCTGCCTAGCGCCTGCGGACTTACCCGGGCCCAGGGTTTTCTAGGCGAACTCTTAGGCGAGCACCCGCTCGAGCACGGCCGCGTCCACGTCGAAGTTCGCGTGTACGGCGTTCACGTCGTCGTGATCCTCGAGCGCCTCGATCAGGCGCATCAGGCTCCCCACCTGGTCCTCCTCCACCGGCACGCGGTTGGCGGCGAGCATCGTGAGGTCGGCGCTCTGGATCTCCACGCCCGCCCGCTCGAGCGCCTCGCGCACGGCCGTGAAGTCGGCCGGCTCGGCGATCACCTCGTACACGTTCTCGTCGACGCGCACGTCCTCGGCACCGGCGTCGATGGCGGGCATTAGGTCGTCCTCGGAGTACTGGTCGGCGTCAACCACCGCGACACCCTTCTTCTCGAAGTTCCAGGCCACCGAGCCCGGCTCGCCGAGTGAGCCGCCATGGCTCGAGAACGCGTGCCGGACGTCGGAGCCGGTGCGGTTGCGGTTGTCGGTGAGCGCCTCCACGAGGATCGCCACGCCGCCGGGGCCGTAGCCCTCGTAGAGGACCTCCTCGATGTCGTCGCCGGCGCCGTCGGCGCCCGTGCCCTTGGCGATCGCGCGGTCGATGTTCTCCTTGGGCATGCGCGCGTCCTTGGCCTTCTGGATCGCGTTCGCGAGCGCGGAATTGCCGGCGGGGTCGCCGCCGCCCTCGCGCGCGGCCACCTGGATCGCACGCGCGAGCTTGGTGAAGAGGTTGCCGCGCTTAGCGTCGGTGGCCCCCTTCTTGCGCTTGATCTGCGCCCATTTGGAGTGTCCAGCCACGGACAAGAGTTTAGGAGGACCGATCCTCGCTCCCGCGTAGTGGGTTCCGAGTACCGATGCGCCACGTTGCCCTCGCCATCCTGGCTGCCGCCGCGCTCGCGCCGGCCGCCGCCCACGCCGCCACCGGCTACCACTCCGCATGCGGGATCGAGCTGTCGAGCGATGTTCAGGGCACGCCCGGCGGCCCCACCTGCGGCACCGACGAGGGCGACGACGCGGTGTTCGCGGGCAACCCGAGCGCCGTCACGTTCTTCGGCGAGAACGGGCACGACACGGTCGTGGGCTCGGAGTTCGGCGACACGCTGATCGGCGGGCCGGGCAACGACGAGCTGTTCGGCGAGCGCGGCGACGACTACCTCGACGGCGGCGACGACTCGGACACGCTCTTCGGCGGCCTCGGCAACGACACGCTGCGTGAGCTCCGCTTCGGAGTGAACGAGCACCTCTACGGCGGACCGGGCAACGACATCGTGGCCGGCGGCCGCGGCGGCGACAACCTCTTCGGCGGCACCGGCAACGACGTGCTGATCGGCGGCTCGGGCAGCGACCACCTCTACGGCGGCCCGGGCGACGACGTGCTGTACGGGGGACCGAACCGCGACACCTTCGACTGCGGCCCCGGCGACGACACGGTCTACCGCGTGCGCCACTCCTCGCCCGACCACCTCTCGACCGGCCGCGCGGACGCCTCCATCCCCGCTTCGGCGGGCTGCGAGCACATCATCAACGCCGACCCGACGGCGGCCTTCCCACTCCACCAGATCACCGGCGGCAGCGGGAACGACACGCTGGCTGGCACCGGCGGCAACGACTTCATCGAGGGCAAGGGCGGCAACGACCGGCTGTTCGGCGGCGCGGGCAACGACGAGCTGGAGGGCGACGGCGCCACGCCCGGCAACGATCTGCTGATGGGCGGCTCGGGCAGCGACCGGCTCGCGGGCCGCGCCGGGAACGACCGCATCTACGGCGACGCGCGCTCGCCCAACGCCGGGCCACCCGGCAACGACGAGCTCCAGGGCGGCTCGGGCGAGGACCTGATGGTCGGCGGCCCGGGCGACGACCTGATCGAGGGCGCCTACGACGGCGACACGATCCGCGCGGGGGCGGGCAACGACATCATCAACCTGCTCGGCGGCGACACGAGCGACCCGAACGGCCGTGCGTTCGTGGACTGCGGGCGCGGCTTCGACGTGGTGGCGATCAACCCGGAGCGGCGCGCCGTGTACCGCAACTGCGAGGCGTTCACGTCGCAGTTCCACCAGGCGGATTTCGGGCATTTCTTTAGGCCCTCATCCGAAATCTGGCCGCCGGATGTTGCGAATTCTGTGCCTGCTGCCGCACTGGCCGCACGGGCAGGGGTCATAGGTCATGGGTCAGAGGTCATAGGGCGTGGGGCTCAGGCGTCTCCGGTTGCTCCTGCGGATGGCGGTTCCACTGCTCCTTCTATCTCTGGGGATGGGTCGCGGGTGGCTTTCTCCTCGGATGCGTCGAATCTGATTCCGGACGATGACAATGGGGCACGGACGGATCCGTTCGTGCGGGATCTGAATGCTGGGACGACGGTGGCCGGGGATGCGCGGCGGTCGGGCGAGCCGGCGGCGCGCGGCTCGCGGTTGCGGAACGGGCCCGCGGGTGATCTGAGCGCCGACGGGCGCTTCCTCGTGTTCACGAGCAACACGCCCGACCTCAACGGCCACGTGCCTGCCTACGCGATCTTCAAGCGCGACCTCGTGACCGGCGCCCACCAGCGCGCCTGCCGCGCCGGCAACGCGGACTCC
>DASXCV010000072.1:0-1848 GCA_036491015.1 Thermoleophilaceae bacterium | reverse complement strand
ACCACCTTCCCCGACTCGATCTTCCCGCGCATGGGCGAGCTGGGCTTCCTCGGGCTCTCCTACCCGCAGGAGTACGGCGGCCAGGGCGGCGACTACTACTGCAACATCGTGCTGGCCGAGGAGATCACCAAGTGCAACTCGGGCGGGGTCGCGATGGGGATCGCGGTGCACACGGACATGGCCACGCCGCCGGTGTTCCTGTTCGGCACCGAGGAGCAGAAGCAGAACTACCTCGTACCGGCGATCAAGGGCGAGAAGATCTCCTGCCTCGGGATCACCGAGCCTGACGCGGGCTCGGACGTGGCCGGCATCAAGACGCGCGCGGTACGCGACGGCGACGAGTACGTGATCAACGGGTCGAAGACCTTCATCACGAACGGCCACCGCGCCGACTTCATCGTGCTCGTGACGAAGACCGACCCTGACGCGGGCTATGACGGCTTCACGCTCTTCCTCGTGGACATGAACAGCGAGGGCGTGATCCGCGAGAAGCGGCTCGAGAAGCTCGGCATGCACTCCTCGGACACGGCGCTGCTCGCGTTCCAGGACGTGCGCGTGCCGGCGGACGCGGTGCTCGGCCAGGTCGGCAAGGGCTTCTACCACATCATGTGGGAGCTCCAGGGCGAGCGGCTGATCGGCGCGGCCGGCTGCGTGGCGGGCGCCCAGCGCAGCTTCGACAAGACGATGCAGTACGCGCTCGAGCGCAAGGCGTTTGGCCGCGAGATCGGTCACTTCCAGGCGATCCGGCACAAGTTCGCGGAGATGGCGGTGAAGATCGAGACGGCGCGGCAGATGGTCTACACCACCGCCTGGCGCTTCCAGAACGGCGAGTATCCCGTGCGCGAGATCTCGATCGCCAAGCTGTACGCGGCGCGCATCTGCGTGGAGGTGGCCGACGAGTGCATCCAGATCCACGGCGGCGCGGGCTACATGAAGGAGGTCGGGATCGAGCGCGCCTGGCGCGATGCCCGGCTCAACCGGATCGGCGCGGGCACGGACGAGATCATGCTCGACGTGATCGGTCGCTCCTACGGCCTCTAGGCCGTTGGGCGCGCTGCTCGATCACGTTCGCTCGTATTACGCCGCGCTCAACAGCGGCGACCCGGATGCGGTCGCGGCCCACTTCACCCACGACGCCGTGCACTACTACACGCGCCTCGGCCCGCACGAGGGGGCGAGGACGATCGGCGAGCACACGAAGTGGGCCGTGGAGAATATCGAGGGCCAGTGGGTGCTCGAGAACGGGATCGACGACGGCGAGCAGGCGTGCATCGAGTGGACGATGACCTGGCGTGACCCGAGATCCGGGGAGCGCAGGCTCGACCGCGGCGCCGAGTGGTTCAGCTTCCGCGACGGCAAGATCTCCGAGATCCGCGCCTACCACCACGGCAACGCGAAGAACCCGAGCGGCGACCTGCTCGGCTTCGACCACACTGCCCGCGGCTACACGATGCTGTGAGCTTCCCCACGTCCACCGCCGCCGCGGCCCGGCGAACGCTTCCCCCGTTCACCGAGGAGCACGAGGCGCTGCGCGAGTCGATCCGGCGCTTCATCGACAACGAGCTCCGGCCGCATGCGCGCGAGTGGGAAGAGGCCCAGTGGTTCCCCAACACCGTGTTCGAGCGGATGGCCGAGCTCGGCTTTCTCGGCCTGAAGTACCCGGAGGAGTACGGCGGCCAGGGCGGCGACTACCTGCACGACGCCGTGCTCGCCGAGGAGCTGTCGCGCTGCGGCAGCGGCGGCCTCGCGGCGGGCATCGGCGCGCACATCTCGATCGCCACGCCGCCGATCTGGAAGTTCGGCACCGACGATCAGAAGCGCCGCTTCCTCGTGCCCGCGATCGCCGGC
>DASXCV010000071.1:0-5433 GCA_036491015.1 Thermoleophilaceae bacterium | reverse complement strand
TGCGCCGACAGGAGCTGTCCGGCTCTGTCCAGCGGCGCGACCGCTTCGTCGAGGATCGCGTAGTACGCCTGGAAGACGTGGGGCACTCCAGGAATGATGTCGAGCGTGACCTCGACGTCGGCCGTGGCGGCTTGTCGCGCGAGGCGGATGGCGTCGTCGAGGAGCACCTCGTGACTTCCGGCCTGGATGATCAGCGGCGGCAGGCCGGACAGATCGGCGAATATCGGGCTGATGAGGCCGAGAGCGGCATCTTCTCCCGCCGTGTAGTCGGGGATTCGGGCCAGGAGGCGTTCCCGGCTCATCAGCGGGTCGGCCTCGCGCTTGGTTTCCATGCTCGTCCCGGCCAGGGTGAGATCGGCATACGGTGACATGACGAAGGCCGCGGCCGGCAAGGGCAGCCCGCGATCGCGGGCGTTGACCATGGTTGCGACGGCGAGTCCGCCGCCGGCGGACTCTCCCGCGAAGACGACGTCCGAAGGGGCGGTGCCGTTCTGCAGGAGGGCTTCATATGCCGCAAGAGCGTCCTCGACCGCCGCCGGATACGGATGCTCGGGGGCGAGCCGGTAGTCGACGGAGATGACCTTGGCGCGCGTCCGCCGGCCCACCTGCGAGGCCAGGTCAGCGGCGAGGAACGCGTCCCCCATCACGTACACGCCGCCGTGGAAGTAGAGAACAACGTGGCGAGCTTCGATGCCGTCGACTGTGATCTCGGCGGTCGGGATGTCGCCCAGTGCGGCTGCGGTCACGGTCACGTCGGCGGGCAGCGGCTGCGCCGATAGCAACTCTCGGAGCTGTCGCCGTTGCTCATTCACATCGCTGCCGTCGGCAAAGGTTGCCTGTCGCAGGATGGCGTCGAGGGTCTCTCGCTGCTCGGTGCTCACGGAGGATCTCCCTTCGTTTTGGGGTGGTGTGGCAGCGCTCCTGGCAGCCTCGCCGCCAGGCGGGTGAGGCGGCGTCACCGGATCAAGGTGATTTGCGCGACCGGATTCGCCGGAGTTCGAGCAGTTCCAGGCCGAGCGCGTCGATCTGTTCGAGTACGCCGAACACAGCGGACCGGTCCTGAAGCAAGCCGGTGAGCACGGTCTCGCTGCCCTGCAGTTCAGACACCATGGTCGGGAAGGCGGACAGGGCGGTGGCTCCTAGCTGGCCGTCTATCCGGATGGTGTACAAGCCCGGCGGTGTGGCCATGTGACCACCCTGCCTCACGACCTGGTGAGTCGGCAACGCTGGGATCTGGTGATTCTTGGCCAAGTCGGCCCAGGAGCTATGCCGGCGACGATCGCGAGGGCCGGGTTGACAGGAGCCGCAGCTCGCGTGCGTGCTGGACGGCGGAAGAGCGATCACGCGCCCCGAGCTTGGAGTAGATGTTGCGGACGTGCGTGTTGACCGTGTTGATGGAGACGTAGAGCTCTCGCGCGATCTCGGGCCGCGTCAGGTTCGTCGGCAGATATCGCAGTACGCGGAGTTCGCTCGGGCTGAGCTCCTCGGCCAGGCGCTCCGGGCCGGTGCTCGGCGCCGATGCGCCTCGCAGCAGGTCGACAATGTCGGCGAGGAGGGCGCCATGGGCCGTTTCGTGCCCCGGGAGCGCGTCGAGTAGCTCGGCGGCGCCGGTCATCGCAAACGGGAAGATCAGCCGGTCTGGCTCGGCGGCCACGAGCGCTGCCTCGGCCGCGGCGGCGGCCGCGGCTCGATCCCCCAGGTTCAGGTGCGCGATGCCTGCGAGCAGGTGCGACTCGACGCGTGTGAACGCGTCGGAAGCCGGCGGCTCCAGAACGTCTCGGAGGACATCCAGCGCCGCAGCGGGATCCCCGTCCGCCATGCAGATCACGGCTCGCGCGTTGTACAGGCAGCCCATTCGCTCCGGTTCGGCGGAGAAGCCCGCGAGCGTCGCGCGCGCCTCATCTGACCTCCCAAGGCGAGCCCGTGTGGCCGCCAGCCATCCGCTGATTCGCGGGGCGAGAGCGTGCACACCGGTGAGAAGCGACTGCGCCTGCGCCGCCGCCGCGAATTCCTCGAGCGCCGACTGATGCTGCCCGCGACCCGCGTGCAACATGCCAGTGGCCAAGTGCAGAAGCACCGCGGTGGCCGGGTCGACGTGTGGGGAGGCGACCTCCCAGGCGCGGCGGAGCCAGCGCTCTCCCTCGTCGAACTCCCCCATCCAGATCGCCATGCCGCCGACCGCCCCAAGCGCGGGCGCGAGGATCGGCCGATCCTCCAACCCATAGCGCTCGGCCAGGGCCACCGCCTGGCGGCCGCGCTCGCGTGCGGTCGCGACCGAGACGAGCTTTGACGGGAAGGCTTGATGAGCGCGACACGCGACCTCCAGGTAGGGCCGGCCGATCGTCTGGGCGAGCGCGGCTCCCTCGGAGAGGTGCCGCTCGGCGTCGGCGAGTCGCCCAGACCACGTCTCGACGATCCCGAGATTCAGCAGCGCGACTCCCCGCAGCTCACTGCCCATCCCGATCTGATCGTTCGACTCGTCCGCGATCGAGGCATCGAGCAAGTTCACCTGCTCGATCACTTCGGTGAACTGACCGCTGCGCCGTGCCAACCCCAGCCGCAGCGACGCGATGGCCACCGTGAGGCGACGGCGGCGCGCGGGCGGGGTGCCCTGGACGTGGGCCTCGGCCAGCGCCAGCTGAGCGGCAGCCTCCTCAAGCCGGCCCTGGTTCAGCTCGGCTGCCGCGTGAGCCAGCGCCAGGTCAGGATGATCGACTGATGCGCCCTCGGGAAACGCCTGCAGGACCGCGTGAATCGTTCCCGCTTGCCCGTCGAGCACCCACCTGAACGAGTGGTCCGCGACCAGCCGAGCGGCGTCGGGCCAGTCGCCGGCCGCGAGCGTGTGCCGCACGGCCTCGACGATCTCTCCGTGATCGGCGAACCACCGTGCGGCCCGGCGGTGGAGGTCGGGGACCTCATCCGCCGACGTTCGGCGGAGCTCGAGCCGCAGGAAATCCGCCAGAAGGTGGTGGTAGCGAAACCAGGTGCGCCGAGCGTCGAGCGACACGACGAACGCATTGGCTTCCTCCAGTTGCAGCAGCGTCTGCTCCGAGCCCGAGCGGCCTGCCAGCAGGTCGGCGAGCTCACCGTTCACCCGGTCGACGAGCGAGGTTCGCAAGAGCATGCTCTGAACCGCGCTCGGTTGGCGTTCGAGCATCTCGGCGAGCAGATACTCCCCGACGGCTCTGTCGCCGCCGGAGAACTCGGCCACGAAACGCTCAGGATCCGGGTGATCGCTGAGCGAGATCACCGCCAGGCGCAGGCCGGCCGCCCAACCTTCCGTGCGCTGGTACAAGGCGGCGGCCCCGGCGTCGGACAAACCGATACCGGACGCAGCAAGCAGTTCGCGCGTCTCGCGCTCGGTGAAGCGCAGATCGCCGGCGCGAATCTCGGCGACCTCGCCGGCAAGCCTGAGCTGGTGCAGCCTGATCAGCGGGTCCCGCCGAGACGACAGCACCACCCGCGCAGAGGTCGGCAGAAGCGCGAGCAACCGCTCGAGCTGTGCGAGCGCGTCAGCGGACCTCAGCTCGTGGAGATCGTCGATGATCAGGACGACGGGCTCGACCCGCTCGGCGAGCTCGGACAGGACTCTGTCGATCACCTCGTCGCCGTCAAGTGCAGCGGCCGCCGGTTCCGTCTCAGGATCGATCGACCCTGCCGGGTTGCGGATCGCGTCTGAGACACCGCCCCAAAACCGCTCTGCATTCTGCTGGTCGCGGTCCACCGACACGAACGCGACGCGATGGGGATTGGTAGAGCGGCAGGTCCACGCACGCAACAGCGAGGTCTTCCCACTTCCCGGCGGCGCCGAGATCACCGTCACTCGCTTGGTCACAGCGCGATCCAGCAGTCGAAGGAGGTCCTCCCGATCGAGCAGCCCCCGGGCCACCGAAGCGTCTCTAGAGATCAGCGGCTCCGGATGCTCCTCACCCGGCGTCGCCGCCAAGCCGGTCATGTTCCAAGGCGGTTGCGGTTGGCTCGTTCCACAGCCATACGATCCTGGCGCGGATGGCAGGCGTTCGAATCCTGGAAGTCCTTAGTTGTGGCCCGAGCCGCGCCGGCTGGCTCCTGCTCAATCACCGGGATCCGGCGATGACACATCACCGGCGCGCTGGCGACGCTCCGATGGCGAGTTATCGACCGAGGAGAACGAGATCCATGTCCGATATCGGCAGCGATCGCGCCGACGTAGTCATCGTGGGAGGAGGCTCGGCGGGCGGCGTCCTCGCCAGTCGTCTCAGCCAGGATCGCGCGCGCTCGGTCCTGCTGCTCGAGGCAGGCACCGCCTACGGCGTGAATGGCTATCCGGACGACCTGCTGGACGCCGCGCACGTACCGGCCAACCCGGAGCACGAATGGGGCTTCACCGCCCGCGGTGGCGCGGCTGCCCCGGAGATCGAGGTCCCGCGCGCCAAGGCGCTCGGCGGCTGCTCAGCTCACAACGCCACGGTGGCGATGCGCGCCCGACCGAGCGACGTTCGCGATTGGCAAGGTCATGGCCTCGACGACTGGACGATCGAGGACGTCTCCAAGACATTCCGGGAGATGGAGAACACGCCCGACGGCGACGACGCCCACCACGGGCGGACGGGACCTTTCCCGGTACGACAGCTGAGCTATGCCGATCTGACCAGCTCGTTGCGCGGTTTCGTCGACGCGACCGTGGCGGAGGGGTTCTCTCGGGTCGAGGATTTCAACGGGCCGGATCCGAGCGGTGTCGGCGGATACCCGGTCAACGTGATCGACGGCGTCCGCCAGAACAACGGCATCGTCTATCTCACCGACGAGGTCCGCAACCGCCCGAACCTCAAGATCTCCGGCGACGTCCTCGTGGATCGCGTGCTGTTCGACGGACATCGCGCGATCGGCGTTGTCACGGCAAGCGGCGCCGAGATCCTCGCGGGCGAGGTGATCCTCTGCGGCGGCTCGTACGCAAGCCCGGCGATCCTGCTGCGCTCCGGCGTCGGCCCGGCGGTCGATCTGGCGGAGCTCGGCATCGAGGTCGTGGCCGATCTGCCCGTCGGGCAGCACCTCCAGGACCAGCCCTTCTACTACAACGGCTACGCGCTCAAACCGGAGGCCCTGGACATGAGGCCGGCCGTCGGCGCGCTCCTGTGGACGCAATCCAGCGAAGCGCGCGGCGACGAGCTGGACATCCACGTCGCCGTCACGCACCTCCTGCCTCCGGAGTACAGCCCGACCGGCGGGGCGATCACCCTCAGCGTCGCCGTCGTGAAGCCCGACTCTCGCGGGACCCTCACCCTACGTAGCCGCGACCCGCGGGAGCAGCCGGAGATCGACTGCAACTTCCTGGCCGAGGACAGGGACGCGCGCCGGATGCTCGAGGGGGTGAAGCTGGCGCGCAAGATCGGCCGCAATCCGGCGCTCGCCCGGTTCGTCGAGCTCGAGATCATGCCCGGCGACGCGGTGGGC
>DASXCV010000070.1:0-11610 GCA_036491015.1 Thermoleophilaceae bacterium | reverse complement strand
ATGGGTGAGCTCGGCGGCTTCATGCGCATCGAGCGCGTGAACGGGCCGAAGCGCCCGGTCCCGGAGCGCGTCCACGACTTCGAGGAGTACCAGCAGACGCTGCCGGTCGAGGAGCTGCAGCAGCAGGGCGCCCGCTGCATGGACTGCGGCGTGCCGTTCTGCCACTCGGGCTGCCCGCTCGGCAACCTGATCCCGGATTGGAACGACCTCGTGTACCGCGACCGCTGGCAGGACGCGATCGGTGCGCTCCACGCCACCAACAACTTCCCGGAGTTCACCGGCCGCATCTGCCCCGCGCCATGCGAGGCGGCGTGCGTGCTCGACATCAACGACGACGCCGTGACGATCAAGCAGATCGAGGTGTCGATCATCGACCGCGCCTTCGACGAGGGCTGGGTGAAGCCGCGCCCGCCGGCGCTACGCAGCGGGCAGAGCGTGGCGGTGATCGGCAGCGGTCCAGCCGGGCTCGCGGCGGCGGCCGAGCTCAACCAGTTCGGCCACCAGGTGACGGTGTTCGAGCGCGCGGACCGGATCGGCGGCCTGCTGCGCTACGGCATCCCCGACTTCAAGCTCGAGAAGGAGGTCGTGCAGCGGCGGGTGGACATCCTCGAGGCCGAGGGCATCGAGTTCCGCACGGGCGTCGAGGTGGGCGCCGACATCGACGCCCGCGAGCTGCGCGAGCAGTTCGACGCGATCGTGATCGCCACCGGCTCGACCGTGCCGCGCGACCTGCCGGTGCCCGGACGCGAGCTCGACGGCGTGCACTTCGCGATGGACTACCTCGAGCAGCGCAACCGCTTCGTCGCCGGCGATGGCGCCCCGCCGGCCCCGATCAGCGCGGCCGGCAAGCACGTGGTGATCATCGGCGGCGGCGACACGGGCGCCGACTGCCTCGGCAACTCCCACCGCGAGGGCCCGGCCGGCGTGACGCAGTTCGAGCTGATGCCGGAGCCGCCGCTCGAGCGCCCGGACGAGCGCACGCCCTGGCCCCAGTGGCCGCTGATCCTGCGCACCTCGCCCGCCCACGAGGAGGGCGGCGAGCGCCGCTTCAGCGTGAGCACCACCGAGCTCGCGGGCACGGACGGACGCGTGGTGGCGCTGCGCGGTCACGAGGTGGGGCCGCCGCCGAGCTTCGAGAAGATCGAGGGCAGCGAGTTCGAGCTCCCCGCCGACCTCGTACTGCTCGCCATGGGCTTCCTGCACCCCCAGCACGACGGGCTGATCGAGCAGCTTGCCGTGGACGTCGACGGGCGCGGGAACGTCGACGCCGGTGATTTCGCCACCAGCGTGCCCGGCGTGTTCGCCGCGGGCGACGCCCGGCGCGGCCAGTCGCTCGTGGTGTGGGCGATCAGCGAGGGCCGGAAGGCCGCGCGCGCCGCCGACGCCTACCTCGCCCAGCTCGGTGAGGAGCCGGGCGAGGATCTCAGGCAGTTGCTCGCTACCTAGCCTTTGCGTCGGCGATCAGCGGCAGCTTGAAGCCGTTGCCGCGCTTGCCTTTCTTGAAGTGGATCACCGCGGTCTCGACGGTGGTGCCGTTCTGGCCTTGGCATTGACCGCGCAGGGTCATCTTGGGCTTGCGGCCCGCGGCCAACTCGGCGCGCACGCGGTTCTCGCTCGAGCGCGGCAGCTTCATCTTCATCACCACGCCGCTGCCCGCCGTGTCGGGTGAGCTGACGCTGTTCAGCGAGATCGACTTGCCGGACTTGGTCTGGCCGCCGGCGTGTGCGGACACCGTGCCGTCCTCGCTGGAGGTCAGCGACACGCTGTACGGCGTGCGCACGGTCTTGCGGCCCTGCTTCTTCACGAGCTTCTGGTTGCGGGCCACGTGCAGGATGCAGTTCGGCCCGTTGCCGCCGTCACCGCCGCCACCACCACCGGACGGGTGCCCGATCAGCTGCACGTCACGGCTGTTCGGCCGCTGGAGCTGGTCGCCTATGTGAAGCGTGCCGTCATCCTCGGCGGCGCCGCTCGGGGCGTAGAACACCTTCACCCCGCAGGTCTGCCCGCTGGGGACGACGCTGCACTCGCTCGGGACCTTGAGCTTGAAATGGGGGGCCCCGGCCGTCAGCGAGATGGCCCAGTGGGCGTCGCCCGGGCCGGGATTCGAGATCGTCACGACCCGCGACGACGCGCCGGAGAACGTGACGGGATCGGGATTCACCTGGGCTCGGCTGGCCAGAGCGACGGCAGCGGTCGCCAGCAGCACGGCGCCGGCCAGGAGCGGAACGATGTAGCTACGGATGCGTGGGTTCATGCCGCCCACCATGCAGGGCGGCGCTCACGCAACGCTCACGACGACTCCACGATCTCCATCCGCTCGACCAGCCCCTCGCGGAACGAATACACGTGGCGCACGTGCGTGTCCGACAGCTCGGCGCCGTCGAGATCGCGCACGACCTGGTGCACCACCACCGCCATGCTCCCGTCCGGTTCCTGCTCGAAGGCCTCGGGCGTCACGCGCGAGTCGATCAGGCCGAACTGCCGCGTCCAGTAGGCGCGCACCTCGTCGTGCCCGCGCACCCGGCCGCCCTCCATGCCGTTGGGCCAGTCCACATCCGGGTGCATGAGCACGAGCGCGCGCTCGATGTCGCGCGCGTTGAACGCCGCGTACGCGCCGCGCAGGAGCTCCTCCCGCTCGTCGGGCATCAGCGCCCGTTGAAGCCCGTCGGCGTGCGCGCGATCTCGTGCGTCTCGATCACGCGGTCGGCCAGCCCGTACTCCACGGCCTGCTCGGCGGTGAAGAAGCGGTCGCGCTCCATGTCCTCGTGCACGCGCTCGAAATCCTGCCCCGTGTGTTGGGCGTAGATCTCGTCGACGCGCCGGCGCAGGTTGAGCACCTCCTGCGCGTGGATCTGGATGTCCGAGGACTGCCCTTCGAAGCCGCCGGAGGGCTGGTGGATCAGCACGCGCGCATTCGGCAGCACCATGCGCTTGCCCTTCGCGCCGCCGGCCAGGAGCAGCGACCCCATCGACATCGCCATGCCGAAGCAGATCGTCTGCACGTCCGGCTTGACGTACTGCATCGTGTCGTAGATCGCGAGGCCGGAATAGATGACTCCGCCCGGCGAGTTGATGTACATCGAGATGTCCTTGTCCGGATCCTCTGCCTGGAGGTGGAGGAGCTGGGCGACGGCAAGGTTGGCTATCTGGTCGTCCACCGGCGAGCCGATGAACACGATCCTCTCGTTCAGCAGCCGGGAGTAGATGTCGAATGAGCGCTCGCCGCGCGAGGTCTGCTCGATGACCATTGGGACGAGTGGCATGGGGTCTCCTAGTCGGGGGCTACTGCAACCTGTGAGTTGCACGTCATGCTGGTACCATAGCGCAACCAATCAGTTGCACATCGAAGGAGATGACATGGAGCTCGGAAGGGCAGGGCAAGAGACCGTAGTGATCCACTCCGTCGAGCGCGACGTGCTCGTGCCCGGCGAGGCGGACGAAGCCTGGGAGGCGGTGGCCGATCCCGAGCGCCTTGGCGACTGGTTGGGCGGCGACGTCGAGTTCGACCCCGTGCCGGGTGGCGACTTCCACATCGGCTTTGAGGACGGCTCTGAGCGCACCGGCTTCGTGGAGGAGCTCGATGCCGACGAGCACCGCTTCGCCTTCTGGTGGCGCCGCCCCGACGACGAGCTGGCCACGCGCGTCGAGATCTCGCTCGACGAGACCGAAGAGGGCACGCTCGTGCGCGTGATCGAGACGAGCCCGCTGGCCACCCTCGACCTCCTCGGCATCCCGCTGCCCGGCTTCGGCTCGCGCGGCCCGACAGCCGTCGCGCTCGCATACGCGTGAGCGGCGAGCCCGTATTCGCGGCGCTCTCCGACCCCACGCGACGCACGCTGCTCACGCGTCTCGCGGACGGCGGCCCCGCCACCGCCACGCAACTCGCGGCGGAGCTGCCGATCAGCCGCCAGGCGGTGCTCAAGCACCTCGAGGCGCTGCGCGACGCCCGGCTCGTCACGAGCGTGCGCGAGGGCCGCGAGGTCCGCTACAGCGTCACGCCTGAGCCGCTCGCCGACGCCGTGGGCTGGATCGCCGATGTGGGCGGCCAGTGGGACTCGCGGCTGGCCGCGCTGCAGGCGCAGTTCTCGCAACCGCGGACGAAGTAGATGGCCACCGACTTCGATCCGCACGTGGCCGCCACCTCGATCGAGAAGCTCCGCGACGGCGCGCGCGAGAGCATGCGCGACGAGCTGGCGGTGGAGGAGCCGCTCGAGATCCGCGTGGACGGCGAGCCGCTCGCGGTGACGATGCGCACGCCCGGCGAGGACGAGGAGCTCGCCGCCGGCTTCCTCGCCGGCGAGGGGCTGATCGGCGGCGCGGAGGACATCGTGAGCGTCGGCCTCACCGAGGACCTGGCCAACAACATCGTCGAGGTCAAGACGAAGAGCGGCCTGCGCCGCAACCCCAAGGACGAGCGCAGCTTCTACCTCACCTCGTCCTGCGGCATCTGCGGCAAGGGAGCACTCGAGTTCGTGCGCCTCTCGGCACCGGCCTCCGATCCTCCGACCTCCGCCCTCCGACCCGAGATCGCGCTGAGCGCCCCGTCCGCCGTCCGCACTCGGCAGCCCGCATTCGAGCGGACCGGTGGGCTTCATGCGACCGGACTGTTCGAGGCCGACGGGACGCTGCTCGTCGTCCGCGAGGACGTGGGCCGGCACAACGCGATGGACAAGGCGATCGGCTCGCTGCTGCTCGCCGGCCGCTTCCCGCTCGAGGGCGTCTTCGCCAGCGTGAGCGGCCGCGCGTCCTTCGAGCTCGTGCAGAAGGCCAGCCTGGCGAGCCTCTTCGGCCTCGTGGCGGTGGGCCCGCCGTCGACCCTCGCCGTGGACCTCGCCCGCGAGCGCGGCATGCTCCTGTGCGGCTTCGTGAGGGGCGGCTCGCTCAATGTGTACGCAGGTTCCGAGCTGCTTTGCGCTTGATCACATAACCCGCGTGCCTCCGAGTCGTATGCTGGGCATGATGAGCGATCTCTCGTCCAACGCCGCCGTCGACGCCCTCTACCGGCGCGGCGAGGAACGCGGACGCCTCGAGCTGTCCGAGATCTCCTCGGCCGTCGAGGAGCTTGAGCTCGAGCCCGGCGCCGTCGAGGCGATCTACGCCGAGGCCGAGCGCCGCGGCATCGAGGTGGAGGACGACTGCTCGAACGCCGCCGAGAGCAAGTCGACCTACACGCTCGACGAGGTGGCCGACGCCACGAGCGACTCGCTCCAGCTCTTCCTGCGCGACATCGCGCAGCGCCCGCTCCTGACCGCCACCGAGGAAGTCGAGCTCGCCAAGCGCATCGAGCGCGGCGACCAGGAGGCCAAGAACCGCATGATCGAGTCGAACCTCCGGCTCGTCGTGGCGAACGCCAAGCGCTACCGCGGGCTCGGCCTGCCGTTCCTCGACCTCATCCAGGAGGGCATCCTCGGCCTGATCCGCGCCGTCGAGAAGTTCGACTACCGGCGCGGCTTCAAGTTCTCGACCTACGCCACCTGGTGGATCCGCCAGGCGATGCAGCGCGGCCTCCAGCACCACAGCCGCACGATCCGGATCCCGGTGCACATCGGTCAGGAGCTGACGAAGGTGCGCGCCGTCGAACGCAAGCTCGGCGGCGAGCTCGGGCGCGAGCCCACGGCCGAGGAGGTGGCCAAGCAGCTCGGGATGGACGTGCACCAGCTCGAGGAGCTGCGCTCGGCCGAGCGCGTTCCGGTCAGCTTGGAGACACCCGTGGGGTCAGAAGGCGACGCCGAGCTCGGTTCGCTGATCCCGTTCGAGGGCCCCACCCCGCTCGAGGAAGTTGCAGTCGAGCTGGAGGAGGAGTCGATCCGCAAGGCGCTCAAGCGCCTCGACCCGAACGCACGCCGGGTGATCGAGCTCCGCTTTGGAATCGGCGGGGGAGAGCCCCTCGCGCTGCGCGAGGTGGCCAAATTGATCGGCCTCTCGCCAGAAGGCGTCCGAAAGCTGGAACGCCGAGCACTGCGCCGCCTCGCCGAAGAGCGGGAATTACAGGCGCTCGCGGCCTGAACAGTCGCAAACACTCGCGTACCCCAAAAAAGGCATTAAGAAACTGCCCCGATTGGGCGGGTACCCACGTTTAGGAGCAGCGGCCAGCGGCGAGACTTAGAGCTGAGAAGCCCTACGCAGTTTCCGTCCAGGGCAGGGAGATTGAGGTCGCCAGGAGGTTCCATGGCTAGTGCTGCACGCAAAGCCGCAGTGGCAGGCGCGGAGGCTTACTGCCCGCATTGCTTTCTCCTCGTCGAGGAGAACGTAACGGGCGAGTGGCCCGACGTTCCCAGCCGCTGCCCCCATTGCCGGCTGATGATCGGCGTCGGTCGCGCACGCCCGACGGCCGAGGCGAATCCCGGCGCCCGCGGTACGGCCGCCGGCGTCTTCGCACATCAGGCCAAGCGCCGGGACGAATCCGACGTCACGCCGGACGAGGTCCGCGAAGCGATCCGCACCGTCGCCGAGCAGCTCGGCTCGCGGCCGGAGCGGCTGCTGATGGTCGACTACCAGCAGCGCGCCTCGGTCGACGACGATCTGCCTGAGCTGAGCGACGTGTTCGCCGCCTTCGGCAGCTGGAAGCAGGCGCGCAAGGAAGCGGCGACCGTCGGATGACGGTCGCCCCGATGACTTCGGCGGACCTCATGTACGGGTCCGCCTCTGACGCCGACCTCTTGCGCGGCTACCACGAGGACGGCGACGTCCGCGCGCGCCAGGCGCTGATCGAGCGCCACGTCGGCTTCGTGCGCCGGCTGGCGCAGCGCTACGCGCATCGCGGCGAGACGCTCGAGGACCTGACGCAGGTGGGCTGCGTCGGCCTGATCAAGGCGATCGACCGCTTCGACGGCCAGTACAAGGTCACGCTCGCCACGTACGCGGCGCCGAACGTGCTCGGCGAGATCAAGCGCTACTTCCGAGACAAGGGCTGGGCGATGCGCGTGCCGCGCGACGTCCAGGAGCTGAACGTGAAGCTCGGCCGCGTGGTCGACGAGCTCACCGGCAAGCTCGGCCGCTCGCCGAGCGTTGAGGAGCTGGCCAGCGCCACGCAGTCCTCCACCGAGCATGTGGTCGAGGCGCTCGACTCCTCCCGCGCTTACAACACGATCTCGCTCTCGGCGCCGACCTCGGAAGACGCCGACGAGGAGGTGGGCGACCCACTCGAGCACCTCGGCGACGAGGACCGCGGCTTCGAGCTCGCCGAGGAGCGCCAGCTGTTGCGCGTCGGATTCGAGGAGCTGGGCGACCGCGAGCGCCAGATCCTGCACATGCGCTTCTTTCTCGGGCTGACCCAGTCGGACATCGCCGAGCGCGTGGGCATCTCCCAGATGCACGTGTCGCGCTTGATCAGGCAGTCGATCGACCAGGTGCGCGACCGGCTCGACTCAGAAGACCAAGCGCCCCCGGTCGACGCCTCCGCCGATCGCTGCCGCTCCGGCCGGCGCCTGCGCACCGGCGCGCGGCGCGCACAGAAGGCGCGCCCCGGGCGCAAGTCCTCCCGTGGTCGCTCGCTGTGAGCGCGAGCATCATCTGCCTCCACTAGGATCCCGCGCCGGATGAAAGTCCTGGTGTTTCTCATCCCGTGGGTGCTGGTGGGGCTCGGAGTGCTGTTCGTCGCGTTCTCCGGAGGCCCGGGCCGTGCCCGCAATACGTATCTCACGCGTGGCAACCGCGCGTTCCAGATCGCGATCCTCGTGATCTACCTGGGCGTCGGCCTCACGGTGCCCGCGATCATCCTGAATGCGCGCAGCGACGCCGAGGGAGCCACCTCGCAGCTGCAGACGAAGCACGCCACGGAGGAGATCGCGAACGGCAAGCAGCTCTTCCGCGCGACCTGCGCGAGCTGCCACACGCTCGCCGCCGTCAACGCGCGCGGCGTGACCGGGCCGGATCTCGACCGGATCGGCCTGAACACCGCGTCGATGAAGAGCGCGGTCGCGCGCGTCGAGAACGCGATCCGCATCGGCGGCACCGGCCAGGACCGGATGCCATCGGGGCTGCTGCAAGGGCAGAACGCCCAGGCAGTCGCCACGTTTGTGGCGACGGTCGCCGGGCGCTAGCGCTGGGGGTGCGCAGTGCGCAAGTGCGCAGTGAGCAGGCTTCTGCGCACTGCTCACCGCTCACCGCGCACTTCGGACTTTCACCCCGCACCCTCGGCACATTTCGAACACCGAGCGGTTACATCCGTCCAGCCACGTTGCTACGGTGCTCGCGTTGGCTCGCCAGGTCCCACTGCGAGACGAGCCCGCGCCCGTTGGGGACGAGCGCGGCGCTGAGGTCTATCCATTTCCGCGCTACAGCGAGCGGCGGACGATCCACATCACGGGTCAGACCGTCCCTCCGCCGCGCCGGAGGCGCACGCCTGCGAGCACGCGCATGTCCTCCCGGCCTGATCGGCTCGCGATGTGGGCGGTGCTCCTCGGCCTCGTGATGATCGCGATCGCCGCCGCCACGGCCCATGGGCAGACTCCGCAGCACGCCGCGCCCGCCGCACATGTGGCGCACATCCGCTGAGCGTGGTCGAATGAACGGGTGCGCCGCTACGTCGCACTCCTGACGCTCGCTGGATGCCTGGCCGCGATCGGGCCGGCCGAGGCGCATGCCGCCACGCCCGCGCCCAGCTACGAGCTGGCCGGCGACTGGAACTTCCACGGCGACAAGTACCGCTTCAGCGCGACCAAGCACTCGCTGTCGGGCCGCTCGCTCGCGAGCGTGAAGATCGGCCGCTGCACCGTCCGCAAGGGCACGACCGTGTTCCGCGGCTATCGCTACGAGGCCACCCACGGCGGCTCCGACTACTGGAAGGGCCGGCTCGCGCTCGTCGCGGGCAAGCACTGCCGGCGCCGCCTCGTGTCGTCCACGATCCGGGTGGAGAGCGACCTGCGCTTCACGGAGTCGTCGCGGCTCCCGGGCGGAAAGCGGCCGCCGCCGAGCACGTTCGACCGCATCCGGCCGAAGCTGAGCGACAAGGACCCGGTGATCGGCACGTGGCTGCGCAACGGTGCCGGCGTGGTGGTCAAGCGCGAGGGGCGGCTCTACGTCGGCCGCGCGCGCGAGTCCTTCGGGATCGCCAACGGCTGCACGGTCGAGGCCGGCTCGATCGTCTGGCGCCTGCGCCCGCTGGCCCCCGGCCGCTACAGCGGCACGATCCAGACCTTCTTCGGCCCGCCCGGCTGCAAGCCCGCGGCGCTCGACCCCACGAGCTGGGCGTTCGGCAGAAGGACGTCAGAGCTCATACGCGAGTCATCGCAGGGCCAGTCGTTCCCCTACACGCGCGGCTGATCGCAGGCCGCTGCAAGCCGCTACCCCGCCTGAGGTAAATGCAGGCAACTTGGCGTAGGAACGCTAAGGATCGGTAAGAAAACCCCGCACAAAGAGGTACTTCGTGTTTGCCGTCACGAGCCAGAGGTAGGACGCTGACCAGGGACACCGGGTGACGACGGTGGCACGGCTCAAGGGGCAGGGGATGCCTATACTTACCGCACGTAAGCAACGTGCAGAAAGTGAAGCGGGCAATGAAGACCAAGGAGAGCAGGTTTCAGGTTCACGACGAACTGACGGCGCCGGAAAGGAGTCTGCCGGTGCTGAACGGGGCGTTGGCGAGCGGGGGGCAGCTGTCCAACTTTCTCGGCATGCTTGCAGGGTCGCCGGCAGCGTTGCGAGGTTATGCGCGCTTCCGTTCGGAACTGCGACACGGCGCGCTGGAGTGGTCCACTCAACAGCGGATCGCGCTTGCGGTAGCCGAGCATGAAGGCAGCGAATACGCGCTTCCCGCGCTGCATCGCAGCGCGCGGGACGCGGGGCTCGGCATCGACGAGATCGCACTCGCGCGCGAGTTCGACTCACACGACGAGCGCGAGGCCACGCTTCTTCGCTTTCTGAAGGCCCTGATCGAGTCCGATGGCGCTCCGCCGGCCCACCTCCTCGAGGAGGCCAGGGAGGCCGACTGGACCGACGACGAGGTGCTCGAGGCGGTCGCGCACGTCGCGCTCGCCACCTTCACCAACCTCGTGACGAGGGCGGGCGATCTACCTCGGGACGGGTCCGTGGAGGAAGCCCGTCTGTCGCAGGCCGCCTGACCTTCTAGGATTTGGGTCATGGCCGCCAGCGCGGCAACTGACGCCCCACAGGATCCGGGGGCCGGGGAGCAGGCGGTAGCGGGCCGCAGCGAATGCTGCGCCCTCTATCACCGGGCAGTTGAGCTCGTCGGCAAACGCTGGACCGGCGCGATCCTGCTCGTGCTTCTCGACGGGCCGCTTCGCTTTTCCGAGATCCGGCACCTGGTGCCGGATCTCTCGGACCGGCTGTTGTCCGAGCGCCTCAAGGAGCTCGAGACGGAGGACATCGTCGAGCGCAGGGTGCTGGACGGCTCTCCGGTGCGCGTCGAGTACGCCCTGACGGGCAAGGGGCTGGCCCTCGAGCCGGCCGTACGCGCCCTGAAGTCCTGGGCAAACGCCTGGCTCTGACGACAAACGGTCAACGGTCAACGGTCCCCCGTCAACGCGCCGCGTGAGCGGCGCAGCTAGCCTACGCGCGTCCTTTCTTGCCGCCGACCTTGCGAAGGAGCCTGATGGCCGACCTGCCCCAGACCGCTGACGATGTCAAGGCGCTCGTCGAAGAGCGCGATATCCGCTTCGTCCGCTTCTGGTTCACTGACATCCTCGGACAGCTGAAGAGCTTCTCGATCAACGCCGCGGAGCTTGACGACGCCTTCGAGGGCGGCATGGGATTCGACGGCTCGTCGATCACCGGCTTCAACGCCATCGAGGAGTCGGACATGATCGCCATGCCCGACGCCTCGACGTTCGCGGTGCTGCCGTGGCGGCCGGACGCGAGCGGGGTCGGCCGCATCTTCTGCGACATCGTCACGCCAAGCCGCGAGCCCTACGAGGGCGACCCGCGCTACGTATTGCGCCGGGCGCTCGAGCGCGCCGAGGCGATGGGCTTCGACACCTTCAACGTCGGCCCGGAGCTCGAGTACTTCTACTTCCGCAACGCGCGGCCGGCGGATGGCGTGCCGGAGATCCTCGACGAGGGTGGCTACTTCGACCTGACCACCCTTGACGCCGGCTCGGACGTCCGGCGCGAGACGGTCCTGGCGCTCGAGCAGCTCGGCATTCACGTGGAGTACACGCACCACGAGGTCGGCCCGTCGCAGCACGAGATCGACATGCGCTACGCCGACGCGCTGAAGATGGCGGACGACTGCATGACCTACCGCATCACGGTCAAGGAGTACGCCATGAAGTACGGCTGGCACGCGACGTTCATGCCCAAGCCGCTGTTCGGCGAGAACGGCTCCGGCATGCACACGCACCAGTCGCTCTTCAAGGACGGCCGCAACGCCTTCTACGACGCGGACGACCAGTACTTCCTGTCCCCGGTCGGCAAGGCGTTCATCGCCGGCCAGCTCAAGCACGCGCGCGAGGTCTCGTCGATCTTCGCCCAGTGGGTGAACTCCTACAAGCGGCTGGTGCCGGGCTACGAGGCGCCGGTGTACTGCGCCTGGTCGCGCCGCAACCGCTCGGCGCTCGTCCGGGTGCCGCTGTACCACCCCGGCAAGGAGCAGGCCACGCGCATGGAGCTGCGCTGTCCGGACCCGGCGTGCAACCCGTACCTGACCTTCGC
>DASXCV010000069.1:0-2046 GCA_036491015.1 Thermoleophilaceae bacterium | reverse complement strand
GTCCGCGGACTTCGCGGCCTGCTCCGCGAGCGCGCGCCGGTAGTCGGTGGGCATGACCTTCACCCACGTGCCGATCAGGTGCTCCCACTCGGCCAGCACGTGCGTGGCCACGGTGCTGCCGGTGCGCTCGCGGTGCTCCTCTACGAGCGCGCGGATCTCCTCGAAGTCCTCCGCGCTCGGCGTCTCGAGCTCCACCAGCTCGGAGTTGCAGCGCTCGGCGAAGTCGCCCACCTTGTCGAGCACGTAGGCGATGCCGCCGCTCATGCCGGCGGCGAAGTTGCGTCCGGTCAGGCCGAGCACGACCACGCGGCCGCCGGTCATGTACTCGCAGCCGTGGTCGCCCACGCCCTCCACGACGGCGCTCACGCCCGAGTTGCGGACGGCAAAGCGCTCGCCCGCGAGGCCGCGGAAGAAGGCCCGGCCGCTCGTTGCGCCGTAGAGCACGGTGTTGCCCACCACCACGTTCTCCTCGGCGCGGAATGTCGAGGTCTCGGGCGGGCGTACGGCGAGCACGCCGCCGGACATGCCCTTGCCGGCGAAGTCGTTCGCGTCGCCCTCGAGCGCGATCGTCACCCCGCGGGCGAGCCAGGCGCCGAAGCTCTGCCCGCCGGAGCCGCCGGCGCGGACGGTGATCGTGTCGTCCGGCAGGCCCTCGGCGCCGTAGCGGCGGGCCACCTCGCCGGACAGCAGGCCGCCGACCGTGCGGTGGCGGTTCAGCACCTCGATGCCGAGCTCGACCGGCTCGGCGCGCGCCAGCGCGGGCTCGGCCAGCTCGATCAGCGCGTGGTCGAGGTGGTCGTCGAGCACCGGGTCCTGGTCGCGCACGCGGCGGCGCGGGACGTCCTCAGGCGCGTCGGCCGGGGCGAGCAGGCCCGAGAGGTCGACGCCCTGGGCCTTCCAGTGCTCGATCGCCTCGTCGGCCTCGAGCAGATCCGTGCGGCCCACGAGGTCGTCGAGCTTGCGCACGCCGAGCTGCGCCATCAGCGCGCGCACCTCCTCGGCGATGAAGAAGAAGTAGTTGACGACGTGATCCGGGCGGCCGGCGAAGCGCTTGCGCAGCTCCGGGTCCTGCGTGGCGATGCCCACCGGACACGTGTTGAGGTGACAGGCGCGCATCATGATGCAGCCCATCGCGATCAGCGGGGCGGTGGCGAAGCCGAACTCCTCGGCGCCGAGCAGCGCGGCGATCACCACGTCGCGGCCGGTCTTGAGCTGACCGTCGGTCTGCACGACGATGCGGTCGCGCAGCTTGTTCTTCACGAGCGTCTGCTGCGTCTCCGCGAGGCCGATCTCCCACGGCACGCCGGCGTTGTGCACGGAACTCACGGGCGAGGCGCCCGTGCCGCCGTCGTGGCCCGCGATCACCACGTGGTCCGAGTTGGCCTTCGCCACGCCCGCGGCCACCGTGCCCACGCCCACCTCGGACACGAGCTTCACGCTGATGCGCGCGCTCGGGTTGGCGCAGCGCAGGTCGAAGATCAGCTGCTTGAGGTCCTCGATCGAGTAGATGTCGTGGTGCGGCGGCGGCGAGATCAGGCCGACGCCGGGCGTGGAGTGGCGGATCTTCCCGATGTAGTCGTCGACCTTGTGGCCGGGCAGCTGGCCGCCCTCGCCCGGCTTCGCGCCCTGCGCCATCTTGATCTGCAGCTCGTCGGCGTTCACGAGGTAGTGGGCGGTCACGCCGAAGCGGCCGGACGCCACCTGCTTGATGCGGCTGCGCAAGCTGTCGCCGGCCTTGAGTGCGTAGTCGGCCTCGACGACGCCGTCGCCCAGCAGCTCGGACACCCTGGTGCCGTCGACGACGGGAATGCCCTTCAGCTCGTTGCGGTAACGCTTGGGGTCTTCCCCGCCCTCGCCGGTGTTGCTCTTGCCGCCGATCCGGTTCATCGCGATCGCGAGAGTCGAGTGCGCCTCGGTCGAGATCGAGCCGAGCGACATCGCGCCGGTCGCGAAGCGCTTGACGATCTCGGAGGCCGCCTCGACCTCGTCGAGCGGCACGGGCTCGCCGGCGGCACGGAACTGCAGCAGCCCGCGGAGCGTGGCCTT
>DASXCV010000068.1:0-18819 GCA_036491015.1 Thermoleophilaceae bacterium | reverse complement strand
CTTCGGGATCATCAATTTCGCGAACCCGGACATGGTCGGCCACACCGGCGTGATCGAGGCCGCGGTGAAGGCGGTCGAGACCGTCGACGGCTGCCTCGGCGAGGTGGTGGAGGCGGTGCACCAGTCCGGCGGCGCCTGCGTGATCACCGCCGACCACGGCAACTGCGACCACATGCTCGAGGACGACGGCAGCCCCAACACCGCCCACTCGCTCAACCCGGTGCCGCTGATCGTGACCGCCGAACTCGGCGAGCTGCGCGAGGGCGGGATCCTGGCGGACGTTGCCCCGACCGTGCTGGCGCTACTGGGGGAGAAGCAGCCGGAAGAGATGACCGGCCAGTCGCTACTCGAGCCCGCTAAGTAAATCTGATAGTCACAGACTTAGGTTTCTATACGCTCTCAGCGCTGGGCGCCCGCGATGGATCTGGTCGAGGCCGAGGACCAGTTCGTCCTCAAGGCGGACCTGCCGGGTCTCGGCGAGGACGACGTCTCGATCGAGGTGCAGGACAACGTCCTCACCGTGTCGGGTGAGCGCAAGACCGAGCAGGAGCGCAAGGAGCGCGGCTTCTACCGCCTCGAGCGTTCGTTCGGCCGCTTCAGCCGCTCGCTGACCCTGCCCGAGGGCGTGGATCCCGACGGCATCAAGGCGTCGTTCGACAAGGGCGTGCTCGCGGTGAGCATCCCCAAGCCGGCCGAGCGCAAGCCGCGTCGCATCTCGATCGGCGCGCACGGCGGCGAGCCGAAGACGGTTGAGGGAACGGCTTCCGACACCAACGAGTAACCGCGCGTCGCCCGTCCGAATAGTCTCGGGCGGGCGATGAGCTCATTCAGGATCGACGCCCGCGACGGCTCTGCCCGAGCGGGCGTTCTCGTTACGAACCACGGCGAGGTGCGCACGCCGGCGTTCGTCCCGCTGGCCACGAGCGCGACTGTGAAGTCGCTGCACGCCTCCGAGGTCGCCGAGCTCGGCTACGAGATGGTGCTCGGCAACACCTTCCACCTCTTCATCCGCCCCGGGCACGAGCACATCGCGAAGATGGGCGGCCTGCACGAGTTCATGGCCTGGCGGCGGCCGATCATCACGGACTCGGGCGGCTTCCAGGTGTTCTCGATGGGCCACGGCTCGGTGGCGGACGAGATCAAGGGCCGCCGCGGCCAGCGCGAGAGCCGCATCCTCTCGATCGACGAGGAGGGCGTGCGCTTTCAGTCGTACGCCGACGGCAGCCCGCAGTTCATGGGCCCGGAGACCTCGATGGAGGTGCAGGCCGCGCTCGGCTCGGACGTCGCGCTCGCGTTCGACGAGTGCACGCCGTTCCACGTGGACCGCGAATACACGGCCCGCTCGACTGAGCGCACACACCGCTGGCTCGACCGCTGCATCGACTGGCAGCGCGCGAACGCGCCCGCGGGCCAGCTGCTGTTCGGGATCGTGCAGGGCGGCGTCTACGAGGATCTGCGCATCGAATCGTCGGAGCGCGTGGCGTCATCGGACGTCGACGGTGTGGCGGTGGGCGGTTCGCTCGGGCAGGAGAAAGCGCAGATGTACGAGGTGGTGGAGTGGGCGCTCCGCCCGGTGCGCGACGAGCAGCCGCGTCACCTGCTCGGGATCGGCGACGTGGACGACATCCTCCACGCCGTGGCGGCGGGCATCGACAGCTTCGACTGCGCCACGCCAACCCGCCTCGGCCGCCACGGCACCGCACTCGTGCCGGACCCGGAGTCGCGCTGGCGACTCGACCTGAAGAAGCTCGACCAGCGCGACAGCCGTGAGCCGATCGCGGCGAACTGCCCTTGTCCCGCCTGCCGCGAGCACACCCGCGGCTACCTTCACTACCTCGCGCGCGCGAACGAGCTCACCGCGGCGCGCCTGATCACCCTCCACAACCTCACCTTCATGGCGCTGCTGATGCAGCAGATCCGCGAGGCGATCGCTCGCGGCGAGCTGGCCGCCTACTCGGCGGCCGTGCTCGCCGGGAACGGTCCGGTCTAGGCGGGGCTGGCTGCCGGTGGCTCCTCGGTAGCCGCGGGCTCCTCGACGGGCGCGGCCGGCTCGGCCGGCGCGGACGCGGGCGCCGCGGCCTCCGGCTTCGACATGCCGCTCATCGCGTCGCGAACCTGGTCGCCGGCGTCGCTGAACGACACGCCTTCCTCCCTCATCGCGAGGAAGCCGCCGACGGCCACCGTGATGATGCTGATCAGGCCGAGCCAGGCGCCGATCTTCGTGGTGATCACGCTGTCCGGCCCGGGGTTGTTGATGATCACGCGGTACGCAAGGCAGATCGCCGTAACGCCGGAGAGCGCCGTGAGAATCGCGGTCGGGGACACCGCCATCGACAGCTTGCGGCCCGCGGCCGCCAGGTAGGCGAGCGTCACGGTCCCGATGATCGTGAGCAGCATGAACCAGCGCAGGATCGAGTGGCCGTGCCAGCCGTTGACGGTCGGCTTGCTCACGCCGGCCCTCTCGACGAGGGCGCCGAGCGTGCCGCCGATCGTGTACCAGTCGAAGAAGAACAGGAAGATGAACAGCAGGACGGCGCCGATTGCCGCGATTCGAAGGCCACCGCGTATCTGCCGGAAATCCATTCGCTTACCTCACTGAGTTGGGGGCTCTCGCCAATGGGCCAGACGGCGAGGTTGTGACCAATGCTACGTCCAGTGGGGGCGTTTACGCGAGCTACTTCTCGTTATCTTCGATCAGCTGCTTGAGGCCGTTGATCTGGCCGTGAACGTCGCCTGAGTTGACCGGGCCCTTGTTGCCCCCGCCGCCGTTCGTGAGGATCAGGACCACGGCGATGACCGCGAGGATCACCGCAAGCGCGATCACGAGCCGGCGCAAACCCCGCGCGCGGCCCTTCTTCTTGGCCGGCCGCTGCTCGCGCGCCCGCTGACGCTCCGCCACGCGTGGGGGTACCTGCTCCATCTGCCCGGTGCGCGGCGGCAACGGCTCCATGCGCGTGCGCGGCATCGCCTGCGTCGCGTCGGTGTCGGCGGCGTCGAGCATCGAGGTGCGCTCGAGCACCTGAGTCATCGCGCTCTCGTCGCCGCGCAGGCCGGCCTGCATGGCCTCGGCCATGTCGAGCGCCGACGCGTAGCGGGCCTCCGGCTCGCGGACGAGGCACACGCGGATCGCGCGGTCGAGCGTCTCCGGCACCTCCGGGCGGTAGCTGCGGATCGGCTCGACGGCGTCGTTCTGCTGCTTCAGGGCGAGCTCGGTGAGCGAGCCGTACTCGTGCGGCAGCCGCCCGGACAGGAACTGGTAGGCGCACACGCCGAGCGAATAGATGTCCGACGCGGGCGTGGACTCGGCGCCGGTGGCCTGCTCGGGCGAGAGGTACGCAGCGGTGCCCAGCACTGAGCCCGCCTGGGTGATGCGCGTCTGCTCGGCGGCCTTGGCGATCCCGAAGTCCGCCAGCTTGGCCGCGCCCGTGTCCTTCGAAATCAGGAGGTTGCCCGGCTTCACGTCGCGGTGCACGACGCCGGCGCGGTGCGCGTAGTCGAGGCCGTGGCAGGCATCGCGCACGATGTTCACGGCCTGCTCGATGTCGAGCACGCCCTGGTCGCGGATCAGGTCCGCGCACGACGGCCCGTCGACGTACTCCATGACGATGTAGTGCCGGTCCGACGCCTCGTCGAGGCCCGAGTCGAACACCTGCACGACGTTCGGGTGCTGGAGCCGCGCGGCGGCCACGGCCTCGCGCCTGAAGCGCGCGACGAAGGCCTCATCGTCCGCGAGGTGCTCGGCCAGCAGCTTCACCGCCACCTGCCGCTCGAGCACCGTGTCGAGCGCCATGAACACGGTCGACATCCCGCCCGCGCCGAGCCGGCTGTCGAGCCGGTAGCGGCCCGCGACCTCCTGGGGCGTGCTCATCCGCCACCGCCTTGGCCGCTGTCGCCGCCCGAATTGTCCCCGGCTCCGCCGGCCCCGGTGCCCGGCACCGTCACACCGCCGCCCCCGCCGTTGCCCGGACCGGTGGTGCCGCCCGGGCTCGTGGGGGTGGTGGTGGGAGTCGTGGGCGTCGTGGTCGGCCCGGTCGGTCCGGTCGGAGTGGCGGGGACCGTGGTGGTGGGCACGGTGGTGGTGGGCACGGTCACGGTCGGGACGGTGGTGGGCGTGGTGTTGGTGGGCGTTGCCCGCTGGCAGTTCCTGCTCACGAGCACCGCGAGGCGCGCCACGCCGGCCTGCAGGTTGCGCTTGACCTCCGCGTCGACGGAGCTCGGCAGCTGACGCACCTGGCTCGCCAGGGACGCCACCTTGTCCTGCGCGCCGCTGCACGACCCGTTGTCGAACTGCTCGCCGATCTTGTCGAGCTGGTTCAGAAAGGACTGGCCGCTGTGGGTCGGGATCGTGCGCTTCTGGCCGCCGCAGCCCGCCAGCACGACGGCCACGGCCGCGAGGATCACGCCCGCCAACACGAGAGATGTGGTCCAGCGCCGCATCACTCGCCCCTGTAGAGACGGTCCGCCAGCGGCTGAGGCAGCCCCGCCCGCTCGATTGCCTGCGCCGCCTCCGCGATCGGATACTCGACTCGCCGCCACTGAGCCGTCCAGCTACCCAGATCGAGCAGCACCCATGCCGCGCGGGGATCGCCGTCGCGCGGCTGGCCGACGCCGCCCGGGTTGATCAGCCAGCGCCCGTCGGAGATGTCGAGTTCCGTGCCGGCGGGAGCCTGCTCGCCGCGCAGCGTGCCGTCGTCCGCGCGCGTGAAGAAGAGCGCCACGTGCGAGTGCCCGATCGCGCCCACGCGCGAGGCCATCGCGTCGATGCACGCGTCCGCCTGCAGCGTGGAGAGCACGTACTCCCACACGGGGTCGCGCGGGCTCGCGTGGAAGAGGCCGATCTCCTGCTCGGTGTTGGCGGGCTCGAGCCCGTTCATGAAGTCGAGCGCCTCGGCGCCGATGTTCTCCTGCGTCCACTGGGCGGCGAGGGCGGCGTTGAACGAGAACGTGCTCACGTCGAGCTTCTCCAGCACCACGAGGTCGTGGTTGCCGACGAGACAGATGTCGCAGGCCTCGCTGGCGAGCGCCACGCACTCGTCGGGCTGCGCCCCGTAGCCCACCAGGTCGCCGAGGCACCAGGTCTGGTCGGCGCCCACCTCGCGGACGTCGTCGAGCACGGCCCTGAAGGCCGGGAGGTTGCCATGCACGTCGGAGAGCAGCGCGATTCTCAAGGCTTGCCCAAGTCGGGGGCTACAGTGTCGCTTCGATGAGGACTCATGGCATTCGAGTACCGCTGGCAGTGGTCTGGGCGTCAGCCGCGGCCGGGCTTGCAACACGGGCACTGCGGCCGCGGAGCGGCCTGATCGAATCGGCCCCCGTCGACGCCAGAGACTACTTCAGCGGCGAGGAGATAAGCCGCGCACGGGCCTACCAGCGCCCGCAGCGCGCCCTCGGGCTGGCGGGCATGGCGCTCGACGGCGCCGCGCTGCTGCTGCTGGCGTTCAGACCGCCGACCCGTCTGCGGCGCGCCCTCGACGACGCCGGCGCCCGGCCTGTGGTGGGCGCCGCCGCGTTCGGCGCCGGCCTGTCCGCCGGCTTCATGGCGCTCACGCTGCCGCTGTCGGCCGCCCGCCACCGCCGTGCTGTGAGGGCCGGGATCTCGGTGCAGAAATGGCCGGCGTGGTTCGGCGACGTCGGCAAGTCGGGCGCGATCGGCGCGGCGCTCAACGCGGGCGCGCTAGCCGGCGCAATGGGGCTGCTGCGGCGCTTCCCGGGCCGCTGGTGGCTGCCCGCCGCCGCCGGTTCCACCGCGCTCAGCTCGGTCTTCATCCTGCTCTCGCCGGTGCTGCTCGATCCGGTGTTCAACAAGTTCGAGCCGCTGCCGGAGGGCGAGCTGCGCGACGAGGTGCTCGAGCTCGCGCGCCGCGCGGGCGTGGAGGTGGGGGAGGTCTACCGCGTGGACGCGAGCAAGCGCACCACCGCGGCGAACGCCTACGTGACCGGCCTCGGCCGCACCAAGCGCGTGGTGCTCTACGACACGCTGCTGAACGACTTCCCTTCCGGCGAGGTCCGCTCCGTGGTCGCGCATGAGCTGAGCCACGTGCGCCATCGCGACGTGCAGCGCGCGCTCGCCTGGCTGGGGCTGGCGGCGCCCGCCGGGTTGCACCTGGTGGAGCGGCTTACCGAGTGGATCGCCGGCGACGAGGATCCCGCACCCGCGATGCTGCCGGCGTTCATCCTGTCGCTCGGCGCGGTGTCGTTCGCGGGCGGCCTCGGCGCCAACGTCTTGTCGCGGCGGGTGGAGCAGCGGGCGGACACGTTCGCCCTGACGCTCACCGAGGACCCGGACTCGTTCATCGAGCTCGAGAAGCGCCTGGCGATCAAGGCGCTCGTGGACCCGCAGCCGCGCCGTCTGGTGCAGAAGCTGTTCGGCACCCATCCGGACGCCGTCACGCGGATCGGCTACGCCGTTTCGTACGCCGCCGAGAAGAGCTAGCGCTACGCGGCCGGGCCGGTGCTCGAGCCCGGCGCGTCCTCGTCCTTCGGACCGTCGTACTCGGGAAGGCTGCGGATGCCTTCCTTGGCCTGGTACTTCGACCAGTTGTCCTCCATGGCGTCGATCAGCTCGCGCATGAAACGGGGGGAGAGGTTGATCCGCGACACGACGACGCCGGGGATCTCCTCCTCGTCCACCTCGTGGTCGACACGCGCGAAGGTGATCGTGAACTCGTAGTCCGAGTGACTGACGTTCGCGAAGTTGGCGTAGATCCCCGCCATGATCTCCGGCGAGGTGTGAATGTTGATGTGGCGCTCAGGCTGATCGTCTGACACGCGGCTAGTATCGCAGCCTTCCGGTAGCCGACCCAATGCGGATCATCGTCCTAGCCGTCGGGCGTCTCCGGCCACCGTTCGCCGACGACGTCCAGCACTACCAGAAGCTTCTCGCCGGCCATGCCCGGATCGAGCTCGTCGAGCTGCGCGACGAGGAGAAGGTGGACGGCCGCATCCCGGAGCGCGCGTTCACCGTCCTGCTCAGCTCGGACGGCCAGACGTTCGACTCGATCGGCTTCAGCCGCTGGATGGAGGAGCGGCGCCAGTCGGGCCGGGACCTCTGCTTCGTGGTGGGCGGCCCGCGCGGGCTCGAGACCGACCGCAGCGACATGCGCCTGTCATTCGGCCCGATGACCTTCCCGCACCAGCTCGCGCGCGTGGTGCTGCTCGAGCAGATCTACCGCGCGCACAAGATCCTCGCCCGCGAGCCATACCATTACTGAGATGAGTCCGACGACCGATCCGGTCGCCGAGCTTCGGGCGGCCGTCGCGGCCGCGGCGGCCGAGATGAGCGGGAACGGCTCGAGCAAGGCGTTCAGCTTCGACCGTCCGCCGAAGGCCGAGTTCGGCGACTACTCCACCAACGCCGCGATGCTGCTCGCGCCCACGATGGGGGAACAGCCGCGCGCGATCGCCGAACGGCTCGGCGGCCTCGTGGAGAAGCGGCTCGCGCAAGAGGTGGAGAAGGTGGACGTCGCGGGCCCCGGCTTCCTCAACCTGTTCATGTCGGACGCCTGGTGGCGCGACTCCCTCGGCGCCGCGCTCGCGGCTGGCGAGCGCTTCGGCGGCGGCACCGCCGACCCGTCCGAGAAGATCCTCGTCGAGTTCGTCAGCGCCAACCCCACGGGGCCGATCACCGTGGCCTCCGCGCGCCACGCCGCCTACGGCGACTCGCTGAGCCGCATCCTCGAGTTCGCGGGCCACGCGATCGAGCGCGAGTACTACGTGAACGACGCGGGCGGCCAGGTGCGGCGCTTCGGCGTATCGATCCAGGCCCGCGCGCGCGGAGAGGAACCGCCCGAGGACGGGTACCGCGGCGACTACGTGACCGAGCTCGCGCAGAAGATCGACGGCGCCGCCGACGCCGACCCGGACGAGCTGGCCCGCAAGGGCGTCGAGCTGATGATCGAGGGCGTGCGGGCCACGCTCGAGCGCTTCCGCGTGAACATGGACCGCTTCTTCCTCGAGAGCACGCTCCACCGGGAGAAGGAGATCGACCACGCTCTCGAGCTCCTCGGCGAGCACGGCCTGCTCTACGAGCACGAGGGCGCGCTGTGGCTGCGCACCAGCAACTTCGGCGACGACAAGGACCGCGTGCTGCGGCGCACGAACGGCGAGTTCACCTACACGGCCGCCGACATCGCCTATCACCAGGACAAGCGCGAGCGCGGCTACGAGCGGTTGATCGACGTCTGGGGCGCGGACCACCATGGTCACATCGGTCGCATGCTCGCGGCCTGGGAGGCGCTCGGCGGCGAGCGCGACCACCTCGAGCTCCTGATCATGCAGCTCGTGAACCTGGTGGAGCGCGGCCAGCGGGTGCAGATGTCGAAGCGCCAAGGCGACTTCGTGAGCCTGGACGATCTAATCGAGGACATCGGCGTGGACGCCGCCCGCTTCTTCCTCGTGCAGCGCTCGCACGACACCACGCTCGACCTCGATCTCACCCTCGCGCGCGAGGAGACCCAGGAGAACCCCGTGTACTACGTGCAGTACGCGCACGCGCGCATCGCGAGCATCCTGCGCAAGGCCGGCGACGCGCGCGTGAAGGAGGCGCTCGAGGCGGACTACAGCGAGGAGCTCCACCCCTCGGCGCGCGCGCTCCTCAAGCGGCTGCTGGCCTTCCCGGACGAGCTCGGCATCGCGGCCGCGCGCCGCGCGCCGCACCGGCTCACGGTCTACGCGCACGAGGCCGCGCAGGACTTCTCGGCCTTCTACCGCGACTGCCGCGTGGTGGGTGCGGCCGAGGAGGGCGGCGACGAGAACTTCCGCATCGCGCTGAGCGTGATGGCCCAGCGGGTGCTCGTGCGCTCGCTCGATCTGCTCGGCGTGTCAGCGCCCGAGCACATGTAGCCCGCGCGGCCCGGGCCTTACGAGCAGAAGCTGACGGCCGGGTTGGACGTGCGCTTGCAGCCGCGCGCCGACGCGTGGTGGTGCGCGCGATGCGAGGCGCGATGCGCGCGGCGGGCCTGCGTGAGCTCGCCCGCCTTGGCGCCGAACTCGGTGCTGTAGGTGGCGCCGTCGCCAATCGAGGGATCGGGCACGCCGACGACGATGCCGACACCGATCTCGCGGTAGTCGGAGTAGAGAATGTTGTGGCGGTGCGGCGGGCTGTTCATCCAGGCGCGCATGATCTCGCGCGGGGTGGCCAGGTAGTCGGTGCCCCAGGCGATGTTCTCGCCGATCACCCAGGGGCCGTACTTGGGCATGTAGCCGGCGCGCTGGATGCGGTCCTCGGGACCGCCGCCCGAGCGGTCCTCGTGGGCGAAGTAGTGGTTGGTCACCATGTCGGCACTGTGTGCGAGGGCGGCGCGCGCGAGCTTGGGGTTGGTGCGCAGCGCCACGAGGCCGCGGCTCGTGCGCTCGGCGTTCAGCAGGCAGAGCGTGGCCGACTGCACCTGCGGGATGTCGGCGGCGGTGGGAGCGAGATCTGCGCCCGCGCAGTTCGACGGTGCGTCGGCCCGCGCGGCTGTCGCGGGAATCAGCGCGAGACAGGCGCTCGCGGCGGCGGCGACGGCGATGCGTGGCAAGACCCCCTGCATGCCCCGGTAATCGCCCGGGCGAAGGCCAGCTTGAGGCGCGGAAAGGAGGTATTCAGCAGAGGCTGACGGCCGAGTTGCTCGTCGGCGTGCAGCCGCCGTGCTTCTTGGCCTTGTGCGACTTGTGCGTCTTGTGGTGGCGCTTGTGGTGGCGCTTGGCCTTGCGGTGCGAGCGCTTGTGCGCCTTCGGGGTCTGAGCCTCGCGCGGCGGGCCGGAGGCGTGCGCGCCGAAGTCGGCCGTGTAGGTGGCGCCCGTCGGGTCGCCCGACGGCGTGCTTGGCACGACGCCCACGCCGAGCTCCTTGTAGCCCGGGCTGAGGATGTTGGCGCGGTGCTCCGGGCTGTTCATCCAGCTCACCACGATCGAGCCCGCCGTGGAGAGCGAGAGCGTGCCCCAGGCGATGTTCTCGCCGGCCACCCAGCGCGTGTTCGGCGGTGCGTAGTTGAAGCGCAGGATGCGGTCCTCGAAGTCCTCGCCGCTGCTCGAGTCGTGTGAGAAGAAGTTGTTGCGCACCATGTCCTGCGAGTGCTGGAGCGCCGCCGCCTGGAGCACGGTGTTGGGGGTGAGCGCACCGAGTCCGTTCTGGGCGCGCTGGATGTTGATCAGGCAGAGAGTGGCGCCCTCCACCTGGGGGATGTTGGAGGTGTCAGGCTGCAGGTCCGAGCCGGGGCAGGCGGGGTCGGCGGCCGCGGACGCCGGCTGAAGCGCGACGGCAAGCGCCGCACTCGCCAGCGCGGCCAACGCCGCACGACGGATGAACTTCGCATGCGTTGAGCCAGACACACGCATGAAGGGTTGATCGCCCGCAGTTTGCGGTCTCTTGAGAACGCGGGGAAGGCGCTGGACGGATGACCTCGGCCAAACACTGGCCCGAGCTGTGGTGCGCGTGCATAATGGGCTTCGATGCACCGAAGCCTGGCCCCAGCAGCGGTGGCCACCGTCCTAGCAATGGCCGCCGCACCCGCGCATGCCGCGACCACGCCGGCGAACGCCCCCATCGTCAAGCTCTCGAACGAGCAGACGACGACCGTGTGGGCGCATCCCGGCTCGACGAGCCTGATCCGTTACAACCCGTCGACGACGAGCCACGGCTTCCGGCGGCTGCACCTCATGACCGAGGACGGCTTCCCGGAGATCTACATGGCGCTCGCGCAGACCACCGACAAGGGCGGCAGGCAGTGGATCAAGATCCGCGTGCCGATGCGCCCCAACGGCAAGACGGGCTGGGTGCCGCGCGACGCGCTCGGCCGCTTCCACGTGAACCACGATCACCTGATCGTGAACCGCCACATCCTGCGCGCCAAGCTCTACTCGGGCAAGCGCCTGATCTGGAGCTCGCCCGTCGGCGTCGGCAAGCCCAGCACGCCCACGCCCGGCGGCCGCTTCTACATCCGCGAGCGCATCAAGGCGCTCCAGCACAACACGATCTACGGGCCGTACGCCTTCGGCACGAGCGACTACTCGACGCTCAGCGAGTGGCCGGGCGGCGGCATCGTCGGCATCCACGGGACGAACGAGCCGAACCTCATCCCCGGCCGGCCGTCGCACGGCTGCATCCGGCTGCCGAACAACAAGGTCACGCAGCTCTGGCATCTGCTGCCGCTCGGCACGCCCGTTCACGTGATCTGACGCACGCGCGCGTCCGCCGCATTGACTTTGGCGGCCGCCTATGTTCGGATTGCCACCAGCCCCTCGCCGGCGAGCGCCCGCCAACACAAGAGGGACCTCCACACCCCGGACTCGCAAGCCCACCTCAGGAGGCTCCGAATGAGATTCCCACCACGCCGCGCGCTGGCCCTGTGCGCGCTCGTCGTGGCCCTTGCCGTTGTCGGCTTTGCCGCCTCGGCCCAGGCCAACACCACGCTTTCCGGTCAAAACGGGCGGCTCGCCTACACGACGAACGCCGACACGATCACGATCCTCCCGGAGGAGTCACTGAGCGCCGACACCCGTGGCACCAAGTGCGACACCTTCCCGTTCCCGACGAACCTCCTGGTCAGCGCGGAAGATGGCGGCTTCGAGCTTCCGTTCAACGTGCTCGACTGCACCGCCGAGATCGCCACGATCAATCCGGACGGCACCGGCTTCCAGCAGGTCACGAACAACGACGTGCAGGACGATTTCCCCGCCTGGCTGCCGCACGACGGGTCGAGGATCGCCTACCAGAGCCTTCAGAACGAGGACGGCTGCGCATCCGAGCTCGGCGGCCAGACGCGTGGGGGGATCGTGAAGGCCCAGCCGTGCTTCTGGAACGTCTGGTCGAGTGCGCCCGACAACACGAGTAACACGCAGTTGACCGGACTGACGGAAGACGTCATCCAGTCGCAGGAGCCGAGCTACTCGCCCGACGGATCCCAGATCGCGTTCGAGGCGTTCAACGAGAACGCCCTCGAGTCGGCGGCCAGCACACGCGACGAGGTCTTCCCGGACACACAGCAGCTGAACCACCTCGGCCAGATCATCTACACGATGCCCGCGGGCGGCACGACGGTCGCCACCCCGCAGGCGCTCGTCCCGTCCTCGGAGACGGGCTTCCACGGCGACTCGTTCGTCTCGGACTCGCAGCCGGCCTGGTCGCCTGACGGCACGAAGATCGCGTTCACCCGGATGACGATCACCGACGACACGCCGCCGCCACCGGGCGCGACCACCCGGCAGGGCGAGCTGCTCGGACTCCAGAGCTCCACCTACGTGGCCCCGGCCACGGGCGGCGCCTCCACGCAGATCGAGAGCACGCCGAAGTGCGAGCTGTCGGTCGAGGAGATCCTGGCCGTGCTGTCGCGGTCGGCCACCGGCGCGCCGCTCAGCCCGTTGGATCGCAGCACCCGCGGCACGGAGTCCGACTGCACCTGGGACGCCGCGCCCGCATGGTCGCCCGATGGCGGCAAGATCGCCGTCGAGCAGATCACGTTCCCGTCGTTCTTCCTCTCGCCGCCCGACGCAGCGCAGACGAAGGGACTCGGCGAGGGCGAGGACTCGGACATCGTCGTGTTCAACTCGTTGAACGGCAGCGGCGAGACGGACCTGAGCAAGGTCACCGAGCCCGCCGATTGCAACAACGTCTCGAAGGGCGAGGACTGCGCATTCGACCAGGAGCCGACCTGGTCGCCCGACGGCACGAAGATCGCATTCTTCAGCGAGCGCGGTGCCGACGGCCTTTTCCCGGACCAGGATTGCCTCGAGATCCTGAAGGGCGCCTCGTTGCCGACCGATTGCGACGACGAGATCTGGACGATGAACGCGGACGGCTCGTCACCGGTGCAGGTGACGGACAACGCCGTCAACGACATCGATCCGGACTGGCAGTCGATCCCGATCACGCCGCCGCCTCCGCCGCCGGCCCCGCCGGTGGTGCCCGCCACCAAGCCGACCGTGTCGGTGGCAGGCGTCCGCAGCGCGTGCGTGGCCAAGTCGTTCCACGTGCGCTTCCGCGTGGGCACGTCGAGCTCGGTGAAGAGCGTCGTCGTGAAGCTCGACGGCAAGCGGATCAAGTCGACGTCCAAGGGCAGCTTCACGCTGACGATCAACGGCAAGAAGCTGAAGTCCGGCCGGCACCGGCTGACGATCACGGCCACCGACGCGAACGGCAACGTGACGACCAGTCACAAGTCGTTCAGCGTCTGCAAGGCCGCGAAGCCGCGCCGCCAGGCGGCGCCGCGCTTCACCGGCTGAGCCGCGGATCGCAGTAGCGAGCACCCAAGGGGCGGCGCTCAGGCGCCGCCCCTTGTTCGCGCGGATTGACTTTTCCGCTGAAGCATGTTCCGATTGCCACGACCCACCGATTCGCGCATCCGGACTCGCAACCCAGGAGGCCAGCCACAAATGAAGCTCAGGCCACGCCACGCCGTGCTCGCCGGCGCACTGGCAGCGATCGCTGTCGTGCTCCCGCTCTCGGGCTCGGCCCAGGCGAACACCACGCTCCCCGGTCAGAACGGGAAGATCGCCTTCACCACCAACGCGGACACCTTCACCGAGTTCGAAGATGCCGCGGACACGCGGGGGGCAGTCAAGTGCCCCATCTTCGCCCCGCTTGGCGCCGAGGTCGGCTTCGGCTTCGACGTTCTCTTCTGCGGAGCGGAGATCGCGACGATCAACCCCGACGGCAGCGGCTTTGCGCAGCTGACCAGCGACACCTTCCCTGACGACAAGCCGGCGTGGCTGCCGCGGGACGGCTCGAAGATCGCCTTCCAGAGCACGCTGCACGACAGCGACTGCGTAGAGAAGAGCCCCTTCTGTGGCTACAACCTCTACGACATGGGGCCGGATGGGAGCTCGGTGCGTCAGCTCACGACCACGCACGACCCGACGGCGGAGCCGGGGCTGTTCAACTCAAGCTCGGCGAGCTACTCCCCTGACGGGTCGCAGATCGCCTTCGAGGCGCTGAACGAACTGTTCTTCACGCAGGGCACCCTGCGTGACGTGCCGGAGGACCCGCTGTTCAAGCAGTTCAACCATTTCTTCCAGACGATCTACACGATCCCGTCTGGAGGTGAGAGCGCGGGCGCGGCCACGCCGCTGATCCCGGAGACCGACTACGAGAACAAGGGAGAGCTCATCTCCGACTCGCAGCCGACCTTCTCGCCCGATGGGACGAAGATCGCGTTCGTCCGCCTGACGATCAACGATGTTGAGCTTGCAGCGGAGAACCGCGGAGTTCCTATCGCCTCGATCTCGAGCTCCATCTACACGGTTCCCGCAACCGGTGGGGAGCCGACTCCGGTCGAGAGCATCGACGCGTGCCAGGAGCCCATCGACGTGATCAAGCTGATGGTCGGCCAGGCTGCGGGCGCTCCTCCGATCGGCCCGGGGCGCGGGCTCATCGGCGGTGATACGTGCACGTTCGACGCGGCACCGGCGTGGTCGCCGGATGGCAGCAAGCTCGCGGTCGAGCGCATCACGTTCCCGTCGGGGCTCCTGTTCGACCGCTCGGCGACTCGAGGTCTCCCGGAGATCTTCGAGGACTCCGACATCGTCACGTTCAACTCAACGGACGGCAGCGGCGAGACGGACGTGAGCGACGTGACCGAGCCGGCCGACTGCGCCACCCTCGACTCGCTGAAGTCGGGCGTGTCGTGCGGCACCGAGCAGAAGCCCGCCTGGTCGCCTGACGGGACGAAGATCGCCTTCTTCAGCGATCGCAACAACGATGGCGTCTTCCCGGTCGAGGCGTGCGAGCAGCTGTCGGGCGCGCAGACCAAGGGATTCACGGGTACCGACTGCGACGACGAGATCTGGACCGTCAACGCAGACGGCTCGAGCCCGGCGCAGGTGACGAACAACGACGTGAACGACATCAACCCGGATTGGCAGTCGATCCCGAATCCGACTCCGCCGCCGCCCGCTCCGCCGGTGGTGCCCGCCACCAAGCCCAAGGTGAGCGTGGCCGGCGTGCGCAGCGCGTGCGTGGCGAAGACGTTCCACGTGCGCTTCCGCGTGACCACCGCGAGCTCGGTGAAGAGCGTGGTGGTGAAGCTGGACGGCAAGCGGATCAAGTCGACGTCGAAGGGCGGCTTCACGCTGGCGATCAACGGCAAGAAGCTGAAGTCCGGCCGTCATCGCCTGACGATCACGGCGACGGACTCGAACGGCAACGTGACGACGACTCACAAGTCGTTCAGCGTCTGCAAGGCCGCGAAGCCGCGCCGCAAGGCGGCGCCGCGCTTCACCGGCTGACGCTCGGCCCACAGGCAGTTCGACGGGGGCGGCGCTTCGGCGCCGCCCCTGTTCGTTCTTCGAACCTTTAGCGGCGGTGATCGTGGCTGGACGGATTGACAGGACGCCCCACCCGTGTTCCTATGGCTACACCAATTCCCGCCGCCGGCCGGCCCCTTACGCCGGCGGCACAAACCGGACTCGCACAGCAGGAGGCTCCATCAGATGACACCCAGGCGCAGCCGCGCGCTGCTTGGAATGACCATTGCCGCGGCCCTGGCCGCGATCGGCTTTGCAGGGCCCGCTCAGGCGAACACCACCCTTCCAGGGCTGAACGGGAAGATCCTGTTCACGAGCACGCGCGACTTTCCGTTGACCCCCGATCTGGCCGGGCAGCGGGGCACGGACCAGCCGACCTGCGCGGCCGGCGACGAGTGCTCTCAAGAGCTCTACTCGATGAACCCGGACGGCAGCGGCACGACTCGGCTGACGAACAACACCGTCTTCGACGACACCGGCGCCTGGCTGCCCGCCGACGGCTCGCAGATTGCTTTCGAGGAGGACAACGCTACGGACGACTGTTGCGGCGAGGAAGCCGACATCTGGTCGATGCACGGCGACGGCGGCTCGCCCATCCAGCTCACGAGCGACCCCGGGGCGGAGACGCACCCCACGTACTCGCCCGACGGCTCGCGCATCGCCTTCTCGGGTGCCGTTGACGAATCGACGCCGGCGAGCGCCGCAACGCGGCTGATCTCGCCGAGCAACGGTTCGCAGATCTACGTCATGTCCGCTGCGGGCGAGAGCGCCGGCGCACCCACGCCGCTGCTTCCGGCCGACCAGATCGGCGGTCCCGACTCGGTCACCGTCGACACCAATCCGACGTGGTCGCCCGATGGGACGAAGATCGCCTTCACCCGCCTCACGCTCAGCTTCAGTGGCCCGGTGAAGGGCGGGGACAGGCTGATCGGCGGGTTCGAGTTCGACACGCGCACGTTCATCGCTCCGGCTGACGGCAGTGGTCCCGCCACGGCGCTCGAGACCTACTCGCCGTGCGACTTCGGGATTGCGTTTTTGGCCGCGCAGAACGACGCACAGGCGCTGGTCCGTGCGGCGCAGTCTCCGGATCCGGGCGCGCTCCAAAAGGCGCTCGGCGATCGGCTGATCCTGTCCGCGGGTTGCCTCGAGGACTTCAGCCCGGCGTGGTCGCCTGACGGCACGAACATCGCGGTGTCGCGCTCTTCCACGGACAACACCACCGATGCCGCGGCTCGGCTCGTGTCTCCGGGGGACGACGGCGACATCGTCGTGATCCCGGTGACCAACCCCGCCGGGGAGGTCAACCTCAGCGACCTCAACGAGCCCTCGGATTGCAGCGACAACCAGCCCGGTGCTCCGCTGTGCTCCTCGGAGGAGTCGCCTGCATGGTCGCCCGACGGAACCAAGATCGCTTTCCAGAGCGATCGCCAGTCCGTCAGCGACGGCACCGCCAGCAGCGATTGCGTGGACGAGACGACGGGCGAGCCCAATGGGAACTGCGATTTCGAGATCTGGACCATGAACGCCGACGGGACCGGGCTCACGCAGCTCACGAACAACGCGTTCGAGGACACCGATCCCGACTGGCAGCGGATCCCGCCGCCGGTGCCGCAGACCCCTGCGCCCCCCGCCGCGCCGGCTGCCACCCAGCCGAAGATCGGCGTGGCCGGCGTGCGCCGGGCGTGTGTGTCGAGCGCGTTCCACGTCCGCTTCCGCGTGACCACCTCGAGCTCGGTGAAGAGCGTGGTGGTGAAGCTGGATGGCAAGCGGATCAAGTCGACGTCCAGGGGCGGCTTCACGCTGACGATCAACAGCAAGAAGCTCAAGGCCGGCCATCACCGCCTGACGATCACGGCCACGGACTCGAACGGAAAGGTGTCGAGCACCCGCAAGACGTTCAGCGTGTGCAAGGCCGCGAAGCCGCGTCGCAAGGCGGCGCCGCGCTTCACCGGCTGAGCCGGCGCTCTGACGGATAGATGCTCGAGAGGGGCGGCGCTTTCGGCGCCGCCCCTTTTGCTTGACAGAGCGGTGTGCCCCGTGTTCCCATGGTCCTCGGACTTCGCATTGACAGCAGCTAGGGACATCATCAGGTGGGCGCGCCGAGGCGCGCCCCTGGCGGCCACGGTCGCCCTCCTCGCGCTGCCTGCTCTCGCCCAGGCCGACCCCACGCCGCTCCTGCCCGACCTCGTGCAGGAGCCGCCGCCCGTCACCTCGATCCAGGTGGGCACCGACACCGACACGAACGACTGGGCGATCACCTTCAGCTCGATCGTCGGGAACATCGGGCAGGGTCCGATGCAGATCGACGGCCAGCTCGGAACAGACGCTCCGGACATGACGGCCTACCAGGTCATCCAGATGTCGGACGGGACGACCACCGAGGACCTGACGCACCCGATCGGCCATGTTCACTACGACACCGATCCGAGCCACAACCACTGGCACTTCCAGCCGTTCGACGACTACGAGCTGCGCTCGCTCGACGGCTCGCAGGTGTTCTCCGACCAGAAGGAGGGCTTCTGCCTGGTCAACAGCCTCCAGGTGCCGTTCGCCGGCATTCGGGGGGCCCAGGGCGAGTTCACCATCGGAGCGCCGGGCGATCCTGGCTACTTCTGCAACCTCGGCCACCCGGAGGCAGAGAGCATCCGTGAGGGCATCTCGATCGGCTGGGCCGACGAGTACACCGGCATCCGCTCGGGCACGGACGTCGACCTCACCGGCGTGCCGGCCGGTCGCTACGTCCTGGTGCAGCAGGTGAACACCGACCAGTCCATCCAGGAGCTCGACTACTCGAACAACGCGTGGTCGGCCGTCGTCGACATCAGCTGGCCGAGCGGGCCGAGCGGGGCGCCCAAGGCCATCGTGCGCACCACCTGCCCGGGCACCGCCACCTGTTCGTTCACCGACCCGCCGCCCCCGCCTCCAGCGCCGCCCACGGCGAAGGACCGCAAGCCGCCGGTCATGCTGCTCGGCGGCGCCACGCGCCAGCGCTTCCTGCGCAACCGCTCGATCTACGTGTACGCGAAGTGCAACGAGATCTGCACGGTGCGCGCGTCCGGGCGGATCGCCGCGCTGCAGATCGCGAGCTCGCTGCGCACCTCTTCGGTGAAGAAGACGCTCAAGCCGGGCGCGCGGACCAAGCTCAACCTGCCGGTGAGCGCGCGCGTGCGCAGGCTCATCAACAAGCAGCTCCGCAAGCGCGGCGCGCGCGTGACCGTGCGCGTGACGATCACGGCGGTCGATGCGTCGGGCAACCACATGTCGACCAAGCGCACGCTGGTCCTGCTGCCGCGCGACGCCTAGCTCGCGCTAGATGTTGCTGAAGAAGTTGAGCCCGAGGTCGTTGAGCCACGTGAGCGCCTGGTTGTTGAGGCGCGTGAGCTCGTCCGTGAAGAGCAGGATGCCCATCGCCATGAGGATCGCGCCCGACACGAGCGTGATCGCGCTGTAGTGGTTGCGGAAGAAGCGGAAGAAGCCCGTGACGCGCGTGAAGGCGAGCGCGCTCAGCACGAACGGCACGCCGAGGCCCAGCGAGTAGAAGGCGAGCAGCACGCCGCCCTTCGCCACGGTGGCCTGGGTGCTGGCGGCGGTGAGGATCGC
>DASXCV010000067.1:0-6451 GCA_036491015.1 Thermoleophilaceae bacterium | reverse complement strand
GTCCGTCCGCTTCGAGTTCGTCGCCGATCCCGAGGGCTTCGAGCTCGGCCCGTTCACCTCACACCAGCACTGCTGGAGTGCACGCATCTACGAGCGTCTGTGCGAGCTCTATCCGACGGACGGACCGGATCTGGTGGAGTTCAACGACTACCTCGGCGAGGGCTTCGTCACGATCCAGGCCCGCCGGAGCGGCCACCCTTCGCTGCGATCCACCCACGTGGCAGTGCGCCTGCACACCAGCCTCGAGATGATCGACGCGCTCGACGGCGTGACCGAGCCCGACGAGGAGCGGCGGGCGATCTACACCCTGGAGCGTGGCTCGCTGGCCTTCGCGGACGAGCTTCGCTGCCCGGTCGCCGAGGTTGACGACGCCTACGTCCGCTTCTACGGCGAGAGCAATCTGGCGCCGCGCACGATCGTGCCCAACGTGGTCGAGGAGACGGAGACCGCAGCCGTATCAGCAGCGCCTGAGGGACGCACGCGTCTGCTCTACGTCGGTCGCCTGCAGCATGCGAAGGGCGTCGCCGAGCTGGTCGAAGCGGCCACCAGGATCGAGCGCGAAGACTGGGAGCTCACGCTTCTCGGCCGGGACACGGATACGGCTCCAGGCGGTGGCTCCATGCGGGAGCACCTCTCGAAACTGGCTTCCGGCCACAAGCGAATCCACTTCCGCGACGAAGTGCCGATCGAACAGGTCCTCGGGTTGATCGATGAGCACCACGCCGTGGTGATCCCATCCCACTGGGAGTGCTGGTCGTCGGTGGCGCGCGAGGCTCTGTCTCGCAATCGCCCGGTTCTCGCCGCGCCGCGCGGCGGCCTCATCGAGGCGGTGAAAGCGGGCGTGAGCGGGTGGCTCATGGGCGGCGCCACCACCGAGGACGTCCAGCGCGCTATGGAGCTGGTGCTCGACTCGCGCACGGAGATCGACCGGATGATCGAGTCCCACGGCCCGCTCGAACGCCTGAATGAGCTTGTGCGGCCAGACCAGACGATCGAGCACTATCGCGGCGGCGGCGAGGCGCCGACCATCGCGGACCCCGCGAACGTCAGCGTCACCGCACTGGTGGTCTGCTCGTCCGGGGCGGGCAACGTGGTGGCCACGCTCGCCTCCCTCGCCCGGCAGGAGCGCCCGCCCGACGAGCTTCTGCTCGTGTGCGACGGCTTCGAGCACCTGCCGATGCACTTTGACCCGAGCGCGGCAGACCTGCTCAAGCTGATGCCCGCCGGCGCCGGCCCGGAGGCATGCCGCAACGCCGGGCTCGACGCGGCCTCTGGCGATTGCGTGTGGATGATCGATGCCGGCAGCGAGGTCGACCCGACGCTGCTCGCCCGCCTGCTCGCGGCGCTCGCGCTCAATCCGCGGGCTGCGTACGCAACCGCGTGGGGCAGCATGCCCGACCCGAGCGCGGTGCCGCTCGGCAACTACGCCAACTTCGTGCCCGAGCACGACAACGCCGCGGTCGCGCCGCTGGTGCGGCGGGAGGTGCTCGAGCACGGCCACCGCTTCGAGCCCGCGCGCGGGGCGTGCGCGGGACGCTCGTTCTGGGCCGCGCTGGCGGTCGACGGCCTCCACGGCTGCGTGGTGCCCGAGCGGCTCGTGTCGTGGGCGCCGTTCTCAGGCGCCTGCGCGGACGGCACGCTCAGCGCCCTCGCCGAGCAGGCGCGCCTGCAGCGCGGCGAGCCGGCGTCCTGGCTCGCGCCCTAGGGCGCCTCCTCGAGCCGCGCGCTCGTTTCCTCGGGCTCCTTCGCGGCCTCGGCGTCGCTGAGCGCCGCACGCTCGCGCGCGACCTCCTCGACCTCCGCCTCGACAGCGGCGTGCTCCTCCTCCACGGGCTTGGCGTACGAGGTCGGATGCACCTCCATGTCGATCTGCGGCGTCTCGGCGCGCGTGGTGATCAGGGACCACAGGAAGCCGATCAGACCGCTGAACCCCGGCGCCTTCGTGAGCGCCGCCCGCACGCGGTCGGCGAGGTGATAGCGGGGCGCGTCGTACCAGGCGCGCACGCGCTTCACGTGCTCCTCGTGCTCGCGCGCGATCACGCGCCATTCTTCGAGCTGGTTCTGGGCGTTGAGGAGCGAGGCGGCGGCGGAGCCTTCGCGGCCCACGCGCTCGCGCATCAGCTCGCGGTTCGCGCGCAGCAGCTCCGCGTGCGCCGCCTCTAGACCGCGCACGTAGCTCAGCAGCACAGGGGTGGCGACCACGCCCATGCTCACTCGCGCTTTCGCGATGGCCTCGGCATCGAAGCCACTCACCACGATCAGCCCGGCGGCGTCCTCGTTGCGCGCGTCCCCGTCCTTCAGGTCGAGCCCCATCCCGGCCAGGCCGTCGCCGTTCGGGCCCGTGATCACGGCGCCCTCGGCGAGGAACTGCTGCAGCACCGTCCCGCCATGCAGCCGGTTTGCGAGCGCCCGCGCCGCGTCCTCCGGCGGCGGCTCCACGCGCGGGCTCCGCGGCTGACCGGCCGGCCGCTCGAACACCGCCAGCACGCGCGTGCCCTCGCCCGCCTGCCGCTCGAGCTCGGCCAGCACGCGCTCGCGCCGCTCGCCCTCGGGCAGGCCGTCGAGCGCGACCACGGCGTCGAAGCTCTCCGCCGGGATCTCGTCCAGCGCCGCCGCCACGAGCTCTCCGGCGCGCGCGCGAAGCCCTGTCCGCGCGTCGTCCGTGGTGTCGCTCAGGTCGAGCACGCGCAGGCCCTGGCACAGCTCGGCGGCGAGCTCGTAGCGCTGCAACAGCTGCACGTCGGTCATCCGGCCACCCGCTCCCAGCGCACGCCGCGCTCGCGCACGTGCGCGTTCATCTCCTCGTAGATCCCGGCCATGCTCGGAGCCCCGATCCGGCGGAGCATCGACTCTGGACGTACCCGGTACTCGAGCAGCCGCTCCGGCAGCACCATGCCGAGGTGGCCGGCCTCGTGCAGCTCGCGGTAGAGGAACCAGTCCTCATAGCTCGTGAGCTCGTCGCTGTAGCCGAAGCCCTGGTCGAAGAAGCGCTTGCGGATCACGGCCGTGCACGTGCCCGCCACGTTGTTGCGTCGCACAAGCGACGACCAGTTGCCGAAAGGCGCCCATCCCACCCCGGCACCATAGGGCTTCCCCTCCGGCGTGATGTAGGCGCTCCAGCAGGTGACGTAGGCGACGTCCGGCTGTTCCTCGAGCGTGTCCACGCAGCGCTCCACGAACGTCGGCGCCAGGCGGTCGTCGGCGTCGAGCGGCATCACGTAGCGGCCGCTCGCCTGGCTGATGCCGAAGTTGCGCGCCGCGCCGAGGCCCGCGTTCGGCTGCGTGACGAGCTTCACGCCGTAGCGGTCCGCCAGCTCGTCGAGCATGGCGTCCTCGGCGCGCAGCGAGCCGTCGTTCACGAGCACCACCTCGACGCTCTCGTACGTCTGCGCCACGAGTGAGGCGATCGTCTCCTCCACGTACTCGTCGAGCTGGAAGTAGGGCACGATCGCCGACACCACCGGACCGCTCCGCCGCTGCGCCAGAGCGGGGCGGCGGCCCACGCCGATCAGCTCCCCGTAGGAGCGGAGGATCGTCTCGCGGTCGGTGATCTCCTCGTACTTGTGGCGCGGGCCTCCGACCTCTGCGAGCCGGGCGGGCTCCTGGCGCGCGTCGAGGATGCGGCCGATCTCACTCGCTAGCGAGCGCCAGTCCGCGCCATCGGCGAGCCAGCCGCTCACCCCCGGCTCGACCATCTCGGTGAGTCCGCCCACCGGGGTGGCGAGCAGCGCCCGGTTCTGGCAGAGCGACTCGAGCGCGGTGTTCGGCCAGCACTCCCACAGCGAGGGCACGATCACGACGTCGTTCGACCTGATCACCTCGGGCAGCTCCCAGCGCGGCATCGGGTCGGCAAACGTGATGCGCTCGTCGCCGCCGGCCATCGTCGCCAGGTAGTCGCGCATCGAGACGCGCATGGGCGCGCTCGGCGTGTCGCCGCCGACGAACGACAGCTCCCAGTCGTCGCGTCCGAGGGAGAGGAACGCACGCATCAGGTTCTGCACGCCCTTGCGGCGCTCGAGCCGGCCGAAGTAGAGGAAGCGCAAGCGCCGCTCGGAGTAGCGGTCGAGGTTGTAGAGCACCGTCTGCTCCGACTCGATGTCGCCGAGGACCGCGTGGCGCGCCTTGTGCGGCGGGGCCATCTGCTCCTTGCCGTAGAAGCGCTCGTAGGTCGCGTACACGTCGCCGCCGGGGTAGACGAAGCGGTCGCAGTGCGCGAGGCAGTAGCGCTCGGCCTCCCACACGGCGTGCGTGGCGAAGTCGTCGGTCACGCGGCCGTTGAGCACCGCGACCATCTCGGATGTGGTGTAGGCGCGCATGCACACCGTGGCGTTCCGCATCCGCGGGTCACCGGAGTGGCGCGCCTGCACGGTCACGAAGCCCTCGGCCAGGTAGTCCGGGAACTCCACGAGGTCCGGCCCGCCGTCCGGATAGAGCTCGCAGAGCTTCTCGAACACGCGCGCGCTCCAGCCGTGCATGTGCGAGAGGTAGCCGGTGAGGTCGTCCTCGCCAGGCTCCTCTACGAACACGAAGCGCACCTTGTCGGGCGGCAGCCGGTGCGACTCCTCGGGCTCGGCACGCAGCCGCTCGTATTCGTCCCGGTGGAAGGCCGTCGTGACGATGGTCACCTCGGCGATCTCGGACACGAGCTCGGCGGTGGCCGCCACCATCGGCGCGATCCCGCCTCCGGTAAAGGGATACAGCTCGCGCGAAACGAGCACAACGTTCGGGGGCTGGGTCATATCGATCTTCGGCCGCGGCGCAACAGCGCGGCGAGGCTACCACGGTCCAATTTCGTCTCCAGCCGCTGTACCTCAAGCGTGGCGTGCTTCTCTTCCCACGCCGCCCGTTGGGCGAACGTCGCCAGGACCCGGCGTTCGAGGGCGAGGCGCCCTGCCGATTGCGCCAGCGTTTCCGCCCAGCGGCCGAGTTCCGTCGCGCGCTCCTCAACGCTCCAACCGCTTCGCGCCGGCGAGGGGAAGCTGATCGCCGTGAACGCCGGGAGCGAGCGCGGCCGCACCCAATCGATCGACAGGATCTGCCGCCACATGAACACATCCGTGGGGAGCTCCGCGGGCGCCGCCGTCCAGCCGGAGGGCAGCTCCTGGTACAGCGCGCGTGTATGTCCCGTCTGCGACAGCCCGGGACTCGGAGGGTGGGACTCGCGCAGCATCCGGTCGCGGTAGAACGTGTCCGCCAGGTCGATGATGTTCACGCCCATCTGCCCGTCGGGGAGAAGCCAGGCCGAGATCGTGTGCGCCCAGTCGGCGTCGGCCAGCCCGGAGGCGAGCGTCTCCACGTGCTCTGGCAGCCAGAGGTCGTCGTCGGAGAGGTAGAGGATCAGGTCGCTTCGCGCCTCGGCGATCGCGTGATGGCGGTGGCGCTCGCCGCGCCGCTCGCCCTTGGGGTTGTCGAAGAAGCGAACCCGCGAGTCGCGGCTCGCCAGGTCACCGACGATCTCGCGGGTCAGGTCCGGGACGCCATCCCCCACCACGAACAACTCGATGTCCTCGACCGTCTGCGCGAGAGCGCTCGCCAGCGAGTGGTGCAGCGTTGGACCATGGTCGAAAGTGGGGCATATCACTGTCGCGACGGGCACGGCAATCATCGTAAGAGGCCGCATAGGATTGGGTCCATGGCCTTGCACGAGCAAATCACGGAGATCAGCCCGGCCGGCGCGAAGGATGCCCAGACCGTGGACGGTTCCGGCCGAGAGCTGTTCGCGGAGATCGAGAATGTCGAGATTGCGCGCATCAACCCGATCGCCGACAGCCGTGGATCGCTCACGCCGTTCCTGAGCCTCGAGAGCTCATTCTGGGGCGAGCCGGTCGTCTACGCCTACTCGGTGATGATCCGGCCCGGCGTGATCAAGGGCTGGGGCATGCACCGTCTACAGGCGGACCGCTACTTCGTGCCCGCGTGTCGGATGCGCGTGGTGTTGTACGACGGCCGCACCGACTCCCCCACCTTTGAGCGGTTCCAAGAGATCTGGTTCAGTGAGGCATCGGCCGGCCTCGTGCGAATACCGCCCGGGGTCTGGCACGCCGACCACAACTGGGGCGACCTCGACGCGACCCTCGTGAACTTCCCCACTCGCCCCTACGATCCGCTGGATCCGGACAAGTACCGGATCGACCCGCACGGCCACGAGATCGCCTTTGACTGGTCGCTCCGTGACGGCTAGCTAGGTCAGCGGCCGCGCGTCATCAGCACCTGCGAGATCTGATCGCGCTCGAACAGGTCTGCCAGCGTCACTCCCTCGGGGTTGCCCGAGGCGGAGATCGTGGCGAACTTCCAGCCGCTGTCGCCCAGCCGGAGCAGCCGCTCGCGGAACGGCTCCCACTCGTCCGCGAGGTGAGAGCGAGCGATCTCGAAGCTCACGCGCTCGACGGTGCCCGAGTCGAGGAGGCCCTCCATGCCGGCAAACACCTGCTCCTCGGCGCCTTCGACGTCG
>DASXCV010000066.1:0-2028 GCA_036491015.1 Thermoleophilaceae bacterium | reverse complement strand
GTGGCGGGCCCCGACGGCAACCTCTGGTTCACGGACGAGGGCGCGACGCCCGCGATCGGCCGCATCACCACCGCGGGCAGCGTGCGCGAGTTCAGCAGCGGGCTCGGCTTCGGCAGCCACCCGGAGTCGATCGCGGCGGGCGCCGACGGCAACGTCTGGTTCACCGACCAGGGCAACATCAACGCGATCGGCCGCATCACACCGGCGGGCACTATCAGGGAGTTCACGAGCGGACTCCACAGCGCATCCAAGCCCGAGGGCATCACCGCGGGCGCGGACGGCGCGCTGTGGTTCGCGGATGCCGGCGTGCCGCCCGCCATCGGCCGCGTGCTCGTAGACAGCAGCGGAGCCGCGGAGATCACGGAGCTCACCGCGGGCCTCAAGTCCGGGAGCATCCCGTTCGGGATCACCTCCGGACCGGACGGCAACGTGTGGTTCACGGACAACTCGAGCACCGCCCCGGCCATCGGCCGCATCACCACGCCGCCGAGCGCCACGACCGTGGGAGCGACCCCCACCGGATCGACCACCGCAGCGATCCTCGGGCTCGTGGACGGTCACGCACAACCCTCGACCTTCCACGTGGAGTACGGCGCAGTGGGGGGCTCGCTCAGCTCGACGAAAGGACAGAGCCTCGGCACCACCACCGGCCCCACGCGCGTGACCGCCGCGCTCACCCACCTGCGGCCGAACACCACCTACCAGGCGCGCATCCTGGGCGTGAACGCCACGGACACCGCGGTGGGCGGCTTCGCCACCTTCACCACCGGCCCGCCGGCCGACAGCATCACGACGATGAGCCTGCGCCCCAAGGTGTTCGTTGCGGCGAAGGGCGGCGGCACGGTGCGCGGCGCCCGCGCTCCCGGCGCGCTCATCGCCTACACCGGCAGCCAGCCCGCCACCACCACCTTCACGATCGAGCACCGCGTGCTCGGGCGCCGCAGCGGCCGCAACTGCGTGAAGCCGAATCCCAAGAACCGCAGGCACCGGACCTGTACCCGCTACGTGACCGTCGGGACCTTCACGCACAAGGACGTGCCCGGGCGCGTGCGCTTCCGCTTCACCGGCCGCCTGCACAACCGCACGCTCTCACCCGGCAGCTACCGCCTCGGCGCCGAGCCGCACAGCGCCGGCGGCATCGGCCGCGTGGTGACGAAGAGCTTCGGCGTGAAGGCGCCGCCGCCCAAGCACCACAAGAAGCGCTAGCGGACCCTGGGCAGCGGTCGCCGCCGCCGGGTCGTCCCCTACTAGCTAGACGAGCGACGGCGGCTCGGCTCCCGCACGCGCGAGCCGTGACAGCTCGCCCGAGCGGATCAGCTCGACCACAGCGCGGATGTCCTCGTCCATGCGTCGGTCACCGTCCATGAACGGCACCCTCGAGCGGACGAGGTCATGGGCCGCCCGCGTGACCGGGCTGGCCTTCTCGGGCCCGCGCAGATCAAACGCCTGCGTGGCCGCGAGGAGGTGAATGGCCGCGACGTTCTGGGCCAACTCGACGATCGATCGCGCGTCGCGGGCCGCGATCGTCGCCATGGACACCTTGTCCTGGTTATGCGCCTCCGTGGAGCGAGAGTGAATCGTCGCCGGGTTCGACAGCTTGAGCGCCTCGGCGGTCATGGCCGAGCAGCAGAGCTGCATGCCCTTGAAGCCGTGGTGGAGGCCGGCCTCGGGATGGTCGGGACCGAAGGCCGGGATCAGGTTGGGCGTGAGGCCGGCGTTGAACTTCTCGTCCACGACCAGCTCGAGCTGGCGGTCCATCAGGTCGCACAGGTTGGCGAGGGCGACCTTCAGCGAGTCCATGGCCTGCCCCATGTGCCCGCCGTAGAAGTTGCCGCCGCTCTGCACGCGCCCGCTGCCGGTGTCGAACAGCGGGTTGTCGTCCGAGGAGTTGATCTCGATCTCCACCCAGCGGGCGGCCCACTCGAGCGTGTCGCGCAGCATGCCGTTGATGTGCGGCGCGCAGCGGATCGAGTACTTGTCCTGCACCTGGCGGTGAAGCTCGAGGTACTCGCGCCCGTCGAGGTCCTC
>DASXCV010000065.1:0-13774 GCA_036491015.1 Thermoleophilaceae bacterium | reverse complement strand
GCCACAGGGGTACTGAGCAATGGCAGGAATTCACCCAACTAATGGACGCACCTCTCTCGTAGAAGAAGACCCCGACCTGCTGAAGGGCTTCGACTCGGCGACCATCGAAAGCATCCGCAGGGCGTCGGCGGTGCCGGTGATCCAGGTCGACACGGGTCCGTGGACCCGCGCACAGGATCCGCCGCGACCGGTCTACGGGCTGTTCATCCTCGACGGCGTGCTCTCGCGCGGCGTCGCGATCCAGGGGCGCCGCTCGGCCGAGCTGCTCGGCCCCGGCGACATCCTGCGGCCGGCCGCGAGCGACGACCTTGACTCGTCGATCAACTTCGACGTGCAGTGGGACGTGCTCGAGCCGGCGCGCATCGCGCTGCTCGACCGCGAGTTCGCCGCTTCCGTCGCGCCCTGGCCGGAGCTCACCGGTGCGGTGATGGACCGGATGATGCGCAGAGCGCACGCACTGGCGTTCCACCTAGCGGTGAGCCACCTGAAGCTCGTCGAGATGCGTCTGCTCGTGGTGCTCTGGTACTACGCCGACCGCTGGGGCCGTGTCACACCAGACGGCGTGATCCTGCCCCTGCGCATGACCCACGGCCTGCTCGCCCGCATCGTCGGCGCGCGGCGGCCGAGCGTGAGCACGGCGCTCGGCAGGCTGCAGGAGCGTGGGCTCGTGGAGCGCACCGACAACGGCTACTGGCTGTTGCTGGGAGATCCGCCGCGCGAGCTCAAGGAGCTCGAGGACGGGATCGTCCCAGACGTTTCGTCGAACTAGCCGACGCGCTCGCCGGCCGCCACGAGCGGAAGCTCGATGCGGAAGGTCGTGCCGGCGCCCTCGCGGCTGGCCACGTCGATCGTGCCGCTGTGACCCTCGACGATCGTCTTCACGATCGTCAGCCCGAGACCCACGCCCGGCACGTCGTCGCGAGTGGCGGCCGCGCGGAAGAAGCGGTCGAACACGTGCTGCAGGTCCTCCTCGGCCATGCCGAGCCCGGTGTCCCGCACCTCGATCTGAGCGACGTCGCCGAGGTTGCGCAGGGCCACGTCCACGCGCCCGCCCGGCGGCGTGAACTTCAGCGCGTTCGAGATCAGGTTGTCGAGGGCCTGTCCGAGCCGGTCGGGGTCGCCGGGGGTGTCGGGCAGGATGTCGCGGGCGAGGCTCAGCTCGACGCCGCCGTCCTGGGCACGCGGGAGCGCGGCGGCCACGCTCTGCTCGGCCACCGAGCCGAGGTTGAGCTCCCGCTGGGCCAGCGCGAGGCGCCCGGCCTCGGCGCGGGCGGCGAACAGCACGTCGTCCACGAGCCGCTGCAGCCGGACCGCGTTGCGCTCGATCACGTCGAGGAAGCGCCGCGACTGCGCGGCGCTCAGATCGCCCTCGTCCTCGTTCAGCAGCTCGAGGTAGCCGACGATCGACGTGAGCGGTGTGCGCAGCTCGTGTGACACGAGCGCGAGGAACTCGTCCTTCATGCGGTCCGACTCGATGCGCGCGAGGCGGCGGTAGATCGAGTGCCCCACCTGGTCGCCGATCGCCGTCAGCACCCGCTCGGTGTCCTCGTCGATCGCCTTCTTGTCGCGCGACAGCAGCTGGAGCACCGCCACCACGCCGTCGGTCCCGGTCAGCGGAATCGTCACCGCCCCGTGCACGCCCGCGTCGTGCAGCAGGTGCGCGTTCGGGTACGTCGGGTCGTCCACCACGTCCGCCACGTCCTCCATCCAGCAGGGCTTGCCGCTCAGCCAGGCGCGCCCCACGAGGCCCTTGCCCGGTTGCGGCTCGACCGACCTGGCCCGCGCGGCGAACTCGGACGATTCCTTCCCGCCCGTGTCCCACACGCCCGCGCAGCGCATCACGCGGCCCTCCTCGTCCGGCAGCCACGCCGCGCCGAAGTCCCAGCCGAGCCGCCCACCCGCCGCCGCGAGCACGCCCTCGAGGTCCTGCTCGAGCGTGTCCGCCGCCGCCAGCGCCTCGCCCACGGCGTAGCGGGTCTGGAAGAAGCTCTCGGTCCGCTTCGTCTCGGTCACGTCCTTGGCCACCGCGTAGATGAGGTCCTCGTCGCGGCTCAGGTGCGCGCTCCAGAGCAGCCAGCGGTAGGTCCCGTCCGCGCAGCGCCAGCGGTTCTCGAAGTCGGCCGAGGCCTCGCCGTCCTGCTCGAGCTGCGCCGCGTGCGCGAGGGTGCGCTCGCGGTCCTCGGGGTGGACGTAGTCGATCATCTCGCTCCCGAGCAGCTGCTCCTCGGACCAGCCGAGCACCGCGCTCCACGCCGGGTTGATCTGCCGGAAGCGACCCTCGCGCGTGAATGTGCACATGAAGTCGAGCGAGATCGAGAACAGCCTGCCGCTGCGCTCCTCGAGCTGTCGCCGCTCCGAGATGTCGTGGATGAACGCGTTGAAGCGCCATGAGCCGTCGAGCTCGATCGGCGTGATCGCGATCTCGGCCGGGAACTCGCGCCCGTCGCGGCGGCGCCCGGTCACCTCGAGGCGGCGATTGAGGAGGTCGCTGTCCTCGCCGCGGAGGAAGCGGCCCAGGCTCTCGCGATACCAGTCGCGGTCGCCGGCCGGTATGACCATCTCGCCGACCTCGCGCCCCATCGCCTCGATCGCGGTCCAGCCGAAGATCGCCTCGGCCTGCGCATTCCAGGCCGTCACGCAGCCGCGATCGTCGAAGGCCACGAAGGCGTCGTAGGCCGTGTCGAGCACCGCGCGGTTGAGCGCCGCCTGGTTGCGCGCCCGCCGCAGCGCGAATGCGTGCGAGAGGCCGACCGCCGCCTGCGTGGAGAGGTAGCGGATGCGCTCGAGCTCGGCGGGCACGAGCTTGCGCGGCGCGCTGCGCCCCAGCGTGACCACGCCGACCGTCTGCTCGCCGTGCACGAGCGGAATGTGCAGCTCCTCGCTGAGCGTCACCTCGTGGCCGAAGCTCTCGAAGCGCAGGCCGCCCTCGCCGAACGCCGCAGTCACCACCTGGCGCTCGACCACCGCGCGGCCGGCGAAGCCCTCGCCGGGCAGGATCTCGATCGGCAGGCGCGACCGGTCGACACCGAGCGCCGAGAGGCAGGTGAGCGCGGCGCCGTGGTCGCCGTCGATGCCGTACAGCGTCCCCACGGGTGCGCTCACGGACTCGCATAGCTCGCCCAGGACCATCTCGGCGAGCCGGTCCGGGTCGCTCTCCCGCGCCACGAGCTCGAGGAAGCCCCTGAACTCGTCCACCTGCGCCTTCTCCTCGGCAAGCTGCTCGAGCGCGGCCTGCACCTCCATCTGCTGCGCCTCGAGCTCGCGGTTCTGCGTCTCCAGCTCGTCGCGCGAATCGCGCAGGGAGCCGCCCATGCGGTTGAACGCCAGCGCCAGGTCGAGCAGCTCGCCGCCGCCGTCCTCCTCCACGCGCGTGCCGAGCTCGCCGCGCCCAAGCCGCACCGCGGCCTCGGCCACGCGCCGCACCGGCAGGGCCACCGAGCGCGCCAGCACCAGGGCGAAGATCACGATTCCGAGCAGGAGCGCGGCGAGGGCGATCGCCGCCACCACCGCCGCCCTCTGCGCGTGCCGGCGCGAGGTGGCGCCGCGCTCGATCCCGAGCGCCTTCTCGCGTGCGTTGAACGCCTCGAACTCCTGCCGTATCGCGGTAACGCGGTTGCGCCCGAGGGGGAGCTGGACGACCGCCTGGGCATGCTTGCGCGTGGCCGGCCGCCCGGCCATGTTCACGAGCGGCGTTGCGTACTGGGAGTCGAACGCCGCGATGTTCGCGCTCAGCTGTCGCGCGGCTCGCGCCTGCGCCGGGTTGTCGCTCACGAGCTGCCGTAGCTGCGCGCTGCCTTGCCGCAGCGGCGCCCTGAGCGCCCCCCAGCGCGCGAGGGCCGCTGCCGCCGGCGCGTCCACGTAGTTGCGCGTGGCGGTCGAGAAGTCGCCGAGCTGGTTCTGAACCTCGCCCGACTCCGCGAGCACGCTCACCGAGTGCTCGGTCCAGCGCGTCGATCCGCGCAGGTCGCCGATCGCGGACAGGAGCACCGAGAACACCACGACCACGACGGCCACGAGCACGGCGCTCGCCACCGCCATTCGGAACGTCAGGCCGCGGCGCCTCACGCCACCCGCCTGTACGCGTGCGGCTGGACGGGCTCGAGCCCGATCCGCTGGGGCTCGGCCAGTCGCTCGCTGCGCCCCACGAGCAGCACGCCGCCGGGCGCGAGCGCCGCGGCGAGGCTCGCGTGCAGACGCCGCTTGGCCTCGGGACGGAAGTAGATCGCCACGTTGCGGCAGAGCACGAGGCTCCACTTGCCGGCCGGCGCCGGAGCGCGCAGCAGGTCGCGCTGCTCCCAGCGCATGCGTGCCCGCAGCGTGGCCGGCAGCTGCACGTCCCCGTACACGCCGTGCTCGGCGACCACGAGGTTCTCGTGAAGCAGGTCGCTGCCGAGCAGCCCGGCGTTTTCGAGGAGCCCCATCTGGGCGAGCACGATGCCCACGCTGTACAGCTCCGAGCCGTCGGCGCAGCCGGCGGACCAGACGCGCAGCTGGCGGCGCGCGCCGAGCACGAGCGGCAGCAGCTCGCGCTCGATCAGCTGGAACTGGTCGGGGTCGCGGAACAGCCCGCTCACCACCATCGCCACCGAGCGCCGGAAGCGGTTGCGCGCGTCGTCGTCCGAGGCGAGCCGGCGTGCCAGCTCGTCCGTATCCCCCAAGCCCTCCCGCTCGAGCGCACGACGCACCCGCTCAGTCACGTGGTCTTCCCGGTACGCGAACAGGTCCATGCCGCTCGCGAGCGAGAGGTTGCGAAGCGTTCCCGGGACCTGTTCGAGCGACGATGGCATCGCCCGTGTTAATCGGCCCGGGAATCGCCACCCTTAGGTCTCTGCGCCGGTGGTGCGGCGCTGAGGCGCGCTAGACTGGGCGAGCAACCTCACGTTGTCCGAGCACCCGGCCCCTAAAGGGGTTTTTCTTCGCTCAGGGCAGCGCATATCGTCGCCAAAGGGAGCCATGGCCCGCGGAGATGTCCGAATCGGCGTGACGCTCGCTTGCGAAGAGTGCAAGCGCCGGAATTACCAAACTGAGAAGTCAAAGCGCAACGATCCCGGGCGGATCGAGATGCGCAAGTACTGCCGCTGGTGCGGTAAGCACACGCCGCACCGGGAAACCCGGTAGTCGACGCCACCGATCTCGTCTTTCGATGGCACGTAACCGCCAGCGGGCAAAGCAACGCCAGGCAGAGCGCCGCGCCGAGCGCTTGGAGCGGGTGCGCACCGATCCGCCGCAGCAGTCGAACGACGACCCGGTGCGGCAGTCGAACGACGATGCCCTGCGCGAGATCGAGGAGTCGAACGAGGAAGCGCTGGAGGAGGTCGAGCTCTACTCGGGGGCGCCGCCGGAGGACACCGGCCGCAGCGACACCGTGGTGGAGCACGAACCGCCGAGGCCCGAGTTCGAGGGCGACGACGAAGATCTGGAAGAGCCGGTCGACGACTCAGAGGCGCTCGAGCCGGCCGGTCCTACGGAGGCCGCGCCAGGCCCGCGCGGACGCCGTGGTGGGCGGGAGCATCACGAGCAACGCCATCACCGTAATAGGGTCATATCCTTCTTGATCGCGGTCTGGGCCGAGCTCCAGCGGGTCGAGTGGCCTGATCGCCAAACGCTCACCATGCTCACGGGCGTGGTTTTGCTGTTCGTGATCGTGATGGGCGCCTACCTCGGTTTGCTCGACGCGATCTTCTCCAAGCTCATCAACAAGATCCTGTAAGGACAACGATGTTTCGCTGGTATGCCGTAAACACTTATTCCGGGCACGAGAACAAGGTGAAGCACAACCTCGAGCACCGAGTCGTCTCACTCAACCAGTCCCGGGCCGTCCGTCAGATCGTCATCCCCACCGAGCAGGTGTCGGAGATGAAGGACGGCCAGAAGATCCAGACCGAGAAGCGGACCATGCCGGGCTACGTGCTCGTGAACATGGACCTCAACGAGGACTCCTGGATGCTCGTCAAGGGCACCCCGGGCGTCACGGGCTTCGTCGGCGCGTCCAACAAGCCGGTGCCGCTGAGCCAGGCCGAGATCGACCGCCTGCTCAACCGCGAGACCGCCGAGCGCCCGCGCACCCGCGCTCAGTTCTCGATCGGAGAGTCCGTGAAGGTCGTCTCCGGTCCCCTGTCAGACTTCTCGGGCGAGATCTCCGAGATCAACGAGGACGGCGCCAAGCTCAAGGTGCTGGTATCGATCTTCGGGCGCGAGACGCCAGTGGAGGTCGGTTTCGACCAGGTGAAGAAGATTTAGGTCTCGGGTCTCGGGTCTCCGGGCTTTACTCCGACACCCGACACCCGACACCCGACACCCGACACCCGACACCCGACACCCATCGCTAACCTCCCGTCCCTTCATGGCAAAGAAAGTCCTAACCCTCATCAAGCTCCAGGTCCCCGGCGGGGCCGCCAACCCGGCGCCGCCGGTCGGTCCCGCGCTCGGCCAGCATGGCGTGAACATCATGGAGTTCTGCAAGGCGTTCAACGCCCAGACGCAGGACCAGAACGGCCGGATCACCCCGGTCGAGATCACGGTCTACGAGGACCGCTCGTTCACCTTCATCACGAAGACGCCGCCGGCCGCCGTGCTCATCAAGGAGGCCGCCGGCATCCAGAAGGGCTCGGCCGAGCCCAACCGCGAGAAGGTCGCGAAGATCTCGAAGGCCCAGGTGCGCCAGATCGCGGAGACCAAGATGCCCGACCTGAACGCGCGCGACATCGACCAGGCCGCGAAGATCATCGAGGGCACCGCCCGTTCGATGGGCGTGGAGGTCCGCTGATGAGCAAGCACGGCAAGGGCTACCGGGAGCTGTACGAGCAGATCGATCGCGAGGCCACCTACGAGCCGGCCGACGCGATCGGGCTCGTGAAGGGCATGCAGCGCGCCAAGTTCCCCGAGACGGTCGAGGTCCACATCCGCACCGGCTTGAACGTCCGTCACGCGGACGAGCAGCTGCGCGGCACCATCTCGCTGCCGCACGGCGCGGGCAAGGAGCAGATCATCGCGGTGTTCGCCAAGGGCGACAAGGCGCGCGAGGCCCAGGAGGCCGGCGCCGACATCGTCGGCGACGACGACCTCGCCAAGCGCGTGGAGGAGGGCTTCACCGACTTCGACGTGGCGATCGCGACGCCGGACATGATGCCGGTGGTCGGGCGCCTCGGCCGCATCCTCGGACCGCAGGGCAAGATGCCCAACCCGAAGGTCGGCACCGTCTCCGACGATGTCGCCACCGCGGTGAGCGAGTCCAAGGCCGGCCGCATGGAGTACCGCACCGATCGCGGCGCGATCGTGCACATCGCGATCGGCAAGACCGACTTCGACGAGCGCGCCCTGCTCGAGAACTACGCGGCCTTGATCGACGAGATCGTCCGCGCCAAGCCGGCCGCCGCGAAGGGCCGCTACCTGCGCACGATCACGCTCACCACCACCATGGGACCGGGCGTGCGCGTCGACCCGCTTCGCACCCGCAACATCCTGGAGGCCGCGACCGCGGTAGCCTGACCTGACACACACCGAACGCCCCAGACCACCGGCCGCAGTCGCATAAGTCCGGTGCAGGTGAGCCGGTGAGAGCCTTCGAGCCTCTCCTCCGAGCCCGCCTGCGTGCGGGCTTTTTGTTTGGTGATGGACGTGGAGACGAAATGAACAGAGACGAGAAGGCAGCAGTAATCGAGGAGGTGGCGGACCAGATCCGCTCCGCCGAGGCGATCTTCGCCGTGGACTACCGCGGGCTGTCCGTGCAGGACGCGGCCAACCTGCGCACGCGGCTCGTCGAGGCCGGCGCCACCTTCCGGGTGGTCAAGAACCGCCTCACGATCCTGTCGGCGGACGCCGCCGGCGCCGAGTCGCTGAAGGAGCTGCTCGAGGGACCGACGGCGTTCACCTTCGTCGCCGAGGACGGCGATGCGGCGCTGGCCGCCAAGGCACTCGCCCAGTACCGCCGCGAGACGGAGACGCTCGCCTTCAAAGGCGGGCAGATGGGCGGCGAGGTCCTCTCGATCGATCAGATCGAGTCGATTTCGCGCCTCCCCGCCCGCGACGCGCTGAACGCCCAGTTCGTCGGCGTGCTCGCCTCGCCGCTCACCACGCTGGTGCGCGGCCTGGCCGGGATGATCTCCGGCATCGCCAGCCAGCTGCAGCAGATCGCAGACCAAGGTTTGGTCACTGGCGAACCCCCCGAGGGTGCAGAGCCAGAGGTGCCGAGTGCGGAGGAGCCCGCGGCGGAAGCTGAGGCTCCCCCCGAGGAAGCTGAGGCGCCCGCCGACGCACCCGCCGAGGAGCCAGAAGCTTCAGCCGCCGAGGAACCGGCGGCGGATGAGACAGAGACCGAAGAGTCGGATACGCCCTCCGAGGGCGAGACTGAATAAGGAGGGCTTTCAATGGCCACGAAGGTAAGTACCGAGAACTGGATCGAGGAGCTCAAGGGCATCTCGGTCCTCGAGCTGTCCGAGCGCATCAAGGCGCTCGAGGAGGAGTTCGGCGTTTCCGCCACGGCGGTCGCCGCGGCGGCCCCGGCCGCCGCCGGCGCCGGCGGTGACGGCGCCGCGGCCGAGGAGGAGTCGACCACGGTCGACGTCATCCTCACCAGCTCGGGCGACAAGAAGATCCAGGTCATCAAGGTCGTCCGCGCGGCCACCGGCCTCGGCCTCAAGGAGGCCAAGGCACTCGTCGACGAGGCGCCGGGGCCCATCAAGGAGGGCATCGAGCGCGAGGAGGCCGAGAAGCTCAAGGGCGAGATCGAGGAGGCCGGCGGCTCCGTCGAACTGAAGTAAGACCGGCCAGCGGTCACAGGCCATAGGTCATAGGGCGGCCCCGCTTCGGCGGGGCCGTCGTCGTTTCGGCGTGCGGTATTCGCGGTTTGCAATCCCGACAAACAGGGGATCACGCCCTCAACCAGCCCGTAGGGGTTACTCCGGAGGGAGCCGGAGCCGGGGCTGGACGGGAGGCATCAAATGGATCGAAACAACGCACGTCTTGCTGATCTGATCGCTACGAGGAACTCCGGCATGGGGTCCATCTACCCGCGCTGCTGGCCGGGGGGATTCCTCGACCGCCGCGACCCGCTCGGTTCCGAGTGGCTTCGCCGCGCCGGCTTCCGGCCGGCCGTCGCCGACCCGCCGCAGTGCACCTGCGAGACGGGCCGGTGCCAGATCTGCAACTAGCCGAAGAGGTTGCATAGCGGCACCTCCTGGTGGGAGGGTTGGCCCGACAGGTCCAGCGCCCCGGGCCGGACCGCAAGCGGAGGGAGCCTTAAATGGCCGACCGCGTTCTGTTCATCAGCTGGGGAGGCGTAGTTCCCGGCCGCGAGGAGCACAGCCTCGAGGTCTTCAACGAAACCGTGGGCCTCTACGGCCGCTTCCAGCAGGAGGGCCGGATCGAGAGCTTCGACGTCGTCCTCCTCAACGGCCGTAGCGACATCGACGGCTACATGGAGCTGCACGGCACCCACGAGCAGCTCGACGCCGTCGAGGAAGACGAGGACTTCCGGCGCGCCCTGACGGACGCCGCGCTCGTCGTCCAGGCCCTTCGGGTATCCGAGGGTGTGACGAACGAGGGTGTCGCCCGCGACATGGCCCTCTACCAAGAGGCCATCGCGAAGGTGCCCCAGAGCGCCTGACCGGATGAAGGATCCGTCCTCCATGTCGCGTACACAGCAGGCATGGAGGACGGACCGGATCTCGCCGACCTGATCGAAGCCCGCGACAGCCACGCCGTGGCGGGCCTCCTCAACGAGCCGACCACGGACACGACCGACCCCACGGCCAGGGAATGGCTGAGACGCTGGGGAGCAAGCGGCCTCCAGCCAAAGCCCCCAACCTGCGCCTGCGGCACAGGCCACTGCCGAATCTGCAACTAGCGCCCGGGCCAAGCCCTATGACCTATGGCCTATGCCCTATGACCAGGCCGCCGTAGCCAACACCGCGAAGAACCGCTACCTTTACCGGCGGCCTATAGCCGCAGCCGTCCCTCGAGCAGTGCTTCGCCACATAACCGCGAAGCCTCGGGACGGGGTCCGTGATGGCCTGATTCCGTCCCACATGCGGGTGGAGCAAACGCCCCTGCGGGGGCGTAATTCACTGTGCTATCTTTGGCGGTCGCGCTTTGCGCCCGCCTGCTGCCCCCGCCGAACCCTCAAGGAGTCGCTGTTTTGGCACGTGCTGCTTATCGCTCGCGTCGCACTTTTGCCCGCCTAGAGAACGCTTCTGACCTACCCAATCTGATCGACATCCAAAGGAAGTCCTTCGAGTGGCTGGTTGACACTGAGAAGGGCGGCCTTCGCGAGACAATCAATGACGTCTCGCCCATCGAGGACTACACCGGCAATCTTGCCGTCGTCTTCGAGGACATCACTTTCGACGAACCCGTGGCACCCATTTCGGAGTGTCGCGAGAAGGACCTCACCTACGCCCGCCCGTTGACCGTCAAGGTCGCCTTCCAGAACAGGGAGACCGGCGAGATCCGGGAGCAGTCCGTCTTCATGGGTGACTTCCCGTGGATGACCGACTGGGGCACATTCATCATCAACGGAACCGAGCGCGTGGTCGTCACGCAGCTCGTGCGCTCGCCCGGCGCCTACGTGATGGAGCCGAAGGACCGCGAGAAGCAGGTCTTCACGGCCAACCTCATGCCGGCCCGCGGCTCGTGGCTCGAGCTCGAGATCGACAAGAAGGGTCGCGTCTACGTCCGCATCGACCGCAAGCGCAAGCTGCCGATCACGGTGCTCCTGCGCGCGATGGGTTACGCGGCGGACGAGCAGATCCTCGAGATGTTCGACAACTCGCTCTACATCCGGAACACGATCGAGGCCGACACCGAGGTCACCAAGACCGAGGAGGGCGCCCTCGTCGAGCTGTTCAAGAAGCAGCGTCCGGGCGAGCCGCCGAGCGTGGACAACGCTCGCGCGTTGCTCAACCAGCTGTTCTTCGACCCCAAGCGCTACGACCTCACGCGCGTGGGCCGCTACAAGCTCAACTCGCGTCTGAAGCTGGATGAGAACCTCGACACGAGGACGCTCACCCATCAGGACATCATCGAGCTGATCCGTGAGCTGATCACGCTCCCGCGCGAGCTCGGCATCCCCGAGTCCGGCGAGTACGACAACGGCGAGCCGATCAAGGACTACGCGGCCGAGGCCATCACCCTCCCGCGCGAGCCCATCGCCGACCGCCTCGACGAGTACGAGCACTTCGGCAACCGCCGTCTGCGCACGGTGGGCGAGCTGATCCAGGAGGCGTTCCGGATCGGCCTGTACCGCATGGAGCGCGTCGTCCGCGAGCGCCTCACCACCGAGGACGCGGACACCATTACCCCACAGACAATCATCAACATCCGACCGGTCGTTGCCGCCCAGAAGGAGTTCTTCGGGTCCTCGCAGCTCTCGCAGTTCATGGATCAGACGAACTCGCTGGCCGGCCTCAGGCACCGGCGCCGCCTGTCGGCGCTCGGCGCCGGCGGCCTCACGCGCGAGCGGGCGCCGATCGAGGTGCGCGACGTGCACCCGTCGCACTACGGGCGCATGTGCCCGATCGAGACGCCGGAGGGCCCGAACATCGGCCTGATCGGCTCCCTGTCCGCATACGCGGAGGTCTCGGAGCACGGCTTCGTCACCACCCCGTACCGGATCGTGCAGGACGGCGTGGTCACGGACAAGATCGTCCACCTCGACGCCAACGAGGAGGAGGAGAAGGTCATCGCGCAGGCCAACGTCGAGGTCGACGCGAAGTCGGGCAAGCTCAAGGGCCCGCAGGTCACCTGCCGTTCGCGCGACGGCGAGTTCATCCTCGCCCCGCCGAAGGACGTGGACCTGATGGACGTGTCGCCGGACCAGATCTGGTCTGTCACCACGACCCTCATCCCGTTCCTCGAGCACGACGACGCCAACCGCGCCCTGATGGGCTCGAACATGCAGGCCCAGGCGGTGCCGCTGCTCAAGACGGAGCCGCCGCTGGTGGGCACGGGCGTCGAGCGCCGTGCGGCCCTCGACACCGGTGACGTCCTGCTCTCGCGCGACGCGGGCGAGGTCACCTACGTCGACGCCGAGAAGGTCGTGATCGACAAGGACGAGTACGAGCTGCACAAGTACATGCGCTCGAACCAGGGCACGATCATCCACCAGAAGCCGCTGGTCTCAGCCGGCCAGAAGGTGAAGAAGGGCGAAGCCCTCGCGGACGGGTCCTCGACGAACATGGCGGAGCTGGCACTCGGCAAGAACTGCCTGGTCGCCTTCATGTCCTGGGAGGGCTACAACTTCGAGGACGCGATCATCATCTCCGAGCGCCTCGTGAAGGACGACGAGCTCACCTCGATCCACATCGAGGAGTACGAGATCGACGCCCGCACGACCAAGCTCGGCGACGAGGAGATCACCCGCGACATCCCCAACCGCTCGGAGGAGTCGCTGCGCAACCTCGACGACCGCGGCATCGTCCGCATCGGCGCCGAGGTGGGCTCCGGCGACCTGCTGGTCGGCAAGGTCACGCCCAAGGGCGAGACCGAGCTCACCGCCGAGGAGAAGCTGATCCGCGCGATCTTCAAGGAGAAGGCGCGCGAGGTCCGCGACACCTCGCTCAAGGTGCCTCACGGCGAGGGCGGCGTGGTGATCGACGTGCTCACCTTCAGCCGCGACAAGGGCGACGACCTGCCGCCCGGCGTCAACGAGCTGGTGCGCGTGTTCGTCGCGACCAAGCGCAAGATCGCCGAGGGCGACAAGCTGGCCGGCCGTCACGGCAACAAGGGCGTGATCTCGAAGATCGTGCCCGAGTCGGACATGCCGTTCCTCGAGGACGGCACGCCGGTCGACGTGATCCTCAACCCGCTCGGCGTTCCGAGCCGAATGAATCTCGGGCAGATCCTCGAGACGCACCTCGGCTGGGCCGCGGGCGAGGGCTGGTACGACGACGGCTCAGACGCCTACAAGGAGGCGGCCGAGAACGGCGGGCGCGTGCACGTGGCCACGCCGGTCTTCGACGGCGCCACCATCGAGGACGTCGACGAGGCGCTCGTGCGCTGGGCCGATGAGCACGCGGATCGCGGCATCAAGTTCGACATCGACAGGAACGAGCGTGAAGGCCGCCGCTGCACCGGCAAGGTCCAGCTCTTCAACGGTCGCGGAGGCGAGCCGTACGAGGAGAAGGTCACCGTCGGCTACATGTACATCCTGAAGCTGCTCCACCTCGTGGACGACAAGATCCACGCCCGGAGCACCGGCCCCTACTCGCTCGTCACCCAGCAGCCGCTGGGCGGCAAGGCGCAGTTCGGCGGCCAGCGCTTCGGCGAGATGGAGGTGTGGGCGCTCGAGGCGTACGGTGCGGCGTACACGCTCCAGGAGATGCTGACCATCAAGTCCGACGACACTGTCGGGCGCGTGAAGGCATACGAGGCGATCGTCAAGGGCGAGAACATCGCCGAGCCGTCGATCCCCGAGTCCTTCAAGGTGTTGCTGAAGGAGATGCAGTCCCTGGCGCTCGACGTCAACGTCAGGTCGGAGGAGGGCGCCGGCGTCGAGATCCGCGACGAGGACGACGACCTGCTGCGCGCAGCCGAAGAGCTCGGCATCGACCTCTCGGGCGTTCGCGCCCCGGGTGGCGATGGAGCCAACGACGAGTCCGAGGACAACGTCGAGGCCGAGGGCGAAGGCGGGCAGACCGACGAGACCAAGGCCCAACAGGACGCGGAATACATCGAGAAAGAAGCCAGTAGCTAGGCCTCACCCAGACCGAACCCAGAATTTGACACACCAGGAGTTCACTTGATCGACATCAATAATTTCGACGCCATCAGCATCGGT
>DASXCV010000064.1:0-3577 GCA_036491015.1 Thermoleophilaceae bacterium | reverse complement strand
GAGCGTGCCGAGGCAGACGAAGGCTCCTCCCGTGAGCGCCAGCGCGAGCTGCGCCTCGAGCCGCTCGCGGATCGGGCCCGCGAAGTCGACCAGCACGAGCATCGCGAACGAGCCGAACGCCGCGAACGTGGCCACACCCGCATTGGCGATCACCTTGTCGCCGACCGCGAACAGCGCGGGCATGATCAGGGCGGCCCGGGTGGCGCGGCGTGTGGCCGCCAACCCGCTGTCGCGCTCCCGCAGCCAGTTCACCCAGGACATGCGGCGAATGATGCCTACCGGCGGGCTCCGGTCAGGGTGCGCCCGTGACCTGCAGCGCCAGCGCCAGCTCGAGCCGGCCGCGCGGGTCGTCCAGGGCGGGGCCGAGCAGCTCGCGCAGCTGGCCGAGGCGGTAGCGCACGGTCTGCACGTGCACGTGGAGCACATCGGCGGCCGGGCGCGCCTCCCCCTGCGCGTCGAGCCAGGCGGCCAGCGTGGCCACGAGGCGCTCGCGCGTGGCCGCGGGCAGGTCGTCGAGCGGCGCCAGCCGGCGGTGCGCGAGGTCGGTGGCGAGCGAGCCTCCGCTATGGAGGATCAGCTCGAGCAGGTGCTCGTCGGCCACGACCAGATGCCCGCGCCGATCGGCGGCCAGCGCATCGAGCGCGAGGCGCGCGCGCTCGGCGGACTCGGGCACGCGCTCCATCGGCACGGTCGGGCCAAGCGCGCCCGAGGCGTCGCGCAGCGCGGCCCGCAGCTCGGCCCGGCGGCCTGGCGCCGAGGGGTCCGGCACGAGCACCCAGCCGAGCCCCTCGAGCTGAGCAAACGGCATCGACTCGGGCAGCCGCGACCCGGTGCGGTCGATCTGCTCGGATTCGAAGGCGAGCACAGCGAGGCGCTCGGGCAGCTCCCAGCCCGCCGCCTCGGCGATGCGCCGGAGTTCGGCGACGGGCGCCTGCGGCTCCGCGAGCAGTGCCTCGAGCAGCCGCCGCGTGTGCTCCTGGCGCTCCCGCATCGCGAGCGACTGCTCGAACGTGTAGCCCTCGGCCGTGACCGCCGAGATCTCGTCGATGTAGGCGAACATGCCCTCGGCCAGCGTGTACAGCTCCTGCGGATCGATGCCCGCGGCGTCGCCGTCGCGCGCCATGCCGCGCCAGGCCACGCGCGCGCCCGCGCGGTAAGCGCTGAGCAGCGCGTCGAGCGAGCGGCCGCTGCGCGCCTCGCCGCGGCCGAACGAGAAGTAGACGTCGTGCCCGGGCAGCTGGGCCTCGTCGCCGCCCGCCACCAGCTCGAGGAAGCCCTCGAGCGCCTGCTGCACGCCGATCCGCACGTTGCGGTCGAGGCCGCGCTCATAGGCGGGGACGGCCGTCTGGACCGTCTCGATGATCTCCTCCACCAAGCCGGGTAGCGACGGACGCAGGCGCGTTGCCACTTCGGGGGAGATTGCCTCCCAGGGTGCAGCGGTTTTGTTCAATCGCTCAAATCAGGGGCCGTAGGTTGTGTTATGAAGCCATAGGCGCGTTAGGAATACGTGCGTACGCTCAAATCATGTCAAGACTTGAGCGGAACGCCAACATGACCGCAGCGATCCTCCCATTCGCCGCCTTTATCGCGGCGGTCGTCCTGTTGTGGAACGAGGCGGTGAGCTGGCGCGATCTGGCGATCTTCGCGGGCATGTACTTCTTCACCGCGGTCGGCATCACGATCGGCTACCACCGCATGTTCACCCACCGCGCGTTCGACGGGCCGCGGCCCGTGCGCTATGCGTTCGCGATCCTCGGCTCGATGGCCGTACAGGGCCCGCTGATCGACTGGGTGGCCGACCACCGCAAGCACCACGCGTTCACCGACATCGAGGGCGACCCGCACTCGCCCCACCACGACCACGGCGAGGGGCTGAAGGGCGCGCTCGAGGGACTCTGGTACGCGCACATGGGCTGGCTGTTCGTCACGCAGGGCACATCGGAGAAGCGCCGCTTCGCGCGCGACCTGCTCGAGGACGGCGGCATGCGCAAGATCAGCCGGGCGTTCCCGTGGCTCGTGTTGCTCGGCCTCGCCATCCCGTTCGCGCTCGGCTACGGGCTCACGGGCAGCGTCGCCGGCGGCCTCACCGCGCTGCTCTGGGGCGGCTTCGTCCGCATCTTCATGGTCCACCACGTCACCTGGAGCGTGAACTCGGTGTGCCACTTCTTCGGCCGCCGCCGTTTCGACACCGACGACTACTCCACCAACGTCTTCTGGCTTGCCCTCCCGTCGCTAGGCGAGTCGTGGCACCACAACCACCACGCGTTCCCGCGCTCGGCGTTCCACGGTCTGCGCTGGTGGGAGATCGACCTGTCCGGCCTGATGATCCTGGGGATGAAGAAGGTCGGGCTCGCGCGGAACGTGGTGCTCGTGAGTCCCGAGCGTCAGGTCGCGCGGTCGAGCGGCTCGACCGGCAGCTCGGCGCCGCGCCAGGCCTGGAAGCCGCCGGCCAAGTCGGTGGCGTCCTCCAAGCCAAGCTCCTGAAGCGTGGCCGCCACCAGGCTCGACTGGTAGCCCTCGTTGCACATCACGACGATGCGCCGCCCGCTCGTGAGGCGTTCGTCCGCGTAGTCGGTGTCCGGGTTCACGCGCCACTCGATCACGTTGCGCGGGATGAACACGGCGCCCGGCACCACGCCGTCGGCCGCGCGCTGGGAGTCGGCGCGGATGTCGACGATCAGCGCGTCGCCTGACTCCACCGCCGCGCGCGCCTCCTCCGGACCTATGCGCTCGAGCTTGGTGCGCGCGTCGCCAAGCAGGTCATCGACGGTCTTCTTGGGCATGCCCGAAGACTAGGGCGCGGTTAGCGCGGGGTGAGGATCGCCACGCAGTCGAACTCGACCGAGGCGCCGAGCGCGAGGGCGCTCACGCCGACCGTGATGCGCGCCGGCGGCCTATCGCCGAACACGCTCAGGTAGGCCTCGTTCATCTCCTCGAATGCGCCCATGTCGGTGATGTAGGCGTTCACCTTCACCACGTCGTCGAGCGACGCGCCGCACTCCTCGAGGATGCGCTTGATGTAGGCGAGCGCCTGGAGCGTCTGACCGTGCACGCCACCGTCAACGAGGTTGAGGTCGGCGTCCGTGCCGAGCGTGCCCGCCACGTACACGTGGTCGTCCACCTGCACTGCGTGCGAGAAGGCCGGCAGGCGGGGAACTCCTTCGACATTCACACGGCGCTTCACGTCCGAAGCATTGCGGAAAGCGCGGCCGGGCGCTGGTAGCTCGCTTCGCGGGCGCGTCTCTCTCGCCCGGGGAGGGCGATGTCCTAATTCACATCGTTGCGCAATGAAACGATCGCCGTCAGGGTTTCGGCTCTCCAAACGGGTTCATGCCGACGGGGGTCGTTTCTTAACGCAACGATTTCGTTTGACGATGTCCGCCGGCATGGCGGCGATTGGGCTCAGCGGCCCGGAGGGGCCAACAGGCGGCCCGGAGGAAGGCAACGGGCGGCCCGCCCGATCACAGGCCGCCCGTTCCGGCACCGGCTGCCGGCTAGCGCCCGTCGCCTTTCAGCAGCCGGTACCAGCGGGTGCGCCGCTCGAACGCGCGGCTCGCCAGTGCTTCGGCGGCCGCCT
>DASXCV010000063.1:0-5829 GCA_036491015.1 Thermoleophilaceae bacterium | reverse complement strand
ACGCCCCGGCGCTCGGCCGTGAGGCCGAACAGGATCGCCAGCGGGTGCGCCTCGTCGGCCACCACGATCTCGCCCCCGCGCAGGTCGTGGCCGTCGCCGCCGAGCCGCTCGCCGGCGATCGCGAGGCGCAGTCCCAGCTCGCCCTCGAGCCGCCCGGCATCGTAGGCCAGGAGCGGCACGCCCGTCTCCACGGTGGCGATCACGATCGCGTCGTCGAGCAGGTTCTGACTGGCGAAGGCGCCGGCCCGCATGCGCTCGAGCGCGACCGCCTCGACCGGCGTGCGCTGGTGGTCGGGGTCGATGCCGATCTGGCGGAAGAACACGCGGTATGCCCAGGGCACGGGCTGCTGGCGCACCTGCACCGCCTTCGGGCCGGTGAAGCGGTCGCTCATCGTCTTGAGGCGCTCCTTCACGGCCCGCGGGCTGCGCCGCGGGCGCGCGGCCAGCGTGGTGTGCACGAGCCCAAGCTCCGGGAACTCGGCGGCCAGCTCCTCCCCCACCCAGCCGCGCCGCAGCTCGAGCTCTTCCCTCACGCTCCGCCCACCGCGCGCAGGCCCGCCGTCACCTCGGCCTCGCTGAGCGGCCTGATCGACGTGCTCCGCACCTTTCCGCCGGGGAAGGCGAACACCGTGGTCGGGCAGACGGCCACGCGGTAGAGGTTGAACACCGACAGGTCGCGGTCCACCGCCACGGGGAAGGTCCAGCCGTGCCGGCGGGTGAGCGCCGCCACCTTGTCGAGCTTGCCGCCGCTCACCACCGCCGCGAACTGGGCCCGCGGGTGGCTTGCCGCCATGCGCTGGAAGAGGTCGAGCTGGCCCTCGCACTTCTTCGCCCCGGGCACGATCACCGTGAGCACGAGCGGCTTGCGGGCGAGCGCGCAGGACGTGACGCTGCCGGCGAGGTGCACCTGGCAGGCGGGCTCGGCGCCGAGCTGGTTCGACTGCGAGGCGTGCTGCTTCACGTTGGCGTCGCCCTGCAGGTGGCCGGTTGCGAGCGGGGCGGCGAACTGCGGCAGCACCTTGCCCACGGGCGGCCCACGCAGGGCGCCGCCGCTGTGGCGCAGCGCGTTCACGCCCGCGACGGCCACCACGAGCACGAACGCCACGCCCACCACCCACATGTAGCGCCCCCGCGGCCGCGGCGGCGGGCCGGCGGCCTTCGCCGCCTCGCGCTCCTGCGCCAGGTCGAGCTCGTCGAGCTCCGCGAGCCGTTCCGCGGGGGACTTCTTCTCCTCGGCGCCCGCCCCGAGATCCCCGAAGCGGTCCTCAGTCACTGGCCCTGCGCCTGGCCAGGCGGCGGCGCAGCTCGAACATGCCGATGTCAGGGCCCTCCGGTCGCGGCCGCCGGAGGCGCGGTCGCCGCGGACGCAGCCGCGCGAGCGCCCGGCGGGGATCGAGGTCGCGCAGCGTGAACGGACCGTGCTGTTCGGCCCACATCAGTGCCGCGGGCAGCACGATCATCACGCCGAGCAGCGACACCGTGAGGTCCACCACGGTGACGATGCCGAAGTCGCGCAGCATCCGGATGTCCGAGACGATCAGCGCCGCGAAGCCGGCGATGGCCGTCGTGCCCGAGGCGAGCACGGCCGAGCCGGTGGACGAGTAGGTGAGCTCGAGGGCGCGCGCGGGGCCCGCGCCCGCGTTGCGCTCCTCCCGGTAGCGGGCGGACAGCAGCACGCTGAACTCGGTCGAGATCGCGATCACGAGCGCGCCGAGCGCCGCCGACATCGGGTTGAGCGGTATGCGAAGGAGGAACAGCATGAGCGCCGACCAGCCGGTGGCGAAGGCGATCGGGATCAGCGGCACCGCGGCGTCGCGCGGGCGGCGGCGGATTGCTAGCAGCACGAGGAACACCGCCACGAGGCCGGCCAGCAGCGTGAGCGCGCGGCGTCCGGTGGACGACAGCTCCGCGTTGGCCTCGGCCGCGAGCACGGGCAGGCCGACCACGTTGGCGGTCACGCCCGGAGGCGGCTTGAGCTGGCCGCGGATGTCGTCGATCAGCTTCTTCTGCTTGTCGAGCGGCATCAGCCGGATGCCGAACGCCATGTTCGCCACGGTGTGGTCGCGCGAGATCACGCCCTGCGAGAAGTACGGGGGTATCGCGCTGAGCAGCGACCGGATGTTCTGCTGGGTGATCGCCTGGCCGCCGCTCGCACTGAACAGGTCGGGCAGCGACAGCGCGGGGCACAGCTCGGGTGGGTTCTTCTCCTGGCTGCAGGTGTCACCCGTCTTGTAGCCGTGCGCGGCCAGCACGCGCTGCTCGAACGCGGTCATCCAGCGGACCACGCTCGGGTCCGTGAGGTCCTTGGCGCGCACCGTCACGTCGAGCTCGCCGGACACGCCGGTGGCGTCCTCCAGCTGCTTGACGTCCTTCAGCGCCTGGAGGTTCTGCGGCACGAGCTGGGTCACGTCGGAGATCACCTTCGTCTGCGTGTCGGCCACCCAGCCGAGCGCCGCCAGCAGCAGGCCGACGGCCAGCACCCGCTTGGGCCGCTCCACCGCCGTGCCGATCGACGCCGAGGCGATGCGCGCGACGCGCTCCCGCACGCGCGGGAACATCGGCGGCACGTCGGCCGGGCGCTCGCGCGGCTTGCGCGGCTCGCGGTCGCCGAAGCGCGACAGCACCGCGAACCCGGCCGTGAGCGCGCAGCCGAACGCGAACACGATGCCGAGCACGAGCACCACGCCGAACCCGCGCACCATCGGCACCGGCGAGAGCAGCAGCACGAGGAAGCCCACGCCCGTGGCGATACCGGCGCTGGCGATCGTGGGGCCGCCCGCGGCGGCTGCCGTCGGTGCGGCATCTCGCGGGGCAAGTCCCGCCCTGCGACCCTCCTCGAAGCGCGCCTGGAACTGGATCGCGTAGTCCACCGCCAAGCCGATCAGCACCGGCAGCGCGGCCACCGACGCCATCGTCAGGCTGCCGCCCACGACCGCGACGGTTCCGAACGAGAGCGCAGCCGCGGCCAGCGCGAGCGCCAGCGGCAGCATGCGCAGCCGCGCCTTGAACACGAGCGCGAGCGTGGCCGCCATCACGATCAGCACGGCGATCAGCAGCACCACCACCGCGTGCTGCACCGACGATGCCAGCGCGTCCGCCACCACCGGTACGCCGCTGACGAGGTATTGCTGGCCGTTCTGCATCCGGAAGAACTTCTCCTTGGTGGCCTTCTGGATCAGCCCGATCACGTGCCGGCGCTCGTTGTCCGAGAGCCCCGGCTTGAGGCGCACCTGCACGAGCGCGGCGTTCGGGCCCGGCACGAGGTAGGCGAACTTCGCCTTCGGCACGTCCACGCCCTTGCTCGCGTCGAACATCAGCTCGGACACGAAGTCGGTGTTGTTGATCGCCGGCGCGCTCGTGAGGCCGTAGCGGAGGGCGAGCTGCATCGCCTGGTCGATGAACTGCGCCTGCACGAGCTTGCGCGCCTCGGCCGCGAGCTTGTTCTGGCGCGCCTTCGAGTACCCCTTCGCGGCGGCCGTCCGGCGCGCGGCCTCCGCCACCGAGTTGGCCTGCGCCTGCTCCTGCGCGGTGGCCTGGCCGAGCCCCTGCGAGATGCGCTCGACCGCCGTGTTGATGAACGTGCCGGGTCCGTAGACCACCTTCACCGGGTGCCCCTGGGCGAGGCCGGTGCACTCGCTCGGCATCCGGTCGCGCCCGACGGCCACCACCTTCCCCTTCTGCACGATGCTGCGGGCGGGGACGTTGCCGGACAGGCAGCCCTCGAGCTCGATCAGGGTGCGCAGATCGGACGTCAGGAGCGTGCGCTCGAGGTTGCCCTTCACGAGCACGACGATCGCGTCGTCGCCGAACTGCTTCTTGAACTGCTCGGTCGCCTTGAACGAGGACGACGACTTGTTCACGAGCGTGTCCGTGGAGGCGCTCGGCTGCAACCGCAGCGCAAAAATCGCTGCAAGCACGGCCAAAAGCCCGACACAGGCAAGGACGGGAATCGGGCGCCTGGCCACAAAACGCACCAGGCGTGCGAAGTGGATCCCCCGCATCATGGAATCAGCTTAGTCAGGTGCCGGGTGTCGGGTGCCGGGTGCCGGGAAGGCTGGTTTCCGGCAGTTCCCGACACCCGAGACCCTGCACCCGAGACCCGCCGTCAAGGCGAATCGGGCGCTTCGGTGACATGCGGATACTTCCCGCCCTGCCCCAGCAGGTTGCCCAGTGGCGCCTGCTCCTTGCAGGGTGGGGAGGCGACGTTGGCGGGTGCGGCTCCGCCGTAGACGAACTGGTCGATCAGCTTGAACTCGTCCTGCGAGATCAGGTCGGTGATCGGACCGATGCCCGGCAACAGCGGATCGATGGTCTGGACGACCGCCGGCACCGGGTTGGTGGTGCAGAGGTAGGTGCCGAAGACCTTGAGGCCGGTGGCCAGGTCCTTGTAGCCGAGCGGCGCGAAGTACGGGTTGTTGCGGTTGCTCGCGATGCGCTTCGGGTAGGTGGCGAGCGCCTCCGGGTTGACCGGGTTGGTGGTGCGCAGGTAGTGCACCTGCCTGGCGTTGTCCACCGACGTGCAGCGCTGCACCGGCTTGTCGCACACGGCCTGGGTGGCCTGCGTCGCGGCGGTGTCGAGCGCGAAGAACGCGGCCACCTCGTGCTTGTAGAGGCCCACCCAGTCGAGGAAGGGGTTGAGGCTGCGCAGGAACGGGTCCGCCTGGGCGAACACGGGCCGTGCGGAGTCGAGGAACGAGGACACCGCGGGCAGGCCGCGCTTGGACGCCTGCACCAGCGGGTGGATGTCCTCGAACAGCGCCTTCAGGTTCGGCGCGAGCTTGGCGGAGGCGATGAGCGTGGGCGACAGCTGCCGCGCCGCCGGGCGCAGCTGGTTGATCAGCGGGTTGGTGTTGTTCGCGAACTTCGTCAGCCGCACCGAGATCGCCCGCGACTGGTCCTCGAAGGTCGGGAACGCGATGAACGCCTGGCGCAGGTCCTCGTCGCGCTGGGCCGTCGTCTGGAACACGCGGTTCGAGTTCGAGATCAGCTGCGTGAGCTGGCCGTCGCGCGCGCTCAGCGCGTTGAACACCACGCCGGTGTTGCGCACGAGCTGTGAGGTGGCCCGCTGCTGGCTGCGCAGGATCGCGAGCAGCTTGTCGAGGTCCTGGGCGAACGGCGTGAGGTTGCCGAGCGCATCGTTCAGGTCCTGGCCGCGGCCGTCCAGCGCCACGCCCTGCTGCTCCATCCAGGTCTGGAAGTCGGCCCGCGTCTTCGGGTCGAACGCCCGGAAGATCTCGTCGAGCTGCACGGTCTGCGCCACCTGGGCCTTCGGCAGGATGCCGTTGTCGGCGACCTTCGGGCCGCTGCGGCTGCCCGGGCTCAGCTCGACGTAGGTCTCGCCGAGCAGCGTCTTCTGGCGCAGGATCGCCTTCGCGTCCTTGTGCAGCGGGGCGTAGGCGCGGTCGAGCTGCAGGGTCGCGAGCGTCTTGTTGCCGGCCGGGTCGCGCTCGAGCTTGACGACGTTGCCGATCGAGACGCCGGCGACCCGGACGTCGGCCTGGCTGGCGAGCGTCGTCGCCTCCGGGAACGCGATCTGCACGCGGTAGCCCTTCGGCTTGAGCGGGATCGTGCCGCCGAACGAGATCCACAGGAACAGCAGCAGCCCGAAGCACGAGAAGGCGAAGAACGACATCACGAGCGTCTGCGCGCGGGTGGCGCCGGCGGTCTTCACTTGACGCCTCCCAGGATCGTGTTGATCGCCGACTGGGTCTCGTTGCCGGACAGCAGCTGCTTGGCCGCCGCGCGCGTCTTGTCGAACCTCTTCGCCTGCGTGGCCACGCGCTTCTTGGCGACGTTCGGCAGGATCGACGTCGTCGTCGGGTTGCTGCA